>USJX01000073.1 GCA_900555035.1 uncultured Prevotella sp.
CCCTAGACCCACTGATTAAGAGTCAGTTGCTCTACCAACTGAGCTAAGGGTGCATCCATCTAGCAGTTGAGTTATTTCTCAAAATCGGTTGCAAAGGTACAGCTTTTTTCTGAAACCACCAATTTTTTTCGGAACTTTTTTTATTTTTCTATCATTTTTCTTCTTTTCCATACATTTTCAAGAGAAAAAACGTACCTTTGCAGCCACTTACACATTAATATATATGATTATATATGTGCAAGACGGAAATGATTATATATGTATATATGTAAGACTTAAATGAATTTCATAAAATATAAGAGAATATGAACGGAATATACACTATCCTGCTCCTCGTAATGAGCAACATTTTTATGACGCTGGCTTGGTATGGACATCTCAAGCTGCAGCAGACGGGCGTGAGCAGCCACTGGCCGCTGTTTGGAGTCATCATCTTCAGTTGGGCGATAGCCTTCTTTGAATACTGCTGCCAGGTGCCAGCCAACCGCTATGGCTTCATCGACAACGGCGGTCCATTCACATTGGTGCAGCTCAAGGTGATTCAAGAGTGCGTGTCGCTCATCGTCTTCGCCATCATCGCCAACCTGCTCTTCCAGGGCGAGAGCCTGCATTGGAACCATGCTGCGGCATTCGTCTGCCTCATCGCTGCCGTCTATTTCGTCTTCATGAAGTAGAATGAAGTAGAATGAATTGTATGAAGTAGAATGAATTGTATGAAGCTTCTGCCCTTTCAGGGCGTGATGGGAATAGATTAATCAAGATAAAAACAATATACCATCAAGATAAAAACAAAAAAGTAACAATATACAAACAAAATAATAACCGACAATGGAAAAGAAATTACGTGTTGCTTCCCTCTGCGTGCAGGGAGGCTATGAACCAAAGAATGGAGAGCCGATAGAAGTGCCTATCATTCAGAGTACTACATTTAAATATGACAACTCTGAGGAGATGGCGATGCTCTTCGACCTGAAGAAGGAGGGATATTTCTATACCCGACTCCAGAACCCTACCAACGATGCCGTGGCTAAGAAAATCGCCCAGCTCGAAGGGGGCGTGGGCGCCGTTTTGACCTCTAGCGGACAGGCTGCTAACTTCTACACCGTGTTCAACATCTGCGAGGCGGGCGACCACATCGTTACCTCTAACGAGATTTATGGCGGCACCTTCAACCTCTTCGGCGTTACCCTGAAGAAGCTGGGCATCGAGTGTACCTTCGTGAACCCTAACGCCAGCGAGGAGGAGATTCAGAAGGCTTTCCGCCCTAACACCAAGGTGGTGTTTGGCGAAACCATCAGCAACCCTGGCTGCGCCGTGCTCGACATCGAGAAGTTTGCACGCATCGCCCATAAGAACGGAGTGCCTCTCATCGTGGATAACACCTTCGCCACACCTATCAACTGCCGTCCTTTTGAATGGGGTGCCGACATCGTGACCCACTCTACCACCAAGTATATGGACGGTACCGCTTCGCAGGTAGGCGGCGTGGTTGTGGATAGCGGCAACTTCGACTGGATGGCGAATGCCGAGAAATTCCCTGGCCTCTGCACTCCAGACGAGAGTTACCACGGCTTGACTTACGTGAAGGCCTTCGGCAAGATGGGTTATACCACCAAGCTGGTGGCTCAGCTGATGCGCGACCTGGGTTCCATCCCTGCGCCTATGAACTCGTTTATCCTCAACCTGGGTCTTCAGAGTCTGCACCTGCGCGTGCGCCAGCACTGTGAGAATGCGCAGAAGGTGGCTGAGTTCCTGCAGAACGATGAGCGCGTGGCTTGGGTTCACTATAGCGGACTGAAGGGAGATGAATATTATGATCTTGCCCAGAAATACATGCCTCATGGCACCTGCGGCGTGATAGCCTTCGGCTTGAAGGGTGACCGCGAGACTGCCATCAAGTTTATGGATTCGCTGGATATGATCAACATCGTGACCCACGTGGCTGATGCCCGCACCTGCGTGCTCCACCCTGCGAGCCACACCCATCGCCAGCTTTCAGACGAGCAGTTGAAGGAGGCAGGCATTGCGCCAGATTTGATCCGACTGTCAGTGGGTATCGAGGATGCCGAGGATATCCTGGATGATATCAAGCAGGCGTTGGATAAAATCTAGAAAGATGAGGGTGTGTCTTGGACTTTTGACACACCCCCTCAGAAACATAAAAGCCAGTCTTCTGCATTTGGAAGACTGGCTTTTATTACACCAATTTATATATTTCGCTAGGCGTCTTCCGTCTCAGCACTTCAAGCTCGAAGTCCTTGCCGACTACGATGCCCTTGCTTCTCAGAATCTGCTCCACGGTTTTTCTTGCCAACTCGGGATGGTTGTTTTCCTCGCTGAGGTGGCAGAGCCATACGTGGCGAAGACCCGGAGAGGCATAATCGGCCAGCGCCTCACCACACGCCACATTACTCAAATGGCCATTGGGACCCAGGATGCGATCCTTGAGATACTGAGGATAATGCCCCTGCAGGAGCATCTCCTCGCTGTGGTTCGCCTCTATCACCAGATAGTTGGAACGGCCGATGAAATCGTGCATCTCCTCGGTGATGTGCCCCACATCGGTGATAAGGCAGAACGTCACCCCCTCGCATTCCACAAAATAGCCCACATTGTCGGTGCTGTCGTGCGGCACACCAAACGGGGTTACCTTAAACTCGCCCACATTCAGCGGCACACCCTTCTCGATGACGTGCACGTGATTGGGCGCAATCTTCTTTCGGACGCAATAGTTGCGCTCGATACCAACATGAATCTTGCGGGTTGCATATACTGGTAGATGATAGTCAGTGCTCAAGCTCCCCACCGACTTTACGTGGTCGGCGTGGTCATGGGTGATGAAGATATGATGCACATCCTCGAAGCGCAATCCATAGTTATGGAAGTGCTTCTTGAGTGCCCTGATTCCTACTCCTACGTCTATCAATATCGAATCCGTCTCAGTGTAAAGATAGTAACTGTTGCCGCTACTTCCACTGCCAAAGGATATAAATCTAAGCATTTTATTTGTTATTTTCCCTGCAAAGTTAGCAAAAAAGATTCTTATTACAAAGTTTTTTACTATCTTTGTGCCCAAATTAAGGAAATAAATAGAATTTTTAAGAAATAGGAAACATGATGAAGAAATCGATATTAGGCACGGCTATCGTTGTAGCAGCCATAACTACAAGTCTTTACGGGCTTTCGGCCTGCCAATCGCACGAGGGCGACGACAACCAGCTGGAGGCTTACGTGGATTCGTTTGCCACCTACTATTTCAACTGGCATTTCCCGAAAACGCTGAAATATTGCACCAAGAGTTCGGAACCCTGGCTGCGCTATGCTGCCAGCAATGTGCACGAGGCGGATGTGGAAAGGTTGAGAACGAAGGCTGAAGATGCCACGGTGGAGATCAACGATATCTCTTTCGGCGAAGATGGAACAAGTGCCATCGCCAGCATCACCGTGCACAACTTCCTGCAGATGGATACCATCGGGCAGGAAGCCCACCTCGTGGATGAGGCGGAGTTCCAGTTGCCGATGAGTATGGAGAATTATGCTTGGAAAATCAAACTGAACAAATTGCCGTAAGTTAACTGTCTTCAGAACGGCTATCCCAAGTTTAGAATAGCTATTCCAAGCTTTAGAACGGCAATCCCACGGCGAAGTGGAAGGCGAAGTCGCGGCTGAACTTTGGATGGATTATCGCCCAGTGCTCATCCCCACTCTCGTAGGCAGGATTGATGGCCTTCATGCCCATGTCGAAACGCAGGATGAAGTAATCGAAGTTCAGGCGGATGCCCATACCGTAGGCGGCGGCTATCTGCTTGTAGAACTTATCAAAACGGAACTGTCCGTTCGGCTGGTCGGCATAGTTGCGAAGCGTCCAGATGTTGCCCGCATCTACAAACAGGGCTCCTTCGAACTTCCAGAAGAGCGAGGTTCGATACTCGGCATTCAGGTCGAATTTCAAGTCGCCCGTCTGGTTGATGAAGTCGATGCGCCCGTCGTTGCCCTTGTATCCGCCAGGACCCAGCTCTCTTACGCCCCAACCTCTCACCGAGTTGGCACCGCCCGAGAAATATCGCTTCTCGAAGGGCAGCACGGTGCTGTTGCCGTAAGGATAGGCCACGCCCAGGTCGGCATGCAGTGCCAGGGCATTGCGGTCGTCGAAACGGAACAGGTGGGTATAGTCGAAATCGAACTTGGCATACTGCGCATAGGCGATGTTCAGGAAGGTGCTCTGTCCATGGGCATTGGTCTTGAACCTCAATGCCCTGGAGAAGCCATCCAGCAGATTTCCTGCCGATTCTACGTTGAGTCGGAAGGCATCCACCCCGTCGCTATACGTTAATCCGAATCCTATCTTCATGATGAAGAGGTCTTCGTAGTTGTATCGCAGAATGGCGTTTCTATTGTCGGCATCATCCAGGTAATCGCGCTTGAAAGTCTCTGATATCCAAGGCATATACACATAGTTGAGGTCGAGCAGGTCGAATCGCCATGCCAGATGGTGGCGTGGTTCCGTCCAGCGGTAGCGCCATGCCGTGGAGAATACCCGGCGATGGAACTCAGGACGGTTCTGAAGGTCCCAGCTCACGGAAAGCTCGCTGTTGGCAGTCTGCCTTCTTCTGAAATTCTTCGATAGGAACGGTGCCATGAATCGTGGGAACACCACTTTTCCTTCTACGGAATATTCCTGATAGTTCTGGTCCTGATAGCCCTCCAGTCCGGTGATAGCCTCGTAGGCACCACGCAGTTCGATGCTCAGCTGCTCACTGCCCCTGAAGAGGTTTCTGTTGGTATAGGTGAGCGAAGCCGCTGCACCCAAGTCGCCCGCCGTATTGGTTCCTTCCGGCTGGAAGGAGATGTTGGAAGGCTTGTTGGTGCTGATCTGGATATTGCAGTCGAGCAGGCGATTGACCGTGCTATCTGATATACTGTCTGATTTACTATCTGATTTGCTATCCGATACATTATCCATCTGTGCATCAGTTACTTCCTTAAAACTGATGTTGGTATATTTCACCGCCTGCAATCGGGCGAAGTTATTGTAGGTTCGCTGCAGGGCAGAGGCGCTGTAGGGCTTTCCCTCCTCCATGGCGGTGGCATTGAGCAGCACACGATGGCGCAGGTGAATGCGATCGCTATCGTTGCTCAGATAGTTAATGTTGCGAATTTCGTAACGGGGATGGTCGGTTTCGGGCGCACTGCTGTTGGCCTTGTACTTCAGCAGGTTCAGGGTTACGGCGATATCTTTCTGTCCGGCTATGGTGTCGGCAGAAAACTGGATAAAGTCTTTATTGAACCGGAAGTATCCATCATTAAGCAGAAGGTTGGCGATGCGTTTGCGCTCGGCATCCAGTGCATCCACGGTGAATCTCATGCCCGGCTTGAGTTTCTGGTTTTCAGGCTCATCGAGTTTCAGAATCTGCTCGATGTTCTTATCCTCTATATCATACTCCACCTTGCCGATATAGAATGGCTCTCCGGGATGCAACATATAGGTTACATCCACCTTTGGTGCCTTTTTTCGGCTCTTGTTCGCTAAGCTATCCGTCTTTTCCTCTCCATGGATTTCGGTATGGAGCGACACCCCGGCATGCATGAATCCCTGGTTCTGCATGGCAGTGAGCAGGTCGCGGCAGGAGAGCTGCGCCTGCAGTTCATCATACACCACCGGCTTCTTGCTGAACGGATTATTGAATAGCGAGAAAAGCTTAGGCTTCTCTTTCTGGCGCACATACTGCTTGAGCGCCCCTGCATCATACGCTGCAGAGTCGCTCTTCACTTCCACCTTATTTAATATATACTCCCCCTCCTGCACGTATTTGCTGGCCGAGCAGCCTGCAAGCATCACTGGCAGGGCGAGTATTGAAATCTTCTGTATTTTCACGAATCTAATCCTTTTAGATTGCAAAGATAGTGTAAATCGAAGAAAATACAAAATATTTAGCACTTTTTATTTTGTATTTTCTGCTTTTTATGCTACCTTTGCATCCATTAAAGATTAGAAACAACAACAAATGATTAGCAAGAATAAGATCAAATACATTCGTTCGCTCGAACTGAAGAAGAATAGAAACAAGGAGGGAAAGTTCGTGGCTGAAGGGTTTAAGGTGGTGGATGACCTGCTCGCCCTGCAACCTGCCGACCTCATCGTGGCAACCGCCGAATGGCTGAAGGGAAAGCATCTGGCAGCCCAGACAGAGGTGATTGAAGTAACCGAGGAGGAACTGAAGAAAGTGAGCTTCCTGCAGCATCCGCAGCAGGTGCTGGCTGTGTTTAAGCAGGATGCCGGATGCAATAAGCAGGATTCCAACAACTCTCAGGAAGAGGCGGAGGAGAAGAACTTCGGCTTTTCCAATATCAACACCAGCGAACTGAATCTTGCCCTGGATGGCGTGCAGGACCCGGGAAACCTGGGTACCATCATCCGCATTGCCGACTGGTTTGGCATCACCCACATCTATTGCAGTCAGGACACAGCCGACGTGTATAACCCCAAGGTTGTACAGGCCACCATGGGCAGCATAGCGAGAGTGAAGGTGGAATACGGCAACCTGCTGGGCCTGGTAGAGTCATTGCCGGCTGATGTACCCGTATATGGCACCCTGCTCGATGGCGACAACATCTATCAGCAGCAGCTGGAAAACCGGGGCCTCATCGTGATGGGAAACGAGGGAAAAGGCATCTCGCCAGCCCTTGCCAAGAAGGTGAACCGCAGACTGCTCATCCCTAACTTCCCGGAAGGAAGAGCCACTGCCGACAGCCTGAACGTGGCCATCGCCACCGCCATTACCTGCTCTGAATTCAGAAGAAACTTTTAAATAGCAAGAAATAGTAAGTAGTATAAAATCATTATAGCTATGGAAGTAAACGAATTATTTAAGCAGCGCAGCATAACTGCTTGTATGCGAGCATCCTACTACGCCATGACGGCCGACCCGAAATCGTTCGTCAAGCAAACCTGGGGCACCCAGGTGCCCTTCGCAGTATTGCTGGCTATCGTGCTCTACTTTCTCCTGCCCAACAAGTCGCTTCACGACTGGGGAGTAATGAATCCGATGGCTTCGTTCATTCTGCAAACCATCATTTACGCAGCCACCCTAGTGATGGCAGTGGTATCGTTCTGGCATCTGCTGCCACGCAAGCAACTCTCTGCCAACAAAGGCGAGAAGCGTAAGAAGGGACAGTGGGTGCTCCGCATCCTTCGCCACCTGGGCGGTTTCCTCATGACCGGTTTCCTGGGCATCATGATTGTGGGCATCGCTACCTTCATCGCAGCCCTGCCATCCATCATCCTCATCATCGCCCAGTTCTACTCGCAGTTGGGGGCACTTGATGGCGACCCGCTCGGCGTGCCGGGCTATTTCACCCCACTCCTCTTCGTGGTCTTCATCATCACCTTCCTGCTCATCCTCTACGCCCTGAGCTGGCTCGGCATCTCGCTGGCTTACCAATATGGTTCGTACCAGGTGATTGATGCAGAGAAGAAGAAGCAGAAGGAAAACGAACAGATGGGATTGCAGCAGATGGCTACCGCAGAAATGAAAATTGAAAAATAATTATCATATTAACATCTAATTTTAAAGAATAAGAGACATGAAACAGACTAGATTACTCTTCATCGACCGCGATGGAACCCTGATTCAGGAACCAGAGGATGAGCAGATTGACAGCTTCGAGAAGCTGGTATTTACCAAGGGCGTGTTCCGCAACCTCGCCTTCATTGCTCAGCACACCGACTACGAGCTGGTGATGGTGAGCAACCAGGACGGTCTGGGCACCGACTCCTTCCCGGAAGACACCTTCTGGCCTGTACACAATTTCATCATCCAGACCCTGGAGAGCGAGGGCATCCACTTCAGCAAGCAGCACATCGACCGCCACTTCCCGGAGGATAACTCGCCAATGAGAAAGCCGGGCACGGGCATGCTGACTGAATATATCGACAACCCGGCATACGACTTGGCAAACAGTTATGTAATCGGCGACCGTGAGACGGATGCCCAGCTTGCCGAAAACCTGGGTTGCAAGAGTCTGATTCTCGGAAAGGACGGCATGGACTGGGATAAGATAGCCGAGATTCTCTTTGCCGGCGACCGCATTGCCGAGGTGAAGCGCACCACCAAGGAGACGGATATCTACATCAAGGTAAATCTCGATGGCAGTGGCAAATGCGATATTTCAACCGGTCTTGGTTTCTTCGACCACATGCTGGAGCAGATAGGCAAGCACGGCATGATGGATCTCACCATCCACACCAAGGGCGACCTCTATGTGGATGAGCATCACACCATTGAAGATACGGGTATTGCCCTGGGCGAATGCCTGCTGCAGGCGCTGGGCGACAAGCGTGGCATCGAGCGATATGGTTACTCCCTGCCAATGGATGATTGTCTCTGCCAGGTGGCATTGGATTTCGGTGGTCGCCCATGGCTGATTTGGGATGCAGAGTTCCACAGAGAGAAGGTGGGCGAAATGCCAACCGAGATGTTCAAGCATTTCTTCAAGAGTCTGAGTGATGCGGCAAAGATGAACCTCAACATCAAGGCTGAGGGCGAGAACGAGCATCACAAGATAGAAGGCATCTTCAAGGCGCTTGCCCGCTCGCTGAAAATGGCGGTGAAGAGAGACATCTATCACTTCGAGCTTCCTAGCTCTAAGGGAATGCTGTAATAGTGATTAGTGATTAATTATTAGTGATTAGTGATTAATTATTAGTGATTAGTGATTAATTATTAGTGATTATAAAGATGAAAGCCCAGCAGGATTCAACGAACCTTGTCGGGCTTTTTTCTAAATATATAACTTTCTCACAATGGGATTTTAGAATTTAGTCATGAACTCCACAACAATCTTATCCTTTTCTGAAGTCTTAGCCACACCACCCTTGCGATAGAAATACTTCTCGTAGTTGATACGGATATCCGAGATGAATGGCTTGGCAAGGCTCAGGGTTACACCGCCCGTAACACGATGGCGCTTGTAATCGTTGATTTTCAATACACCAGGCTCTGTATCAGAACCTCCATATCGGGTACCATCGCTGTGGTCGCTCATGAAATCATATCGTGCCAAAGGCGAAACCTTCCTGATGAGACTCTTGGGATTAGCCACCGGAATATCATAGCATACGAAACCATCGAACGCATGCACATCGTGGAAGGCATCCTTGCTGTAATGCTTGTAAAGATACTCAGCCTCAGCAATGAAACCGCCCTTGTGGAAGGTGATACCACCATCATACATCGTTACCGTGACATCAGATGGCTTGATCTTCTGGGTGCTCAATACCAGGTTCACATTCGGAAAGAGGAACTGAGCCTTGGCAGAATAGTTAACGCCCTTGGTCCAGTAATCCTTCTGGTTGGTCAAGCCCGAACCATTGAAGATACCGGCATTCACCACGATAGGGAAACCTACATTCCAGGTGTATCCTATTTCTGCACCCACGTCGCGCACGTTACCCACCTGCTTGGCGATGAACGAACGGTTGGCGAAGTACTGTTGATGAGGAGAACGGTGAGCATCGATGGTGAATGGCACACGCTCCTGACCGATGGTGAACTGCAGGGTCTTCCAAGGCTTGATGCGTGTATAGGCATCGAGCATCTTGATCTTACCCTCGTCGCAGAGGTCGATTTCCGCCTTATAGCTTACCTGAGGTGTTACGTTGCCAGTCACATTGATGCGGGCTGTACGCACCTCGAATCGTCCCTCCCCCTCTTCGGTCTGATACTCATACTTAGAGCGGATGGTTCCACCAATTTTCATGGTCTTGGCGAATTCCCCGATGCCCTTCTCCAAAGAGCTGCTTCCTGAACTCTGGGCATTCATTCCCATCGACACCATCGTGAGTGCCATCAGCAAATACGTTTTCTTCTTCATTTCTTACCTTATTATATATACACGTAAATCTAATTCTTTTTACTTTCGGCTGCAAAGTTAAGGAGAAGATGTTTCTACCGTAAAACATAAGTATTACAAAGTTGTTACATCGCTGATTTTCAGCACCGGTAACACCATTGTAACATCCGTATCACCCTTGTAACATCATCGTCATAAACACGTAACTTGATTTTTTCCCCCGTTTGAAAATATCGCCGTACCTTTGCACCCAGAAAAAACAATATTAACATATATAATAGGATGAAGGAAAATAAGAAAGCAATCTTGGATATTCTTAAGAAGAAATCTAAGAAAGACGGTAAATTTGAGAACTTAGTGCTCAATCTCGCCTTGCAGAAGATTGACAGCGACAGTTTTGAATTCGATGGCGATGCAGTTTACACCAACGACAAGAAGCGCTTGGTTTATTGCATGAGCCAAGAGACCAGCTTTGCCATTCCAGAGGGAGTGGAGATTATCGGCGAGATGGCGTTCCGCGGCAAGAAGGCCCTCAAGAACATTATCATCGCCAACAGCGTGAAGGAAATTGAGCACGATGCTTTCTACGATTGTGATGAATTGGATAACGTTTATGTGCCTGCGGGCGTAAAGGTGGTAAAGAGCTACGCCTTTGCAGAGTGCGACAAGTTGAAGAAGGTTACCTTTGCAGGAACTCCTAACAAGCTGAGCCGCCATGCCTTTGACGACTGCGACCAGCTGCACGACATCATCGTGCCTGTAGGCAGCAGCAAGTTCTTCCGCAAGGAACTCCACTTTATCGATGGAGACACCAATTACCTGGTTTTGGAGAAGGCTGACAAGAAGGTAGAGATTCCAGAAAAGAAGGCTGACAAGAAGGCTGAAACTTCTGAAAAGAAGACTGAAAAAAAGCCTGCAAAAGTAAAGTAACTCTAAAGATTAAACCCGTGAAATCATGACTAAAGAAGATATGATGAAGAAAGCTTATGTAGAACGCGACATCAGTTGGATGTACTTCAACCATCGCATTCTGCAGGAAGCAGAGAAAGAGTATGTGCCATTGTTGGAGCGCCTCTCTTTCCTCGGTATTTACTCCAACAACCTCGACGAGTTCTTCCGCGTACGAGTAGCATCGCTCAACCGAATGCTCGACCAGAAACTCGACAAGGATACCGAACAGCAGATTAAGAAATCTCTCAAAACGATTAACAAGCTCAATGAATCTTATTCGAAAGAATACACTGAAGCGGTGGATACAGTTTTCCGCGAACTTGAAGTTCACAAGGTTCGCCTGCTCACCGAAGACCTACTCAACGACGAGCAGAAGGAATTCCTCACGCAGTTCTTCTACGACAAGCTCAATGGCTCTGTCAACCCTATCTGGCTCAACGAGATAGACGACCTCTCTACCCTGGAGGACAACCGCATCTACCTAGCCGTAGAAAAGGCTGAGGATGACAAGAAGAAATATGCCGTAGTAAAGGTACCGGATAGAGTCTATGGACGCTGGGTAAAGGTGCCGGCAAGCGATGGTTTCGACAACATCATGTATCTCGATGATGTAATCAGATACTGTCTGCCTCTGGTATTCCTCGGTTTCAAGAAGAGCACCTACCGTGCCTACAGCTTCAAGTTTACCAAGGATGCCGAGATGGAGATGGACAACGATGCCGACTTCGGAACCATGGAGAAGATAGCCCTGGGTGTAAGCAGCCGCAAGAAAGGTGAAGCCGTGCGCGTAATCTACGACCAGGAGATGCCGAAGGAACTTCAGAAGAAGCTGCGTGAGCGACTGAACACCAAGGAGTTGGATGCTTCTCTTGCTGGCGGAAGATACCAGAACCACAAGGATCTGATGTCGTTCCCTGATTGCGGCCACAAGGAACTGAAGTACGAAAAATGGGCTCCTATCATGAAACCGGAATTCCTCTCCAACGAGAGCATCCTCGACCAGATTCGTGAGAAAGACCGTTTTATCCACGTACCCTACCATAGCTTCAACGGCTACATCCGTGTGCTCCGTGAGGCTGCTACCAAGCCAGAGGTGAAGGCCATCAAGACCACCCTCTATCGTCTGGCAAAGGATTCAAAGGTAGTGAAGGCACTCATCACCGCTGCCCGCAACGGCAAGAAGGTAACTGCCGTGGTAGAGCTTCTGGCCCGTTTCGACGAGGAGAGCAACATCAAGTGGAGCAAGCGCATGCAGGAAGAGGGCGTAAACGTAATCTTCGGTGTAGAAGGACTGAAGATTCACTCCAAGCTGCTCTATATCGAGTCAAAGAAGGGCAACATCGCCTGCGTGGGAACCGGAAACTTCCACGAGGGCAATGCCAAGATCTATACCGACTATCTGATGATGACCGCCCGTACTAAGCTGGTAAACGAGGTGGCTAAGGTATTCGATTTCATCGACCGCCCATTCTCGCCATTCCGCTTCAACGAGCTTCTCGTCTCTCCAAACTCCATGAAGAGCCGCATCCTGCGCATGCTCGATACCGAAATCAAGAATGCCAACGAGGGCAAGGAGGCTTGGGTGAAGATGAAAATCAACCACATCACCGATACCGATATGGTAACCAAGCTCTATCAGGCTTCAAAGGCAGGCGTGAAGATAGACATCGTAATCCGCGGCAACTGTTCGCTGGTGCCAGGCATCGCCAAGCTCAGCGACAACATCTGCTGCGTGGGCATCATCGACCGCTATCTGGAGCACAGCCGCATCCTCATCTTTGCCAACGGAGGCAAGCCAAGATACTTCATCGGTTCTGCCGACTGGATGCCTAGAAACCTCATCAACCGCATCGAGGTACTCACCCCGGTATATGACGAGGATATGCAGGCAGACCTGCTCCGCACCATCTCTTATGGTATGAGAGATACGATGAACGGCAGAGTGGTAGATGGCAAGGGCGGCAAGGAGTTTGTAGAAGGCGAGCCATTCCGCAGTCAGGAAGAACTTTATAAAGCATATAAATAATAAAGCATATAAATAATGATGAATTTAGCATCCATTGATATCGGCTCCAACGGAGCCCGACTCCTCATCAAGCGCTTCGATCCAGAGGCAATCCGAGAGGAAGACCGCATCAAGAAACTCATGTTCATCCGCATCCCACTGCGATTGGGTAAGGATGTCTTCACCCTGGGAAAGGTTTCCAAGGAGCGTGAGAAGATGATGCTCCACATGATGAAGGGCTTCAAGCAATTCATGAAACTCAATGACGTAGAGGCATTTCGCGCCTGTGCCACATCAGCCATGCGCGATGCCGAGAACGGCAAGAAGGTGCTCAAGAAGATAGAGAAGCAAACCGGCATCAAACTCGAAATCATCAAGGGTCAGGAGGAGGCACAGCTCCTCTACAACAACCTGGTAGAGAAAACAGACTCCAACGAGGGCAGCTTTGCCTACATTGATGTGGGCGGTGGTTCCACGGAGGTGAGCATCATCCACGATGGTGTACTCGCCGAGAGCTATTCCTACAACATGGGTACGCTGAGAATGCTGAGCGGTAAGGTGACTGCCGAAACCGAAAAGCTCTTCAAGGAGAACCTGACGAGATATGCCGAGCAATACGGCGACATCAGAATCATCGGTTCGGGTGGCAACATCAACAAGTTGAACAAGCTGGCACGCCACAGCAAGCAGGATGCCAAGAACCTAACGCTTGCCGAACTGAAGCGCCTCTACTCGATGATGCAACCCCTGAGCATCGAGGAGCGCGAGATTTCCTTCTCTCTGAAGGAAGACCGTGCCGACGTCATCATTCCTGCCGCTGAAATCTTCCTCAAGGCATGCGAATACCTGAAGTGCGAAAGCATCATGGTGCCAAACATCTCGCTCGCCGACTCCATCGTAGATGGACTCTATGAGAAGATGATGGCAAAAACAGAGGAATAAACCACTTCATCCGCAAATAAAATAAAAGATATGTCAATATCTCAAATTTTTATGCTATCTTTGCACGGAAATGTGCGAAGGTAGCATTTTT
>USJX01000074.1 GCA_900555035.1 uncultured Prevotella sp.
ATAAATATATATAAAAATAGGGGTAGAAGGGATATGCTGAAAAATAATTGGAACAACTGGAACTGGAACGCTTCCTCTTTTTCTAGAAGGCTTATTATCAGATAATTAATACAAAAAGTGGCGTTCCAATTAATTGGAAAGAATCTCAATATCAGTCTCTCAGTTAAAAAATAAGGGGGTATCATTTTCCCATTTTTCTCTTTCTTTCCTTTTTGCTGTTTTTGTAACTTATTGATTATTAGTTAATTATATATAAATATATAATATATATAAAGAATAAAAGAAAAAGAGGGGGTACTTGAAAAATAACTGAGACAACTGAGACTGAGACTTTTGAAGCCTTTAGTAGAATTGCAAAATACTTATAACTCACTAAAAAGCAGATACTTGTGAGATTATCGCCTACCCGTCTCAGTTTATGTTTTTCTGCTCGTAATCAGAAAAAAGAAAATATTTCTTCCAAAAATGGGGCGTTTTTTGGATTTTATTTGTATCTTTGCCCTGTCGTTTGATACGATTTCAACAATAAACAATTCAAAACCTAAAAAAATAGTTGGATTATGAACATATTTAAAAAGCTATTTGGTGGCCAAAAGACTACTGAGGAAGTGAAACAAGAGAAAGAAAAAGACTTCGACATGGTGAAATATGATGGTGTTCGTGCTCTCCGCATGCATCAATTTGACCTTGCAGCCAAGTTCTTGGAACACGCTCTGCAGTTGAATGCCGAAGATTTGGAATGCCGCGACTATCTTTCGCAGGCTTACATCTCTATGGGCGATCTGCAGAAAGCCTACGAGCAGTTGCAGATTCTCTCGGAAGCCCAGACCGACAACGTGGCGGTGTTGCTGCGTATGGCGGATGTGGCTTATATGATGGAGAACTATACTGCCATGTCGGAAGTATGCGACAAGGCACTTCACCTGGATACATCGAATCTGCAGACCTATCTCTATTATGCCAAGGCTTGCCGGGGATTGGGCGAACCCATCCGTGCCGTAGCCGTATTGAGTCTTGCCATCAAATTGCGTGAAGATTATTATGCAGCCCGTCTGCTTCGTGGTACCATCCTGCTGGAGAATCACCTTCTGGATGATGCTGCGCAAGATGCCGATTATCTCTTTACACATCTGGAACCTAACGAGGATGTATTGCTGCTGAAGGCCCGTGTGCTGAAGGCGCAGGAGAAGATGAAGGAGGCTGAGCAGGTTTATGGCATGGTAATAGAAGTGAATCCTTTCTCTCTCGATGCCTATCGCGAGCGCTACGAGGTAAGAACGATTCTGGGCGATGCTGCCGGAGCTGCCGAGGATGAGGCGAGCATCAAGGAGATGGGAGCCGATGTTCCGGAACCATCAGAGGGAATAGAGCAGAAAATAAAGGAAAAAATGCAGCAGATGGACCCCTATAAGGTTTTCCATAACGAATACTGAATAATAGAATTTCATCTTTCTAACTGGAAAAAAATATTTTCCCAGTTAGAAAGATTATTTTTTATAACTACAAGTCGTCGTTTTCATCGTCTATAGACGATAAAATGTGGGTGTTTTTGTCGTCTATAAACGATGAAAATGCAGTAATCCTACAGCACTTCTTTCTTCAGATGCTTATAAAGCCACAGGAAGGCGGGAATGAGGAAGAAATCTGCCATGACCCACGCCACAGGGTCGCCGAAGCAGACTCCCGTCCACGCCAGGGCTGGCACCAGCCAGAGACTCACACCGCATCTCGCTATCATTTCCATTACGCCACTCAGCATCGAGAGGTTGCTGTAACCCAAGCCCTGGATGCTGTAGCGCAGGATGGTGAGCAAGCCCAGACAAGGATAGAAATAGTTGGCTATGCGCATAAACTGGGCTGCATAAGTCACCACTTCCGCCTCGCCCTTATCCACGAAGAGCATCATCATCTCGTCGGCAAACGGATAGATGAGCAGGAAGGTGAAGACGAAATAAACCAGCATCATCCTGATGGCAGCCCTTACGCCCTGACCGATTCTATCCAGCTTCCGGGCTCCCAGGTTCTGACCGCAATAGGTAGCCATCGCCACTCCGATGTTCTCGAAAACGCAGGTAAAGAGATATTTGATGCGCATAGAGGCTGTGAATGCAGCCACATAAACCGTTCCCAGGGCGTTGTTTGCACTCTGGAGCATGATGAGGCCGATGGCAGTAATGGAGAACTGCAATCCCATCGGAACGCCATTGTTCAGCAGAATGCTTACCTTCTTGTTGTCGAATTTCCTTTCCTCACCCTTCGGAATCAGAATCTGCATCTTCTTTTTGATAAACCAGATACAGAGCAGCACGGAAATTCCCTGCGAGAGCCAGGTAGCGATGCCTGCACCCTCTACGCCCAGTCCCAAGCCGAGAATCAGAATGCCATCGAGAATGATATTGATGACCGAGGCGGTAATGAGGAAATAGAAAGGCTGCTTCGAGTTGCCCAGGGCACGGATCTGACCGGAGAGCAGATTGTAGCCTATGGTAAAGGGAATTGCCGCAAACTGCAGCATCAGGAAGATGTAGGCATCATCGAACACCTCCTTCGGCGTATTCACCAGGTGCAGAATTTTTCCGCAGAAGATGCAGGAAAGAAAGGTGATGACCACGGCAAACACCACGGCGATGCGGATGCTGTTGCTTACGTAAGCCCGCATCTTGGCGTAATCCCTGGCGCCGAAAGCCTGGGCGATAGGGATGGCAAAACCGGCACAGGAACCGTTGCAGAAGCCCATGATGAGGAACATGATGGAGCTGGATGCGCCTACTGCCGCAAGAGCTCCCACGCCAATCCATCTTCCCACGATGGCGGCATCGATGATGAGATACATCTGCTGAAGGATGTAGCCTAGAATCAGCGGAATAGCAAATTTGATGATGGCTCGCAAGGGCGAACCTACAGTCATGTCATTTATAGACTTTGAACTTTGAGCTTTGAACATTGAACTTTATGATTAGTTTTTGTTATCCTAAAAATATAAAAGGAGGATGCACTCTTTATTTGAGTGCATCTCCAATCTTCTGTTTGATTTCTGCCATTTTATTGCGGCGCTCGATGGAGAACGTATCACCGTGGGCTTCCACGTAATCGAAGAGCATGAAGGCCTTGTTCAGCAGTTCATCTCTTGTGGGCTGCCCCACCATATCCGCCTCGTGGTAGTAGAGTTCGGCAAGCATGTCCATCTTGGAGAGTCGTTTCTCCTCATCGGCAATACCCGCCATCGCCTTCATCACATCCTCTATGGTAGCGATGCTGTAGAAGGCATAAGGTCCCACGTATTGGTCGTAGAGTTCCTTAATCTTCTCACGTCTCACCTCCACCTCTTTCTTTTCGAGCATTCTTTCGAGTGCCGCCATAAACTCGCGAATCAGTCGCTGTATGTAATCTCGTTGTAGCATATTTTTTTATTTTATTGTTATTGTTGCGTTATCTAATAGACTCATCGGTATTGCCATGACTAAGGCAAAGCTCAGGGAGTAATGTGAGAAGAGTTTCTAGAAACTCTCCTCTACCCCGTACAATGGAACATTCTTCATCCACTCTTGCTCCTTGTATGGCGACATGGAGAAGCGGATGGCTCGCAAGTCGGGATGGGCATCCCGCCAGAGTCAGCTTATAAAGATGGTGCAAAATTACGTAAAAGTTGGGAGATTTGGCAAAACAATGCGTTAAAGTTGGTTATCATGCCCCCTCACCTCTCAACTTTTTTAGGCAGGATAAGCACGATTTTAGGACGTTTAAGCACAGCGTAGCGCCGAACAATACATAATTGGAAAAATTGGATTTGGAGAATCCAATTTTTTTTGTTACCTTTGTGCTGTGAATTGCGCCTAAACGCATTCAAATTTCCAAATGTGTACATTGTTTAATGTGGCATCTTCAGGAGGTGGAACCCCGCCTCTCCACGTTGGCTTTACCGCCAATGTCTCCCCCGGAAATTCACCAGATGGGGTGTCGATAAATTATATCCAAGACCCAACAAAGAAATGGTATGTGATGCGTGCCACCTATCAACGCGAAAAGAAAGCATACGATTACTTGGTAGCCCATGGCGTAGAATGTTATCTACCCCAGCGGCGAACGGTGAAAATCGTCAACGGGAAACGGATTCCTGTTCTAGAATCTTTAATACCTGGCTTGCTTTTTGTTTATACTACTCCAGAAATCATTCATACTTTTGCTAAGGACACCAAGGATTTACATTTCCTCAATCATTATTACAATCATTTCGAGACGGATTCTTATGGCAAGAACCCGCCGCTCGTCGTGGATGATGCTGCCATGATGAATTTCATCAAGGTGACGAGTGTGGATAATGAGCACGTGATGGTGGTTCCCGAAAGATTATGTCATTACAAGAGTGGCGACATGGTGAGGGTGATAGATGGTGACTTCAAGGGAGTGGTAGGAAAGGTGGCAAGAGTGTGTGGCCAGCAGCGGGTTGTAGTTGAGATAAAAGGGGTTTGCCTGGTAAGCACGGCTTATATTCCTAGTGCCTTTATAGAAAAAATATAGAAGTTGTGCCCGACACGGATTTAGGGCAAATGTTTATGAGAAAGCTTTATTTATCATTGTTTTGGTTGATGATGGGAGGTTGCCCGTTGTATGCGCAGGTTTCTGATGGTGATGCTCAACCAGTAGTGTATAACCAGAAATATGTGCCAATAGGGTTAGATAATTATCAGTCGGGATTTTATTATTACAATGGTGGCAAGGTTTATACGATGCGTAGCTTCAATGTGGCTTCTGCTGCTAATATTCTTTCCTTGAAGGTAAATCCGTCTGGTTCCTCTTATGCCATCCTGGATAGCAAAAAAGGTAAGAACACGGTTTTTATCTACGATTTGTGGAAGGCGAAGAATGAGTTGGCTAAGATAGCCAATGGCAAATATCAGCCGCTGGCGATTTGCTATTCTGCCGATGCCAAGGATCTGTTCCTGATGGGAAGTGATGGCAAGGTGCACGTGTTTGATACCAAATCAAATGTTGAAGTGGCTGCCTTCGATGCTTCCGTGCAGGCCAACAGAATGGCGGCCAGCACCAATAATTTCTATGTGGCATTGGCGAAGGACAACGATGTGGAGGTGATGAATGTTGAGGCTCAAAGCAGAAGAGCCTTGCTGCAGCAGAACGCTGAAGTGAAGGATGTGGCCTTTTCTGCCAATAGCAAGTGGATGGCTGTATTGACTGCCGACGGAGAATGCAACGTGTATGATACCCGTACATTCCAG
This sequence comes from uncultured Prevotella sp., assembly GCA_900555035.1. Classification (GTDB taxonomy): domain Bacteria; phylum Bacteroidota; class Bacteroidia; order Bacteroidales; family Bacteroidaceae; genus Prevotella. The sequence continues at coordinate 5,235 of USJX01000074.1, forward strand.
GTAAGCTATCATTATGAGGCTTTGGGAACAGCTGAAAGCTGTTTCTTCCATCCGGAAAACAAGTATCTGGCTGTGGTAACGGGCGACCAGCGTGTTGCCATCATCAATCTTCTTAACGAGAAAGACCGCCATTATGTGGATGCACAGAATCCAGGCGTTACCTATGTTAACTTTGTGAGAAATGCAGACAAGGGCGTCTATTTGGTGTATAATACCAAGAACTCTATCGTGTTCAACCCTGTGTTCTTCCTTTCGCCAAACCGTCAGGAAATCTTGAAGAACGAGTTGGAATCAAGAATGGCTGAGTGGATGAAGCGCATGGATGGCGAGAGCCTGGAAGACTTTAACGCTCGTGTCAACGACGAGACGCGCATGAAGCAGATGCGACTCTTCGAGACGGAGATTGCCACAAGAATGGCTGAGAATCTGCTCACCACTTCCGAGGTGAAGGTAGGTAATTATAATCAGGAAATGGGAATGCTGACCCTCGATTTCAATACCATGCCAAGTATCTACCTCTCTGTGCCTGCCGCTCAGTTGGATGACTTCATGGATCCTGGAGCCTTGCAGTTCTCTAACACGAAATACTGTGTGAACGATAAGGATGAGTTCGAGCTTGTCTATACAGAGGTTACCAATACGAAGACGGGTAATAAGTATGTGTTCGATAATAGAGAGCGTAAGTCTCTGGCTTTCTTGGAGTCTGATGAGAATTTCGTTCCATTCGCCCAGTTGCAGACCTCCCAGATGGAGGAGCTTAAACTGGAGGAAATCAAAAACAACATCTTAAAGAATGCCAAGGATAAGAACATCATCTCCGACCATACAAGTATTGATGTACGCACAAAGGTGGCTAATGCTACAGATGCCACTGGCAAGAAGATAACAAATTATGAAGTAGCCGTTTCTTATACCGTGGATGAGGCTTTCTCTTCAAAGGATGATTTCGCGGCAGCTAAGTTCAAGTGCGAGGATTCGAAGGCAGCACAGGCTATGCTGGCTGTGGTGAAGCAGGCTTTGGAGAACGACTTGTCTAAATACATGGTTGCCGGCAAGCAGGTGAAGGTGATGGTAACGGGTATGGCTGATGCCACTCCTTTTAGCAGAACGGTGGCTTACGATGGATGCTATGGTGATTTTGAACGTGAACCGGTGTATAAGGATGGCGCCTTGTCGAACATCACCGTAACGAAGGCTACGGGTATGTCAGACAACGACCAGCTGGCTTTCTTGCGTGCCATGGGTGTGAAAGATTATATCGTGAAGAATATTCCTTCGCTCTCTAACATGAAAACTTCCTTCGATACCAGTATCGATGTATCGAAGAAGTCGGGTAGCCAATACCGCAGAATTGGCGTTCAGTTTACTTTTATGGATGCTTTTTAAATAATCAGGTTTAATAATCAGATTTAATGATTGGTTTTAATGATCAGTTTAAATAATCAGGAAAAATGAAAAAGTATTTTATAATCGTTTCCATGCTCTTGTCGTTTCTGGGTGGTAGTGCTACTGCCCAGACGATAGAGGAATCGAATGCCTTATACAAGGAATTCGTCCGCCTTGCCAATCAGGGTGGCGACAAGGCTGGAATGTATGATGCTCTTTACCGTTGCTATACAGCAAATTATGCTGTGCTGAAAACATCGGCAAAGACAAGTTCTGCCTATGCCCAGGCTCTTAACAACATGAGAAACATCATCCCTTATCTTCCTAATGCGGCTGCCTATAGCAGCAGTCAGAGGCGACAGGCAAATGCCATCCTGTTTGCCAAGGCTTATGTGGATGTGGCATCGATGCCCGATTTCTCAGGCGGTGGATATTCTACTTCTCCATCCTTTGCGCAGTTGTCTTATTTTGCAGCGGCCAATCTGGTGAACGCACGCCGTTATCAGGAGGCTATTCCTTATCTCAAGGCTTACATCCATTCGGGTGAGGACAAGTATCGCAAGACGGTGTTCGTGAATCTGATAAAAGCCTGTGCGCAATCTAAGGATTATGCAGACGGAATAGTGGTGCTTGACGAGGCGATAGCCAACTATCCTTCCGATTACAACATCTTGTCGTCTGCCGTGAATTTCTGCATCGACAATCAGGACAATGTGAATCTGCAGCGTTATGTGGCAAAGGCATTGACCGTTCGTCCTAATGATGAAACCTTGCTGAATATTCAGGGTAAACTCTTCGAGGATGGCCGGGATTACGAGAAGGCGCTTGATGTTTATACCACTTTGCAGAAAACGCACCCTCGTGCGCTTGATGTCATCAAGCACCTGGCTATCAACAATTATAATATAGGTGTACTGAACTTCAATAAGTCGTTGGCAGAGAATGACAAGGGCGAAGCGAAGAAGCAGAAGAAACTCTATATGGAATATTTCGGTCAGGCTGTGACACAGTTGAAGGATGTGGTCATGTCGGAACCTACTTCCTTGAAATACACGCAGGCATTGGCGGTGGCTTATAACTGTCTGGGTAATAAGGGGCAGCTCGAAGCCGTCAACAACAAGTTGGCTTCGCTCGGTGGCGGCAAGGTGGGTGCCGATTACATCCCTTCATTAATCAGTTTCGCCCAGAATGCAGATGCGCCAGCTTTGGCTCAGACCTCGTCTGCATCTTCGTCTGCAGGTGGAGGTTCTTATCTGCAATCTACCCCACAGACTTCGGTAGCATCGGCAGCTTACGCCCCATCTGCAGCAGATGAAAAGGAAATTCCTTCTTATTCAAGCTTTGCCAGGAATTTCATAGAAAGTACCATCAACAAATGGCAGCAGAAGGATGCCTACGAAACCGTGAGCGAGTATCAGGCTCGTGTAACGGAGCAGAATCGTGAGGCGAAGATCAAGGAGGTGCAGCGCCAGGCTGAGCAGGAGTACATCAGAACCTATCAGGGATTGGCTGATTTGAAGGAGTTGGAACTGAAGCCATACGATGCAGAGAATGGTGTGTTCCTGATAACATCCAAGTCGTTGGGACAGTTGATTGTGCCGGTGCCTAGAACCAATAACGAGGCGCGAATCTTTGAGTCGAGCTGGGTAGGCATGCAGTTCAAGAACCCTAAATATTTCATAGAAAATGACCATCTGGCTTTGGCAAACCTTACTTTCGTTACTCCTACGGGCAAACAGTATCAATATGATAATGCAGCAGCGCTTCATTATACCGAAACTCATGTGGATGTGCAGTTTGCAGCCATAGACAAGAATATGCTTGCCTTGAACGAGAGCAAGGGAAGCAAGCAGAAGGTGAGCACACAGAATATCACGGTGGGCAACTCGGATGTGGATATGAACATTCCTGAGGTGAAGGCAAACAACAGCAAGACCTTTGCCGTGATTATCTCTAATGAGCATTATATGAATGTGGCTGGTGTGCCGATGGCTCTGAACGATGGTTCTACTTTCGCCAAGTATTGCGAGAAGACCTTGGGTATGCCGCATGACAACGTGCGTTATTATGGAGATGCTTCGTATGGAACCATGCTGAGAGCCGTGCGCGACATCAAGGAAATAGCCGAAGCCTTTAAGGGTGACTTGAACATCGTGTTCTATTATGCGGGTCATGGTATTCCGAATGAATCAACAAAAGATGCCTTCCTGTTGCCGGTGGATGCCGATGGCACTCAAACGGAGGGATGCTATTCCTTGAACAGGCTTTATGAGGAGTTGGGTTCTACCCAGGCCCAGTCGATAGTGGTTTTCCTGGATGCCTGCTTCAGCGGAGCACAGCGCGATGGCGGCATGCTGGCTTCTGCCCGTGGTGTGGCTTTGAAGGTGAAGAAGGAAGATCCTCGTGGCAACATGGTGGTGTTTAGCGCGGCAAGTGGCGACGAGACGGCCTTTCCATACAAGAAGAAGGAGCACGGCTTGTTCACCTACTATCTCTTGAAGAAGTTGCAGGATACCAAGGGTAATGTAAGTTTGGGAGAATTGAGCGAGTATCTTACTGATAATGTAAAGCGCCAGTCGGTGGTCATCAATCGTAAGGTTCAGACTCCTTCCACTATCCCGTCAGCTTCTATGGCATCGGCGTGGAGAGACATCAAGTTGAAGTAAATTAATTATTGTAATAACTTTTATATTTTTTATAGAATTATGGTGAAAAAAGTGTTACTGATGAGCTGCTTGCTTTGTTCTGGCATCCAGCTTGCTTCTGCCCAGAATGTGTTGAAGGGCAGGGTGGTTGACCATCATGGCAATCCGATTTCGGGTGCCAAGGTGGAGAACGCCAAGGGTTCCGAGCAGACCACTACCGACATGAACGGCCAGTTCTCTCTGGAGACTGAGGGGAATGTGAAGAAGGTGAACGTGTATTACATGGGTATGCAGACGGCGCATAAGAAAGCCAAGCCCGACATGCTGGTTAAGATGGGTGGCATCAACTGGTGGAAGCAGAAGCCGGATAAATATAGCTGGTTTGTAAGTCCTCAGGTAGCTTTTGTTGAGCATGATGACCCTAATTTTGGTATAATGGTAGGACGTGTCAAGAACTGGGGTTGGTATGCCAAGGGCATTTATTCTCCGCTGCCTGATAATGAAATGAGTACCGATGAATATTATAACAAATGGTTTACCGGAGAAGTGAAAAAGGGCTATGCAATGGCTTCTGTGGGTGTTATCCGCCGTTTGTTCTGTCCTCTACAGCTTTATACGGGTGTAGGCTATGGATGGAGACGCATTTCCTGGGTCGGTTCTGACGGCGTGGAGTATTGGCATAAAGCTGATAGTTACGATGATATAACTTGGGAAGTTGGTATGCAGCTGCGAATTAAGCATATTTTGTTGAATGCGGGTGTTAATTTCATCTTGAATGAGGAAGATAACGACTTATTTGGTCGTAAGCCGATTGGTAATTTTGGTATTGGTTATGTTTTTTAAAAGTTGACTGTTATGAAGAGAAATATATTATGGATAGTGGCAGCTTGCTTATGGTGCTTGGGATTTACAAGCTGTCAGGAACCTGATGAACCAAGCCCATTGATGCCGGTTTTGCATTTGACAGAGGCTCAAAATGTAACGGCAACAACTGCATACGTGGGAAATTATGATTACGATAGTGATTCATCTATAGGTGAGTTTTATTACTTGCTTTCAACGAATGAGAATTTCCAGGACTCTTTGGTGTATGAAGCCGAATTGAATAGTTCTAGAACCATTTATGGGTTAAGACCTAATACCACCTATTTTTATAAAATGGTGGGAACCGATGGAAACATCACGATAAATAGTGAAGTCAAAAGCTTTACTACTTTAAAAGGCTTCTCCATTGCTAAGTTAACTTATACCGATTGGGATGGAGAGGTAAGAGAAGTAGATGAGAGCATGTCTCCATTAGGTCTTTCGGTTGTAGATACAAAAGGATGGAGCACTCGTAATCTGATGGTAACTTATCAAAATGGCGAATGGAGAGTTCCTGATGAGGCTTTGGGTAAAAACATACGGGAGTGTGCAATTTATACGCCTTACAATAAGGATCTTCTAAATGAAGATGAGTTGGGATGGTTAAGGCTTTGTACCTATAAAAATGGTAAGAATTCTGTGAACGATGTCCTTACCGGCTATGCATATTTAAAGGGTGACCAATCCGTATCGCTTCGCTTATCGCATGCTCTGGCTCGTGTCCGTTTCCATTTTTCAATAGCAGAGGATTGTAATGAAGATAATCTTAAGGTACAAAGTTTTGGCATCAATCAGGAGGCAAGTTCAAAGATTATTCCTACCATATTCTGGTATAGCCTTTATGGAAAGCTCCAATATGTAGAGGAATTTTCTGATATTGATTCTGGAGAGAGCTTTGTTGTGACCAAGAAATCTCAAACAGATGTTACCATTCTTTCTGGCGAAACCCGTTCTTCGGGTACTGTTAAGGCAAAGATACGACTTTCTAATGGCTCTACCTATTCTGTGCCTATCACCTTGAAGGCAGACAGTTGGAAGAGTGGCAAGACCTATGATTACAATATTGTGTATAGCAGAACCGGTCTGACCCTTTCTGATGTCACCGTAAAGGAATGGAACAAGAACGAGGGTGGTGATATTAATATTTACGAATAAACTGGAACAATATGAAACGAATGAATATATTGAAGGGAATAGCCGTGTCGGCAATGGCATTGCTGACTCTGGCTTCATGCAGCAACGAGGATGCTGGCAGTCTCTTGCCATCAGCCCAAGACAGAGTACCATTGCAGGTAAGTGTGGAAGATGCTGCAACAAGAGGTATTATTAAGGGTACTACATTGCCTGATGATTGTAGTTATCGCATTTATGCTTATAGCACCAATAGTGAAACCAATTATGAGGCATTGAATAATCTGAGTGGTTCCACGGTTCAATATCAAAAAGGTGTGAGCCGAATAGATGACAATCCGATTTATCTGCCCGAAGATGGTAGTGATGTGCAGGTAGTAGCTCTCTATGGTGGTATTACTGGATCTTATGACAACCTTCGGGTGAACAAGATTAAATTATCTGAAAAAAAACAGGAGGATTATCTGGTGGGTGTTAACACAAACAAGGTGAATAAGACCAATCCAAAGGCCAATTTGGCGTTTAGTCATGTAATGAGTCGTGTGACTTTGAACATCAAACGAGCCAAGGATAATACCAATAGCTATAAGATTCCTGAGGTAACAATTAATAATCTTGCATTTGATGCGTACATGGATATTGAAGGAGGGCATCCTTATATTTCTGTAGTGGATAATAGTCAAAACTTCAATCTTCCTGTAAAGATTAACGATTATGTTCTAGATGATTCCTCAAAAGTTATAACTGCCGATTTCCTGGTTATTCCAGCAGAGCAAGAGAATATTACCATCAAACTGGATGGCTTCTCACAGGAAATCAAGCTCCCAATCTCTAATTTCGAAATGGGGCAGCAGTATTCCTTTAATGTTGTTATAAGCAATAAATCTTTGTTCTCAATTTCTGGAATAACAGTACGCGATTGGGATACTCCTACATTAATTGATGGAAATGATGTGTTTGTTAATTTTTAAGATATGTGAGTATGAATAAAATAATTAATTTAGCTAAATTATTTAGTTTCTTAGTTCTTCTATTATTGTATTCTTGTTCTTCTGAAGTTGAAGTAGATAATAGTTCTTTTTCTAAAGTAAGTAAAGAACCTTTAAAAATCAATGTGTTGGATAGTTCTGATACAAGAAGTTTTATAAGTGGTACAGCTTTGCCAGATGACTGTGTATTTAAAATATATGTGTACACCTATGAAGGAGATTTGATGGGTGAAAATCGACGTAATCCGCAATTGTTCTCTAGTCCTGATGGCGTTCCAGTTCATTATAAAGATGGAATATGTACTGTTAATGAGGATGTTTTCTTACCAACCGATAAGCATGTGCTGGTTTATGCCATTTTCGAGAATGGAGATGCTAAGTCCTTGGCTAAGGGGTTTAATATAAGTATAGATAAACAAGAGGATTTTCTTTATGGGGATCAAGAGGGTGATGTTGTTGATCCTATGAAACCTGTAGCAAATATTAGGTTTTTTCATGAAATGAGTAGAGTTACTCTGAATATAAGAAAATCGGAAGATAATAAAAAAGTATATGATATTCCGACTTTAACAGTTAAGAACATTATTGGAGAAGTTAATTATAGCCATCCTGCTCTCTATTTAGAATACAAAACGGTAAGTTCTGTACTAACGGATTTAGTTGTTAAAACAAATAATTCGAAATTAGCTTCATCGTCTGATGTTGTAACAGCGGATTTCTTGCTATTCCCAAAAAATCATGAGAATATTGCTATAGAAATAGGTAATGGAGCGGAAAGTACGTCTTTTAAATTAACTCCATATATATTTTGTCCAGGTAGTGGTGATCATTATACTTTTAATGTAACTTTGAATGGTGAAAATAGCTCTATAATTGAAAAAGAGCATGAGTATGTTGATTTAGGACTTCCTTCTGGCATAAAATGGGCTACACATAATTTAGATATTAGTTTACCAAACAAAGAAACGGCTTCACCTGAGGATTGGGGAGGCTATTATGGATGGGCTGATCCTACAGGAAGACAAATTTCTGATGAAGAAGATGATTATCCGAATTCAACTCCTCCTTCTTCTATTTGTGGTACTGATTATGATATTGCGCATGTGCAATGGGGTAAAAAATGGCGTCTTCCTACGGATAAAGAACAACAAGAGTTGTTTGAAAAGTGTAAATGGAAACAAGAAACAATTAATGGTAAGAAGTGTTATAGAGTAACTGGCCCTAATGGAAATTCTGTAATATTCCCAAGAGCTAATATGATTTATTCTCATAATAGTAGTTGGGATAATACGGGAACTGGGTATTATATGTCTGGAGAGTGTTTTAAGAGTAGTGATGGTTTTTTGATAAGTATACTTCAGTTGGGGGAAGATACTTCTATTGCTTTTGATCGTTGGGCTGCGCATAGAAGTTGGCATCTTTCTGTTCGTCCTGTCACCAAATAATTTGGCAAGTTCTAAATACAATACTGCGTTAAATTAATATTTAATCTCCTGTAAATCAATGACTTATATTAAGAAATGCTTATGAAAACTTAACTATAAAAAGTTGGTCAAGTCGC
>USJX01000075.1 GCA_900555035.1 uncultured Prevotella sp.
CCATCAGCTACAACAAGAAGAACAAGACCTTCTATATGATCACCACCAACGTGGGAGCCGGAAACTTCTTCGTCAAATCAAAGGATCCATCCAAGGGCTGGAGCGAGCCTATCTATCTGAAGAAGATTGACGGCATCGACCCTAGCTTCTTCTTCGATGACAACGGAAAGGGATACATCGTGCATAACGGTCCGGTGGCAGGCGGTGCCGACTATGAGGGTCAGCGTGCTATCCGCTGTTTCGAATTCGACGTGAAGGGCGACAGCATCAAGGGCGACTTCAAGGAGATTCTGCGTGGCGGAACCCATGTAGAGGCTCGTCCTATCTGGATTGAGGGTCCACACCTCTTCAAGAAGGGCAAGTTCTATTATCTGATGTGTGCAGAAGGCGGTACAGGCGGATGGCACAGCGAGGTAATCCTGCGTGCCAAGAATCCGATGGGTCCATGGGAGGAATGCCCTAACAACCCTATCCTCACCCAGCGCACAGGTTTGGATCCAAACCGCAAGGACCCTGTATCAAGTGCCGGCCATGCCGACATCGTAGAAGATGGCAAGGGCAACTGGTGGGCAGTGTTCCTGGCTTGCCGCCCTTACGAGGAAGATATGTACAACACAGGTCGCGACACCTATCTCCTGCCGGTAAAATGGAAAAACGGATGGCCAGAGATTCTCGCCAAGAACACACCTATTTCTACAGTAGGCGAAAAAGCTGGTTTGAAGCCAGCCGCGAAGAACGAATTCTCGGGCAACTTCAGCTATGTGGATAACTTCGATGCAGCCGACAACGGTGTTGGTCTTAAGGATTTGAACCCACGCTGGATGTTCCTCCGCGACTTTACAGATTGCTATAAGGTAGAAAACGGCAAGCTGAACTTGAATCTGCTGCCAGGCAATATCTACAAGCGTGAACCGATGTCTGCCATCTGGGCACGTCAGCAGCACGGCACCTTCTCTGCCGAGACAGAAATCAACTTCACTCCTCGTAACGACAAGGAGATAGCAGGTTTGGCACTTCTCCAGAAGGAAGACCACAACTTCGTGTTGGGTAAGACCATGAAGAAGGGCAAGCTGATGATTACTCTGACCCGTGCCGAGAAGAACAACGTCACTATCGCCTCAGCCCCTATCAAGGCAGGGAAGCTGAAGTTGAAGGTAGAAGGTCACGACAGATATTATGATTTCTATTATGCTGAGGAAGGCGGCAGCTGGCAGCTGCTTGCCAAGGGCGTGGATGCCTCTAACCTGAGCACCCAGAAGAGCGGCGGCTTCCTCGGAGCCTGCATCGGACTCTATGCTTCTTCCAACAAGGAATAAAAGATTTCATGATAAGATATAAAAATACAAAAAGACTCCCCGTGCTTTTCGGGGAGTCTTTTTGTTTTTTGTCTTTGTATAAGTTTTATTTATTCTTCACGATATCCAATGTCATTTTGCCTACCCAGATGGCACTCTTGCCGTTCTGATCTACCGGCACTGGCTTGCCATCGAGATTGTTCAGATATTCCAGCTGCTTGAAGTAGGTGTGGCTATGACCACCCAGTATCAGGTCGATGTCGCGGGTGGCTGGAGCTACCTCAGAATCGTCGATGCCATCTATCTTCCAGCCCAGATGGGAAATGCAGATGATGACATCGCATTTTTCCTTCTTCTTCAATATCTCTGTCATCTCCTTTGCCTTGGCAATGGGGTCGAGATACTTGATGGGTCCGTAGTTGGCTTCGGTAACCAAACCGGCAAGCTCTGGACCCAGTCCGAAGACGCCTATCTTCAGACCCTTGCGCTTCAATACTACGTAGGGCTTTACGATGGATGCCAGTTCGGTGCCCGTGAAATCGTAGTTGGAGCAGACGATAGGGAACTTCGCCATGCGGAAGATGCGAACCATGTTGTCGATGCCGAAATCGAACTCGTGGTTGCCGATGGTGGCGGCATCATACTTCATCTCGTTCATCAGGCCTACCTCTACATCGCCCTTGAAGAGTGAATAATAAGGGGAGCCCTGCGAGAAATCGCCACTGTCGAAGAGCAGCAGGTCGGGATTCGCCTTGCGCTCCTGCTTGACCATGGCTACGCGGCGGAGATAGCCGCCACGGTTGGCCATCGCCGTATCGGCAAGATTGGGATTGATGGGCATTACGCACGAATGGGTGTCGTTGGTATGGAGTACCACGAGCTGCTTCACTACCTTTGCCTCTTTCTGGGCTTTAGCCTGCTTTGGAGCTTTAGCCTGCACTGCGGCTGGCTGCATCATAAAGGATGCCAGGAGCATCCCTATATATAATAATGTATGTTTCATTTCTGTACTTATTTAGTTAGCTTTCCTGATTGCCGGGGATTGCAAATCCCCGGGAACAAAAAAGGGGTGGGGATTGCAAATCCCCGGAGCCTTCGTTCCCCCTATTCTACTACACAACGACCTTCTATCTTGGATTCCACCACCTTGCCCTGCGCCTTCATCTCGCGGAAGTAGTTCATGATGATGTAGCGCACATTGTTCTCCTTCTGCTTAGGGGCAAACACATCGGTGCCGCTCTTGAAGGCTACCATCTGGTCGTTGCCTTCGGCAAGATAATCGAGGGTGGCGATGCGATAGCTCTTCTCCGGGTCTATAGGTTCGCCGTTCAGGGTGACACTCTTCAGTTTGCCATCCTTGGTGATAACCATTCTCACGGCATGGCTCAGTCCTTCGCCGCCACGATGGGCTATCTGCTGGAAGAGTTCGAGCACCTTATCGCCCTTGAGGGTGAGGAAACAGATTTTGTTTTCGAAAGGAGCCATATCGTTTACATCGCCCACGGTGATCTTTCCCTTGGCAAGATTGCTGCGGATGCCGCCCATATTATATACCGAGAAGACGGGATGCTCGTCAAACTGGCTGCCACCCCATACCAGGATGTCGCAGAGCAGGTTACTGAGCTCGCTCTCAGGGCGATGGCGCGTCATATCGTGTGCAATGCTGCCCACCACAGGCCCCATGATGCTATCCACCTTGTGCTTGAAAGGTGCGATGAACGCAGCAGCCTGAGCATCGGGCTGGGCATCCCAACGTTTGTCGATAAGGATGCGAGTGCGTTCCACCTTCGCAACCTTGAATTTCTGAGCAAAAGCAGGACTTGCCATCAGCAGCATCACCGTTGATGCAAGTGCCACCTTCATACCATTTTTTTTCTTCATATTTATTGTTATCTTAATGTTTTGGAGTGCAAAAATACAAAATAAATCTGTGAAATCCGTGAAATCTGTGGGAAAAGACACTGACAAGAAAGAAAAATAGTTAAATCTGCGAGAAAAAAGAAAGAAAGTGGCTGAAAATTTGCAAGATACGAGAAAAAGTAGTACCTTTGCACCCGCTTTTCGGCGTAACCGCTGTTGTCTGGGCAGAAGTGTTGCTCGGCCATGTTGCGTTGGAACGACAAACAATTTTTAATTTTATACAAAAAATGGATTTGATTAAAGTTGCTGAAGAAGCATTTGCAACCGGCAAGAAGTTCCCTGAGTTCAAGGCAGGTGACACTATCACAGTCGCTTACAAAATCATCGAGGGTACTAAGGAGCGTATCCAGCTCTACCGTGGTGTAGTCATCAAGATTTCTGGTCACGGTGACAAGAAGCGTTTCACAGTTCGTAAGATGTCTGGTACAGTAGGTGTAGAGCGTATCTTCCCTATCGAGTCACCAGCTATCGATTCTATCGAGGTGAACAAGCACGGTAAGGTACGTCGCGCTAAGTTGTACTACTTGCGTAAGCTCACAGGTAAGAAGGCACGTATCGCTGAGAAGAAGACAGTGGCAAAGAGCGCTGAGTAATTTTCTTGGTTACCTATTAAAATTAGAATTAGAATCAAAAGGGCATCTGGTCTCACGACTGGATGCCCTTTCCTGTTTATACTAACAGTAAAAACTTAAAAACTTTTTTAACTTAACCTGTTTTGTATCTAACACTTTACCCTATGAAAATCATTCTCCGGCGCTATAGTTCACCAACCCATCGTCGGTGCCATGCAATGCGCCCTGAAAATCTGCCCAGCTCTGGAAGCCGGCAAGCAATGCCAGGCGGTTGAGCGTCTGGACAGACGGTTTCTCCTTTCCTTTCAAGATATCCCACACCTTGTGCAATACTTTCGCCTTATGATGCTCCCCCTTCTTATCGTGCTCAACGTGTGCCTTGCCGAACTTATTCTCTAAAGTTGCGGCGAGGATTTTCAAATCATTCTTCATTCTGATTTTCCCTTCCTCAAAATTTCAATTTCTCAAATACTCAAATGCTTTTTTTCTAACTGTGGGCAAAAATACATATTATTTTTGAATTGGAGTAATGTTTGGAAGATTATTTTTGATTTTCGCCTAAAAAAATGGTTTTCTCATATTTTTTTTGTAATTTTGCAACCAAATTCTAAATACATTTCTTAATTAAGATGAAAGAATTAGCACTTAAGTACGGATGTAATCCGAATCAGAAGCCTTCACGCATCTATATGGATGACGGAAGGGAACTGCCTATCGAAGTTATCAACGGCCGCCCTGGCTACATCAACTTCCTGGATGCTTTCAACTCTTGGCAATTGGTCAAGGAACTGAAGGCTGCTACAGGTATGCCTGCTGCCGCTAGTTTCAAACACGTTTCTCCTGCCGGTGCTGCCATCGGCCTGCCGCTGAGCGACACCCTGAAGAAGATCTACTTCGTGGACGACGTGAAGTTTGAGCTCTCTCCGCTGGCATGTGCCTACGCTCGTGCACGCGGTGCCGACCGTATGTGCTCTTACGGCGACTTCGTTGCCCTGAGCGATGTATGCGACGAGGCTACTGCCCTGCTCATCAAGCGTGAGGTGAGCGACGGCGTGATTGCTCCTGGCTATACTCCTGAGGCTATCGAGGTACTGAAGGAGAAGCGCAAGGGTACTTACTGCGTTATCAAGATTGACCCTGACTACGTGCCTGCTCCTATCGAGCACAAGCAGGTGTTTGGTGTTACCTTTGAGCAGGGACGCAACGAGGTGAAGCTCGACGATCCAGCTCTCTTCGAGGATATCCCTACCAAGAACAAGACTTTCACCGACGAGGCTAAGCGCGACCTGATTATCTCGCTCATCACCTTGAAATACACTCAGAGTAACTCTGTATGCTACGTGAAGGATGGTCAGGCCATCGGTATCGGTGCCGGTCAGCAGAGCCGTATCCACTGCACCCGTCTTGCCGGTTCCAAGGCTGATGAGTGGTGGTTGCGCCAGTGTCCTAAGGTGATGAACCTGCCTTTCAAGGAGAAGATTCGCCGTGCCGACCGCGACAATACCATCAACGTCTATATCTCTGACGAGTGGGAGGATGTATTGCAGGATGGCGTTTGGGAGCAGTTCTTCACTGAGAAGCCTGAACCACTGACCCGCGAGGAGAAGAAGGCTTGGATTGCGCAGAACAAGGGTGTGAGCGTTGGTAGCGATGCTTTCTTCCCATTCGGCGACAACATTGAGCGTGCTCACAAGAGTGGTGTGGAATACATAGCAGAAGCAGGCGGTAGCATCCGTGACGATAATGTTATCGACACTTGCGACAAGTATGGCATCGCCATGGCGTTTACTCACGTTCGCCTCTTCCATCATTAATTTATATAATATAAAAGGTATATGAGCGAAATTGACGATATTATCATGGGCGGCATGGTTTTCAAGGGCGGCGGCGGACCTAAGAAGGACGACGACGACAAGGTGAAGACCAAGGCCAAGAAGAAAAAGTATATTACGGGTGCTCACGGCAGCGGCTCTGCCCGTCAGAAGGCAAAGTATCGCCAACAGAGAGCCAACCGTAAATCGCAGAAGAAGAAATAAGCTCTAGCTTTCTGCAAAACATAGATAAAAAACATTCGCCCGTGCACTGTTGGGCTTCCAGCAGTACACGGGCGAAGTTTTTTTATCAGGTCTTGACACCTGTTCCCTATCTATCCTTGATTGGGTTTTGCTATCAGTTCATGACGCTCTTCACACCCTTTCCCTTGGTAAGATGCAGGGTGGCAGCCTTGAGCTTGTGGTTGCTGTGGTCGAAGATGATGGCCGGGTCGAGGCGCTTGCCGCCGAAAGACACCTCGAAATGGAGATGCTCGGTAGTGGCCCTGCCGGTGCGGCCCGTAAGACCGATTACCTGTCCTGCCTTCACCTTATCACCCTTCTTCACCATGTTCTTACTCTGATGGCTATAGAGCGTTTCCAAGCTGTAGGCATGCTTGATGCGGATGCAGTTGCCATAACCGTAATAAGGACCCGAGGCAACCACCTCGCCATCGAAGGCGGCATAAATCTCGTCGTTAGGCTTGGTCTTCAAATCCACACCCGAGTGGCGGCGGGCACCGCCGTATGGACTGATGACACGGGCATCAGGCAGTGGATATGCCCATGCATGCTCCTCTATCTTCTCCAGATCGAGCAGGAAGGTGTTAGTGATGGTAAACGGGTCGTACACCTCGTCGGGGTCGAGGGTCATGGCGTGATTGCTACGGCTGCTTCCCGATTTCTTATTTGTTTCCTTATCGTTTCTATCATTCTTATCGTTCTTGGAAACGGAGGAATCCTTGCCGCCTATCACCGTGATGTTGATGCGGCTGCCTATCTTGCGGAACTGCACGGTCTGTCGGCGAAGCTTATGGCTCTTCCGTTCGATGATGGTTTCCGGGTTGATGCGTGCACCATTCACCATGATGGAGAAATCGCAGTAGGTTTCTCCCTCCTTGGTACCCACGATGGCGATGGTTTGTCCGGCATCCACATGCTGTCCCACCTTCATCAGGTTCTCGGCATTGTTGGCATACACGGTTTCCAGACCATTGTCGTGACGGATGACAATGACATTACCCATCGACTCGGTTTTGCGCGAGAGTCGCACATAACCTTCAAACATCGCCTTGACGGCGTCGCCCTTCGAGGTTTCGATGCGCATCACGCTATTGCCATTTACCAGGCTAGCCTTGCCCACAGGCAGCGGAAAGGAATATTCCTTGGCACGGAATATCTCAAAGTCAACATTGAAGGCTTGACTCTGGGCAAAGAGGCCTGGCGTTGCAATGCTCACCTGCTGTTGCTCGGCGGCAGTAAACTCATTTTTGGCGGGCATGAAACTGCTCAGGGACAGCATCAGCATACCCGAGACGGCTACAAGCCCCAATCTCTGTCTTAATCTACTCATTATCTCTATCTTTTGTCGTTATCTTTATTTTTCTAAATCTCTAAATTAACTATAAACTATAAATTATTAACTATAAACTATTAACCGTAAACTATTAACTGTAAATTGAAAAACATCCACTTCTCCCTCTTCGTTCATAGAAAAGACAGAAATGGATGTTATCATGAAATTCTTGTTTATTTCTCCAGGAGGATGGCTGTATAGATTCTGCCGCTCTCTGTGCCCAACTTGCGAGCAGAGAAATACTCGTCGCTATGCTGGAAGGTACAGATGCCGCAATCCTGGATATTCTCTTCGGCTACCCCGCAATGCAGAAGAATCTGCTTGTTGCAGAGCGGAAGATTGAGGTGCCACTTCAGCGGCTGAACGATGTTGCCCTCGGCAGCCAGACGTTCACGCTCGGCTGGGTCGGCAGAGAAGGCAGCGTTAGGACGCTGCTCGGCAATCTCCTCCATTGGGAAGGCAGCCTGCTCAAAAGCCTCATACACCTCATCGCCCACCTCGAAACTGTCGAGCGAGATGCCCGGACCTATCACAGCCTTCAGCTTCTTAGGGTCGGTATGATAGGTGAACGCCATCTCCTGGATGGTTTTGTGAACGATGCGTGCCAGGGTGCCACGCCATCCGGCATGGATGGCTGCCACGGCATGATGCTCCTCATCATAAAGAAGCACCGGGATGCAATCGGCAGTGGATACGCCTATGCACACACCTGCCTGATTCGTCATCACGGCATCAACTCCCTCGAGAATCATCTTGCGGATATTCTCGGGCATGCTGAAATATTCTCCGGCTATCTGGCGCACCTCTACCCCATGCACCTGATGGGGCATGATGATGTGACTAGGCTCTACGCCCAGTTCGGCAGCCAAACGCCTGCGGTTTTCAGCCACATGCTCGGCATTGTCGCCGCAATACTCATTGATATTGAATTCGCTGTAGTTGCCCTGGCTCACTCCGCCCTTGCGGGTGGTGGAGAAAGCCTTGACACCTGAAGCTATGCTATATACTTTGAACATTGAACTTTGAACTTTATGATTACTCATATTCGAAATCATCGAGGTCATCTACGTCCTCAATTTCATCCTCATCGATGTATTCCACGATGTCCTCACCCTCAGCCTCGAGTTCCTGCTGGAAGCGTGACATATCCTTGTCACGATGCACGAGGGTATCTTCGGCAGTAATCTCCTGCAGCTTGTTGCTCTCGGAATTCAGCTCCTTCCAGAGCACATCCTTGAGTTCCTGGATTCCCTGTCCGGTGACGGAAGAGATGAAGACCACTGGCAGATCGGTAGGCAGCGTTTCGCGGAGCATCTCGATGAGTTCATCGTCGAGAAGGTCGCACTTGGTGATGGCGAGCACACAGTGCTTGTCGAGCATCTCTGGGTTGAAGTTCTTCAGCTCGCCCAGCAGTACCTCATATTCCTTCTTGATATCGTCGGTATCGCCGGGAACCATGAAGAGGAGCAGCGAGTTGCGCTCTATGTGGCGCAGGAATCGCAAACCTAATCCCTTTCCTTCGCTCGCACCCTCGATGATGCCAGGAATATCAGCCATGACGAAACTCTGGTGGTCGCGGTAGTCCACGATGCCCAGCGATGGCTCGAGCGTAGTAAATGGATAGTTGGCAATCTTTGGGCGCGCACTGGATACGGCACTCAGCAGGGTTGACTTTCCGGCGTTAGGGAAACCCACGAGACCCACATCGGCAAGGAGCTTCAGCTCCATGATGATGGTCATCTCCTGCATAGGCTCGCCTGGCTGCGCATAGCGTGGAGCCTGGTTGGTTGAGGTACGGAACTGGAAGTTGCCCAATCCGCCGCGACCGCCCTTGAGGAGCAGCACCTCCTGTCCGTCGTAAGCCACATCGCAAACGAACTTTCCGGTTTCGGCATTATAGACCACGGTACCGCAAGGCACATCGATATAGATGTCCTTACCGTCGGTGCCATGACACTTGTCACGTCCTCCATTGCCACCATGCTCGGCGAAGAAGTGGCGCTGATACTTCAGATGCAGCAGGGTCCAGTAGTTGTGGTTGCCGCGAAGATAGATGCTTCCTCCACGTCCGCCATCGCCACCGTCAGGACCGCCATTAGGTTGGTACTTCACGTGGCGCAGGTGCATGGAGCCTTTACCACCCTTACCAGAGCGGCAGTTGATCTTTACATAATCTACGAAATTGGATTCAGCCATTTATTTTTCTTTTTTTATATTGAACGAATAAATCTTCTTTATTGAATGGAAGATTCTTCTTTTATTTAACGAATAAATCTTCCCCACTCGGTTGTGGGGAAGATTATTATATCCAGATTACAAGTTGTCGATAACATTGCAAACGCGGGCGAAGATCTCATCCACTGTACCGAGACCCTCGATGTGGTGGTGGATACCTTCCTTCTCATACCAGTCGATGAGAGGTGCAGTCTGAGTATGATATACGTTGAGACGCTTCTTGATAGTCTCCTCGTTATCATCAGAACGGCCGCTCAACTTACCGCGGTTGAGCAAACGAGCCATCAGCTCATCCTCAGGAACAGCGAGCTCGATCATGGCAGCAATCTTGTGGCCACGCTCTGAGAGCATCTTCTTCAAAGCCTCAGCCTGTGGTGTAGTACGTGGGAAACCATCGAAGATGACACCTGCGTGATCCTTACCGAAGCTATCATATACGCTAGCGAGGATGTCGATCATCAACTCGTCTGGAATCAACTGACCATTGTCGATATAACCCTTAGCAGTCTTACCGAGCTCAGTACCGTTCTTGATTTCATTACGCAGTACATCACCAGTAGAAATGTGACCGAGACCATACTTCTCGATCATCTTGTCGCTCTGTGTGCCCTTACCTGCACCTGGAGCGCCGAAAATTACAATATTCTTCATTTTTACCTTAATATATATAAATTGTTTTATGTTGTGTCAGAAACTAATATTCATTCATCCATTTCTGTCCCCAAGGAGACAAAAGTATAGCAATAGTTATGCCAAAGAAAACGGTAAACATGCCTAAAAATATTAAAGTGTTCATCTTACATCCTCCTATTTTTATTATTAAACTTATTATATTTTTTACGCTTTGCTTCTTTTTCTTTTTTACCTTTCTTATCAAAATACAGAGCAAACCCCAAAAGGGCCACTGCCAAGATAAAGCTAACCAGATAAATAAGCCAATGAAGTTCTTCCCCCATATCTCCAACAAAAGTCGTAATAAACGCAGCTGTTATAAGATATTTGGAAATATCTATAAAATAATCGCTCAGTTTCTCCCACATGCTTCACCCCCTATTCTTCTACAATGGTGTAGATGTCGCGGAGGTTTCTGCCTTCTTGGTCGTAATCCAATCCATATCCCACGATGAAATCGTTAGGGATTTCCATAACAGCATAGTTGATATCAAGGTCAACCTTCAGGTTGCCTGGCTTCACGAGGAGGGAACAAACCTCAACGCTGGCTGGGTTCATCTTCTTCAGGTCTTCTATCATGTGGGCCATGGTGAAACCGGAATCTACGATGTCCTCTACGATAACCACGTGGCGGCCTGCCAAATCCTGGTTCAAACCCATCAGGGTCTTCATGCTGCCCGTAGAGGAAGTGCCCTCGTAAGAAGCATACTTCACGAATGAGATCTCGCTTGGCACGGTAATCATTCGCATCAAGTCGGCTGCGAAGATAAATGCGCCGTTCAATACTGCCAAGAACACGGGGGTCTTGCCTTCATAGTCCTTGTTCAGACGGTCTGCTACGACCTGAACCTTCTTGAGTATTTCAGCCTCTGGAATGGAGGTTTTGAAGGTCTTATCCTTAATTTTTACTATGCTCATAGTCGATATTATATAATATTTTCTGCAAAATTACGAAAAAATCGTGAAACTTCATGCTTTCATCGACTTTTTTTAGTACTTTTGCATGAAAATAATCAGATAATCGGACAAAGACATGAAGATTTTCACTAGTACTCAGATACATGAGTTGGATAAATATACCATTGAGCATGAACCTATCACTTCGCTCAACCTCATGGAACGTGCCGCTAAAGCACTGACACGTGCCATCGAGGCGGAATGGTCTAACCGTACTCCGGTGGTCGTTTTCGCAGGACCAGGCAACAACGGAGGCGATGCGCTTGCCGTGGCAAGAATGTTGGGAGAAGATGGTTATCAGGTTAACGTTTTCTTGTTTAACATCCACAACAAGCTCTCTGCCGACTGTGCCAGCAACAAGAAGCGACTCATCGAGAGCAAACGCGCCAAGCAGTTTACCGAGGTAAGCGTCAACTTCGATCCTCCGCAGCTGGAAGCCGGCATGCTCGTAGTAGATGGTCTCTTTGGCTGCGGACTGAACAAGCCGCTGGCAGGCGGTTTTGCATCCCTGGTAAAATACATCAACCAGAGTGCCGCCAAGGTGGTGAGCATCGACCTGCCATCGGGACTGATGGCGGAAGACAACACCTACAACATTTCAGCCAACATCATCCGTGCCGACCTGACGCTGACCTTGCAGCAGAAGAAGCTGGCGATGATGCTGGCAGACAACCAGATATACCTGGGAAGGCTGAAGGTATTGGATATCCGACTCTCACCGGAATTCATCCAGAAGACGGAAAGCAAATTCAGCATCCTGGAAGAGAACGACATCCGCCTGCTGATGAAGCCCCGCGGCGACTTTGCCCACAAGGGAACTATGGGCACGGCGCTGATCATTGCCGGAAGCTACGGCATGAGCGGAGCTTCCATCCTTGCTACCAAGGCGTGCCTAAGAGCGGGAACCGGAAAGGTGATTACCCATACGCCGAAGCGCAACTACGAGATTATGCAGATTAGCGTGCCGGAAGCGGTGCTGCAGATGGATTCTGAGGAGACCATCTTCAGTGAACCGGTGGATACCGACTACTACAGTGCCATGGGCATAGGTCCGGGTCTGGGAACCAACGAATCCACCGCCATCGCCCTGATAGCCCAGCTGAGAAGATCCACCTGTCCTACGGTGGTAGATGCCGATGCGCTGAACATCCTGGCGAGTCATCGTGCCTGGATGCAGCAGTTGCCTAAGGACATCATCTTCACTCCTCATCCAAGAGAACTGGACAGACTGGCTGGCAACACCAGCAGCAACTGCATGGAGCGTCTTGACAAGGCCATCGAACTGGCTGAGCGCCTGCAGGGCTACATCATACTGAAGGGTCACTACTCTGCCCTCTGCCATCCAAACGGAAAGGTGGAGTTCTGCTCTACCGGCAACAGCGGTATGGCTACAGCCGGCAGCGGCGATGTATTGACGGGTATCATCACCTCGCTTCTTTCTCGTGGCTACAACCAGGCAGACGCCTGCCGAATAGGCATGCACCTGCATGGACTGGCAGGCGACCTCGCCATCAAGGAAATTGGCAAGGAGAGCCTCATCGCCAGCGATCTGATTCAATATCTCCCTAAGGCATTCATGAGAATGGAGGATTAAATGAATGGAAGATTAAATGAATGGAAGATTAAGAGATGAAAACAAGACTCTTTACCCTATTCGTTTTGTGGGCTTGTACACTCGTACAAGCCCAGGCTCAGCAATCGTTTCCCTATCCTGCCATCCCCGACACACTTCGCAGCGTGGAGCAGCGTGCCGGCTATCTGAGCGAACACTATTGGGATAACTATAACTTTGCCGATACCCTGCTGCTGAAAAGCAAGGAGATGACGGAACAGGGGTTTGTTAATTTTATTGACATTCTAAACAGATTCAACCTGGACTATGCCTCAAAAGGTGTAGCCCACAAAGATATAGCCCAGAAGGACATCACCCGAAAGGACATTACCCGAAAGGGCATTGCCCAGAAGGACATCACCCAGAAGGGCATTGCCTGCTTCACCCGGAAAGCTTTTTCCAATGCTGCTGCCAAAGAACGATTCGAGAATCTGATAGAGCATTATTTCGAGGACCAGCTATCGCCAGTACGCAACGACAGAGTGTATCTGATATTTCTGGAAGAGATGAAAAATTCGCCTTGTTTCGACGAGACGGAGAAGGAACGCATCGCCTTCAAAATCAAGACCACCAACAAGAATCTGCCTGGCGATATCGCCATCAACTTCAAGTTTAAAGACGAGAGCGGAAAGGAACACCAGTTGAGCGATTACAAAGACCAGAAGGTAATCCTCTACTTCTACGACCCTGACTGCGAAAACTGCCACGAGGTTTCGGCCTGGCTCAAGCAGCAAACCATCCCTGCCGACATCAAGGTGATTAAAATGATAGCTGATAACCACATCAGCTACATGTACAGCCTGAAGAATATGCCAACGATATTTCTACTGGACAAGGAAAACAAAGTAATACTCAAAGACTGTACTGCCCAAGAACTGATAGAAAACATTTCCACTAAGTAACAGGAACAACTTGCGGAACCAAAAACACAACAAAAAAGCGGAAACCCTTTCGGATTCCCGCTCATATTTTTTGTTGTAAAATCTCGAAGATTAGTCGAGGTTAGCCAACTTGTTGTCAGAATGAAGAACATCCTTGA
>USJX01000076.1 GCA_900555035.1 uncultured Prevotella sp.
TGCGTTCTAGGGAAAAAGGTCATATCCGCCGGGACGCCTAGCGGACTTGCGTTCTAGGGAAAAAGGTCATATCCGCCGGGACGCCTAGCGGACTTGCGTTCTAGGGAAAAAGGTCATATCCGCCGGGACGCCTAGCGGACTTGCGTTCTAGGGAAAAAGGTCATATCCGCCGGGACGCCTAGCGGACTTGCGTTCTAGGGAAAAAGGTCATATCCGCCGGGACGCCTAGCGGACTTGCGTTCTAGGGAAAAAGGTCATATCCGCCGGGACGCCTAGCGGACTTGCGTTCTTGGAAGATAAATACACAAAAAAGGTCGTGAAGTTCTATCAGAAACCTCACGACCTTTTATTGTGTCATTACCTCACGGGTTACGGGGTTACGGGTTAACAGGTTAACAGTTAACAGCCGTTTTTTCTATAGTTACACGAGCAAAGCACTTGAATTCTTCACTCTTCGTTCTTCACTCTTCACTTAACCTTCCCTACTTCCCTGTGGTCAGCAGCTTCACGGCACGCTGAACTATCTCGTTGGTCTCATTCCAAACCTGGAAGTACTGGCTCATATCCCAAATATCTCTTGCCACAAGTGCCTTCAGCTGCACGGCCAGATATTTCTTCGTCTGGGCAAGCTCTGCCTCATCCTTCGGCTCTATCTTCTCCTTCTTGCCCTCGGCGATAATCGCTTCGATGAGCGAAGAAGGAACCTCGTAAGTTGCCAGGAACTTATTGAAATCCTTATACTGATTCTTCAATTCCTTGCGATGCGCATCGATGAACTTCAGGCTCTGGTTGATGACGATGCTCTTGGCTGCCAACTGGCGATGCATCTTGGTGTATTTCGTTGTGTCCAATGGCACGAAATAATCGGGCATGATTCCGCCGCCACCATAAACCACACGATGCTTGCGCAATGTGTAATACTTCAAGCTGTCAGAAAGATGGATGCTGTCCTGGTTGGTGAACTCGCCGTGCTTGTATCGCTTGTCGAGATCCATCGCATAATCCAGTCTATCACCTTTCTTATATGGCTTCTGAATGCATCTGCCGCTAGGCGTATAATAATGGGCGATGGTGAGGCGAATCTCGCTGCCATCATCGAAGGTGAGCGGGCGCTGCACCAATCCCTTACCAAAGGTTCTGCGACCTACCACCACGCCACGGTCCTGATCCTGGATGGCTCCGGAAACAATCTCGGCGGCAGAAGCGGTAAACTCGTTGGTGAGCACTACCACCTTGCCCTTGCGCCATCTGCCGTTTGCCTGTGCCTTGTACTCCTGGCGTGGAGCCGCACGACCGCTGGTATAAACGATGAGATCGCCCTTTTCCAGGAACTCGTTGGCTATCTGAGCCGCCGTCTGAAGATAGCCGCCGCCATTATCCTCCAGGTCGAAAATCAGGTCTTTCATACCCTTCTTCTTCAGCGAATCCATCGCCATGGTCACCTCCTTATGACTGGTCAGGCCGAAGCTTCCCAATCGGATATAGCCGATGCCCGGACGAATCATGTAAGCCGCATCCATCGTGGTTACAGGAATCTTGTCGCGCTTCACCTTGAAGGTGAGCTTATCCTTGATGCCACGGCGCACGATGGTAAGATTCACCGTGGTTCCCTTAGGACCGCGGAGGCGCTTCATGATTTCCTCTTTGCTCATCTTCACGCCCGAAATGGCGGTATCGTTTACGGCAACGATGCGGTCGCCGGCAATGATGCCCACCTTCTCGGATGGTCCGTTGGTAACGGGCTGGATAACGAGCAGGGAGTCATCTACCATATTAAACTGAACGCCGATGCCGTCGAAACTTCCGTTCAGCGGTTCGTTCATCGCCTTGGTTTCCTTGGCTGTGGTGTAGGAAGAATGAGGGTCGAGCTTTTCGAGCATGCCTCTGATGGCATCCTCCACGAGCTTGCTCTCATCCACACTATCCACATAGAGGTTGGTGATGGCGATTTCCGCCCTACCCAACTTCTCTATCGGGCTATTCTTGCCCATCTTAATGCGCAGCTGGGCATTGGCAGAAGTTACTGCCAGGAATGCCAGGAGCGCAAATAAAATTATCTTCTTCATTTCCTTAAACTTCGTTCTTCACTTTTCACTTATCCTAATCAAGCGGTGCTGAGTCTTCCTCCGGAATATCCTCTTCAATCACCAGGTTGTCGATGATGAAGTTCTGACGTTCCATCGTATTCTTACCCATGTAGTACTCCAGGAGCTTCTGCACCTGGTCGGTCTTGTGCAGCGTTACCTGCTCCAATCGCATATCCGGACCGATGAAATGGGCAAACTCTTCTGGCGAAATCTCTCCCAAACCCTTGAATCGGGTGATTTCCGGGTCAGGAGCCAACGCCTTGATGGCCTGCTGGCGCTCCTCATCGCTGTAGCAGTAATGCGTAATGAAGTCGCCCTTCTTCTCCTTAGGTCCCAGTTTGGCATCAGCATCCGCTATCGCCTGCTTGTTCTTGATTTTGGTTCGCTTGTTGCGCACTCGGAACAATGGAGTCTGAAGCACATACACGTGGCCCTTCTTGATGAGGTCGGGGAAGAACTGCAGGAAGAAGGTGATGATGAGCAGGCGGATGTGCATTCCATCTACATCGGCATCGGTAGCCACAATCACCTTATTATATCTCAATCCGTCCAATCCGTCCTCGATATCGAGGGCAGCCTGCAGCAGGTTGAACTCCTCGTTCTCGTAAACCACCTTTTTGGTCAGACCATAGCAGTTTAACGGCTTGCCTCGCAGGGAGAACACCGCCTGGGTGTTCACGTCACGGCTCTTGGTGATGCTTCCGCTGGCAGAATCACCCTCGGTGATGAAGATGGAACTTGCCTCCTTCAGCTCGTTCTTGGCATCGCTGAAGTGGATGCGGCAATCGCGCAGCTTGCGGTTGTGGAGGTTTGCCTTCTTGGCACGTTCACGCGCCAGTTTGGTAACGCCCGCCATCGCCTTGCGCTCGCGCTCGCTCTCCTTGATTTTATTCTCCAGAATCTCAGCCACATCCTTGTGGATATGCAGATAGTTATCCACCTCCTTCTTCAGGAAATCGCCCACATACTTGTTGATGGTTTCGCCGCCGTTCGGAGTCATCGTGGTGCTACCCAACTTAATCTTCGTCTGACTCTCGAACACCGGTTCCTCTACGTTCAGGGCGATGGCAGCCACCAATCCGTTACGGATGTCGCCGTACTCATACTTGCCAAAGAACTCCTTGATGGTCTTGGCTATATGCTCCTTAAAGGCACTCTGATGGGTTCCGCCCTGGGTGGTATGCTGGCCGTTTACGAAGGAATAGTATTCCTCGCCATACTGGTTGGTATGGGTAAAGGCAATCTCGATATCCTCGCCCCTCATGTGAATAATCTCATAGAGACCCTCGTTGGTCATATTATCCGTAAGGAGATCCTTCAAACCGTGACGGCTGAGGATGCGGCGGCCATTGTGCATGATGGTAAGACCGGTGTTCAGATAAGTATAGTTGCGGAGCATGGTTTCCACGATGTCGTCGTGGAAGGAATAGTTCTTGAAGAGGGTGTTATCCGGTTCGAAGAAGATGAAGGTACCATTCTCATCTTCAGTATCCTCGGTAACATCGCTCTGCAGAATACCTTTTTCAAACTTCAGATGGCGCACCTTGCCGTCGCGGAACGACTTCACCTCGAAATGAGAGCTGAGGGCGTTCACCGCCTTCACACCCACTCCGTTCAAGCCCACACTCTTCTTGAACGCCTTACTGTCGTATTTACCTCCGGTGTTCAGCACGCTCACTGCCTCTACGAGTTTTCCCTGCGGAATGCCTCGACCATAGTCGCGCACACTGACACGCAGATGGTCTTCGATGTCGATTTCGATACGGGTGCCGGCGTTCATCTTGAATTCGTCGATGGAGTTATCCACCACCTCCTTCAGGAGCACATAGATACCATCCTCCGGCAAGTTACCATCACCCAAACGACCGATGTACATACCCGGACGGGTTCGCACATGCTCCATATCGCTCAGATGTCGGATGTTGTCGTCGGTATAAGCCACCGGCTGCTGCTCCTGCTGCTGTTGTTGCTCCTGCGGGGCATTCAATTCGTTATTATCTTCTGACATAGAATCCTCCTAGTTATAAAATTTAGGAGGAGTTAAGGAGCTATGATTCAAAACCATCTGTCTTAACTCCCTAACTCCTTCACTCCTTGTTATTTAATAATCTTCTTGTAGCATTTTCTGCGCTTATGCATCACTGGGGTCAAAGCTCCCCACTGACCCTGCACACCCGCATTGGTTTCCAGCTCTACCTGGGTTTCGCCCCATTCAATGCCGTACTTCTGGTACCATGGAATCAGGTCGGCAAAGAGAAGCGCATTGGCTCCCTTGGCACGATATTCTGGAAGAATACCGATGAGGAGGAGGTCAACGATATTGGTCTTGTGCATCTTGATGGCTCTCAGCACGTGGAACCAGCCGAACGGCAGCAATCTGCCACGGCGGCACTTTCTCAGGGCATGAGCCAACGACGGCATGGTGATTCCCACACCGATGAGCTTATGCTCTCCGTCCGTCCAATCCTCGATGCAGGTGATGAGGTTGAAGTCGAGGAAACCGAGATACGACTTGATAAGCTGGTCTATCTGCTTCTGCGAGAGTTCGGAATATCCATAGAGATCCTTGTAGGTATCGTTGATGAGATCAAAGATTTTCTGACCCATTCCGCCCTGGAAGATATCCTTCTTGGTAAGCTTGCGCACATGCAGATTATAGCGTTTCTCAATCATCATCGCAATCTTGGCATACTTCTCCGGCACCTCATCCGGCACCATAATCTTGAACTCCACGTATTTGTTATCCACCTCGAAACCCTCCAGGGCCTCGATGTGCTCCGGATAGTAAGCGTAATTATAGATGGTAGGCATGGTGCCGAGCTGGTCGAATCCCCAGACGAGCATACCCTCAGGGTCCATATCGGTAAATCCAAGCGGACCTACCACATCCTCCATGCCTTTCTCGCGGCCATATTTCTCAACGGCATCCAGAAGAGCCTTCGAAACCTCACGGTCGTCGATGAAGTCAATCCATCCGAATCGGACGGATTTCTTTCCCCACTTGCTGTTTGCCTTATGGTTGATGATAGCAGCAACGCGACCTGCCAGCTTTCCATCCTTATAGGCAAGATAATACTCTGCCTCGCAGAACTCGAACGCAGCGTTCTTGTCCTTGCTCAGGGTATTCATTTCGTCGCTGAAAAGATTAGGCACATCGTATTCGTTGCCTTCGTAGAGGTCGTAGTGGAAGTCGATGAACGTCTTCAAATCCTTCTTGTTTTCGACCTTTTTAATTTCAATTAATGACATGATTTCAAACTAGTTTGCAATATTATAGGATGCAAAAATAGCAATATTTCGCCAAACGACCAAATATTGCTATCTTTATTTTCAGTTTTTTAGATATTTAGCACATTGAAAGACAAAGGTGTACCTCCCAATTTTGTGTGAGAAGCTCCAAGATACACCTTTACAGTCATATAATTTTTTTTGCTTTCTTACTAGAAGAATACCACTCTTTTCGTAATCTTTTTCATATTTTGTTAAATTGAAAATTTTATATTATGCAATATTAAAATGCAAATAACTATAAGTGTTATTATTACAAATGGGAGGGCAAAAAGTAAAGCGGGGATAAAATCTTTCTGTGCCAATTCTTAAAATCCATATTCTTCATTTTTTTAGTTATTGATTCTAGGCGCAAAAGTACAACAATCTGCTGAAATAACAAAAAGAATTCAAGGATATTTATGTTCAAGACGCCAAATTGGCATCCTGAACAAGCAAATATCCTCTTCACAAGTTTAATTAAAAATGAAGGAGAAGCCAATGCTAATCCTTTTTTATGAAATACTAGAACTTCGCTCAGCGATGTTCTTGAATAACTCCTCTACGATGTTCTTGAACTACTCCTCTACGATATTCTTGAACTACTCCTCTACGATGTTCTTGAATTTCTCCCAGCCATCGGCCAACCAATAGTTGTCCTTGGCACCCTTAGGTACAAACAGCGTACATGCATCGGTGTTCATTCCCTCGAAGGTATCCGACTTGGCAAAAGGAGGAACTTCTGAACCCATGTGGATGGCGGTAAGCTGGCGGCAACCCTTAAACACCTCGGTACCCATCTTCTTGAGAGAAGCAGGGAAGCTGATGGATGCCAATGCTGCACCGGCAAAAGCCATATCGCCGATGTTCTGAAGGACTGAACCCAAATTCACCGATGATAACGATGGGCTATCGCTGAAAGCAAATTCCCCGATGTTGACCACAGATTCGCATTGAACCTTTTTCAAAGATTTGCAATGCGCAAAGGCACGTGGCCCGATGGTTTGAAGAGCTGGCGGGAAACTGAGCTGCTCCAACGAATCGCAATATGAAAATGCTCGATCATCTATTCTCTCCAACACAGGCGAGAATACCACTTCTGCCAATGCCGAACAGCGACGGAAAGCCATCGGTCGGATGGCAAGAACCCCCTTAGGGAAAATGATAGATTTCAACTTCGCATTGCGATGGAACATATACAGTCCCATTACATCTTCTTCGTTCTGGCAATACCAGGCCTCGATGTAATAACAACCACCCGTAACGATTTTCGACTCCGACAAATCCAACTTCTCCAGCTGAGGCATGTTTCGCAGGCATTTCACATCGCTGCTATCCAATGCACCAATTACTTTCATTCTAGATATAGCCCGTTTCTTGTCATCGCCAATTCGTTTAGATAAGGTGCCTGTTTCATCAAGCTGAATAGTTACCAGTTCTTGTAAAATTTCAACTGCTGAAGATGATTTTTCACCTCCAACTTTCGACAGCATAGTTTGCAATAATTCTTTCGGACTTTTCATATACCAAAAACATTGTGTGCCCGAGATTCCCGGATAGGCAAATATTTAAATCATGATAGACTAGACACGGAAAAGCGTGGGAACCTACCTGTTACTCGTCCCACGAACCGAGGCCTTCGCATTGCCCAATGTAGTGAACGAGCAACGTCGAAGCCCACGCCGATATGTATACACCTCTCCCTATACGGATATAAGACTCATCGCCAAGACGCAACAAGCCATACCAGTAAAGGGATGTGAAAATAACACATCCCGGGGCATCTACCGTTGCTATGCTCAAGACTACATTTGAAAGTTGCGAAGTTTCGGTTCGTCAAGAACAAAGCGCTAAGTAAACGCCTTTTTTTTATTTCAATATGTCGCGATACCTCTATCCCACTTTACCTTTTTTCAAGTAACCCATCTCAGCATGAAAATCCTCCCTAAAGCGACTCTCGTAGCATCAATACGGCGTGGACATGAATGGTATCGGCTGCAAAGGTAATAAAAAAAATGCTTACTCAAACTCTTTTTGCAGTTTTTTTTCATCATAGAGCCAAAATGAAGGAGAAGCCAATGCTACTCCTCTACGATATTCCTGAATTTCTCCCAGCCATCGGCCAACCAATAGTTGTCCTTGGCACCCTTAGGTACAAACAGCGTACATGCATCGGTGTTCATTCCCTCGAAGGTATCCGACTTGGCAAAAGGAGGAACTTCTGAACCCATGTGGATGGCGGTAAGCTGGCGGCAACCCTTAAACACCTCGGTACCCATCTTCTTGAGAGAAGCAGGGAAGCTGATGGATGCCAATGCTGCACCGGCAAAAGCCATATCGCCGATGTTCTGAAGGACTGAACCCAAATTCACCGATGATAACGATGGGCTATCGCTGAAAGCAAATTCCCCGATGTTGACCACAGATTCGCATTGAACCTTTTTCAAAGATTTGCAATGCGCAAAGGCACGTGGCCCGATGGTTTGAAGAGCTGGCGGGAAACTGAGCTGCTCCAACGAATCGCAATATGAAAATGCTCGATCATCTATTCTCTCCAACACAGGCGAGAATACCACTTCTGCCAATGCCGAACAGCGACGGAAAGCCATCGGTCGGATGGCAAGAACCCCCTTAGGGAAAATGATAGATTTCAACTTCGCATTGCGATGGAACATATACAGTCCCATTACATCTTCTTCGTTCTGGCAATACCAGGCCTCGATGTAATAACAACCACCCGTAACGATTTTCGACTCCGACAAATCCAACTTCTCCAGCTGAGGCATGTTTCGCAGGCATTTCACATCGCTGCTATCCAATGCACCAATTACTTTCATTCTAGATATAGCCAGTTTCTTGTCATCGCCAATTCGTTTAGACAATGTACCAGCTTCATCGAGCTGGATAGTTACCAGTTCGGTCAGAACCTCAACAGATGCAGACGAGAAACCGACTCCAATTTTCGACAGCATAGTTTGCAATAATTCTTTAGCACTTTTCATTTTTCTTCAAATTTTAAAACATTCCTTGGTGCAAATTTAGTTATTTTTTTCGAAACTAGGTGTCGCATTCCCCTGTTCATGTGTCCACTTCCTATGTTTTAGGTGTCGCATTGGTACCAATGCGACACCTAAATTAACATAATATTACATTTGGAGCTGACTAATATCATTCTCGATTTCCACTGGCGGCACACGATATTCCTTGTAGATGTTCTTTATCATAGGCAGCAATTCCGCCGCCTCTATTTGATCTAGTGATTTTAGTCAGGGTACTGATAAGTATAAACATACTTCTTTTTTGCTCTTTTAGTATTAATGATACGTGTTGATGCAGGCAAGCGGCTTTTCAAAATGCTTCGTTGATTTTGGCAACAAGTTCCTCTGGCTTGAAGTCTTCCATCTTAGAAAAGGCAAACCATTTCTTTCCTAAGTCTTTGATGGAGGCTCCCACATGATAAACCGTATCATCAATACAAAGAAAACGATCGTGGGAACGACGGAAAACAGAGATTTCTATCGGAGGATATTGGCTATTATGGCGATCAACATCAAGACGAAGCTGGCGACTAATCTGCTGAGTATAAATAATGGCAGAAACTGTATCCTCCCGCTTATCCAATAAAGTCAAGACCGTCTCATCCACATAATTATCTATGAGGATGATACGCTGCTTGGCACTCTTTACGAGTTCAGATACAAAAGAATAAGCATCATAGATTTGGTTATCAAAGAAGATTCCTTGCTTCGGTTTATACATACCTTCGTCCAAGCGACGGAAAATTTCGTCTATGCGATGGTCTTGTACTTCTTGATGAGCAAGAATTTTCGCCTGAACCTTATTAGACTCCAACTGATTAAATTCGATTGTTTCCAATCGTTGGAAAATCACCGCATTGTTCACCATAAAATGGCGCATAGATACGAATGCTCGCATAATGCGGATGTTTGCTTCAACAGCAGTCGATGACTTCAAAACTCCACTAAGCATGGCAACTCCTTGCTCTGTGAAAGCATAAGGTCTTTTACGAGCACCCATAACTATAGAATTGGATGTCGCAAATTGCGACTTCCAATTTTCAAACTCTTCTTTTGTCAATTGAAACATAAAGTCTTCAGGAAAACGTTCTATATTACGTTTTACCTGCTCATTCAACCTTCTTGTTTCTACTCCATACAACTCAGCCAAGTCACGGTCAAGCATCACTTGTTTTCCTCTGATAACTCGTATCAGAGACTCCACTTTATTTTCTACAGGCAATTGCTGATTACCTAATTTAGCTACACTATCGTCCTTTGCCATATTCTTTAATCCAATTAAATTAGAAGATTTCGGCAAAGGTACAACAAAAATCGGAAATAAACAAGAGAACTTACTTTTTTATGTAATCAGCAGGTGCATTTTTTGCACATACCGACTATGAAACTCTGCAGGGCGGACGCATAAAAATGCGTCCACCCTGCAGACAACTACACACCCATTGATTGTACACCTCACCTATTTTACTCTCTATCAAGTTGTTGCTGATATATTTTTCTTTTCAAGCCTTTATAATTTACACATTTTCGAGGTTTTCAATGTTGCAAATTTACACATTTTCGAGGTTTTCTAAGCTTTCTCCGTTATTACTAGCACATGGCTTTCGTCGCTCAGTGTGGTGGCGAAGATATAGGTTTCACCACCATCCTTCAGCTTCAATCGCTTGCGCAATTCTGCCACGGAAAGGGGGAAGTTGCGGGTGGCTATGTTCGCCTTGGTGATTTCTGACAGATGGCGCTTCAACTCCTTTTTATTAAAGGAGGATACGGCAATGATGCGGAAACTTCTGCCCGGGAAGACGGCGATAGGCTCACGGCTCACGAAAAGATGACTGTTCTTGGAAAGCATCCTTGCATCATATAGCTCGGAAAGAACGCCGAAACAGCCGGCTTTCATCAACGAGGCATTCGGCTCGTAAAGATACTGCATCTCTTCAAGGGGGGATGGGGCTATCTTCACCTGAGAAGCCTCCATATCCAATTCTTCGCAGACGAAGGATTGCGCATCGTTGATGCAATAAATGCGGAGATTCCCGGCATGTTTTACTTCTCCATCTGCCGATGAAGCCTCCATATCGCCCATATTTCGCACTGACAGCACTAAAAGAAGCTCCTTGCACTCATTGTTAACGGAGATGATATGAACCTCTCTTACGTGGCTTAATTCGCTTATGGCACGGTGCCAGTCGAGCATCGGAGAGAGTTTGATGATAACGTAATCTGCCTTCAAAAGCATCTCTTCCTGCAAAACGGTGACATCGGGTGTGCAATCCTTCAAGGATACCACCTTGTTGCCCGCATCGTCTCTGCGGGCGGGATCTATGAAGATTATCTTAAGACCAAGGTTGGTCTTAAGTAATGACCGAGGCTGGTCATAAGTTATGCCTAAAGAATCCGCAGCTGATGCTGCATCTTTTTCCTTTGGATGAAAAGAATGAAGCACTTCTATTCCATCCCCATTCTTCACGATGGCGTTCTTCAAGCCCAAGCGCTCGAAGTTCTCCTTCGCCGCATCACAGAGATGAGCCTGTCGCTCCACATACATCGACTTCATTCCCAATCGGGCTGCAATGTATGAGAAATCTACTCCGAAGCCACCAGTCAAATCTACAAACCCGATTTCTTCTGAAAAATCTGCTTCACAAGTTTTCTCTTTTATTTCATTAACATTTTCGTCTGATTCTGTTAATATCTGTTCTTTTCCGCAAGTACGTTCATTTTTGGCGAATTCTGAACCAACTGCCCTTTCGTCCGCAAATTCGCGAATTTTAGAAAAATAAGAATGGGAAGCTTTTTCATCCTCATTTCCATTTTCTGTCTCTTTTCCATTTTCGCTCTCTTTCTCGTATTCTAATGAAAATGATGAAGAAGACAATGAAGAAGCTGGCAAGCCGAGCAGTCTTGCTGCCAATTCTGCCTTATAAAGCGCGGTGGATTCTGAGGAGCATTGCTCCATCGAAATATGAGGGGGATAGATGATGCCATCTATGTTCGCCCAACGGGGCAACTTGGCACGAGCCATCTTTCGCCCGCGAATCTGGTCGAGGGCGAAAGGCATATCTACTTCCGGATTCTTGCTTCCGAGAAAAGCCAACTGGCGGACATCCTCATCCTGATGCTGGCGAATAAAATCTTGTGTTGCCTGGTTCATCATTTCCGTAACTTCTATTTCCTGTAACTACTTTTTCTGTAACTACTCTTTTCTGTAACTACTATTCTATTAATAACCGCAAAATTACGATATTCTGATGAGAATACAAAATAAAACAGGAAATAGTTCACATCAAAAGGCAAAAAAGAATAGAAGCTTAGAAAACTGAAGCCTATAACGGAACCATTAGGACAGCCCACTGTAACATACTACGCCAGTGAACTGTTCATACGGAACAGCTAACTGTCCCCTATTCCGACAGCCGGCTGTTCGTACCGAATAGCCAACTGGCTAGACTTCACAAGAAAAAAGAATCCATCTTTCTACTTATCCAATATATTTTGCCGGACGCACGAGAATTTGAGCAGAAACTTTTCACTCTTCACCAGCAACTCATAACATTCTGATTATCAATAAGCAAAATGGGTGAAGAGTTTCTTCAACTCTTCACCCACTCTTCACCACTCTTCACCCATTTGCAATTTCCGAAGAAAAAATGGTAAGCAGCTCCATTTATACCTTGCAGGTATGCAGCTCCGCTTTTATGTCATTGCAGCACCCCTCAAAAAGGTGAAGAGGGGTGAAGAGTGGTGAAGAGCACGAAAGCACTCTTCACCACTCAACTACCTATTCTTCAATCACTTACACCCAAAAGGTGAAGAGTGAAGAGTTTTTGGAAAAATTCTCCCGCACTCAGTAAATCTGCAAGAAAAGCAGAATGAATGCGGAAGAATATTCTGAATCCTTAATCTATGCGATGGATTAGTCAGCCAACTTAGCCTTCAAGAACTCACGGTTCAAGCGGGCGATGTTAGCGATAGACTCGTTCTTAGGACAAACTGCCTCGCAAGCACGAGTGTTTGTACAGTTACCGAATCCAAGCTCATCCATGCGTGCAATCATCTTCTTAGCACGGGTAGCAGCCTCTACACGACCCTGTGGGAGAAGTGCCAACTGGCTAACCTTTGAGCTGACGAAGAGCATGGCAGAACCATTCTTACATGCTGCAACACAAGCACCGCAACCGATACATGTAGCGCAATCCATTGCCTCGTCTGCATTCTCCTTAGGAATCAGGATAGCGTTGGCATCCTGAGCCTGACCTGTACGGATGCTGGTGTAACCACCTGCCTGGATGATCTTGTCGAATGCTGAACGGTCAACCATACAGTCCTTGATGATAGGGAAACCAGCAGAACGCCAAGGCTCAACGGTGATTACGTCACCATCGTTGAAACGACGCATGTAGAGCTGACATGTTGTAGCACCACGCTCAGTCTTACCATGAGGTGTACCATTAATATAGAGAGAGCACATACCGCAGATACCCTCGCGGCAGTCGTGGTCGAAGACGAAAGGCTCCTGACCTGACTCGATGAGCTCCTCGTTCAAGATGTCGAGCATCTCGAGGAATGAAGTATCATCTGGGATGTTCTTCATCTCGTGTGTATCGAAGTGACCCTGTGCTGTAGGACCGTCCTGCTTCCAATACTTAACTGTGAAACTTATATTTCTTGCCATTGTCTTGTTCGCTTTTTAATTCTTGTAATTTCTTGTCTGTACCTTAATTGCCTCATACTCGAGAGGTTCCTTGTTGAGCACTGGAGCAGTTGTATCGTTGCCCTGATACTCCCAGCAGCCTACGTAGAAGAAGTTCTCGTCATCACGCTTAGCCTCGCCTTCCTCTGTCTGGTACTCCTCACGGAAGTGACCACCACAGCTCTCGTTGCGGTGCAATGCATCGTAAGCGATCAACTCGCCCATCAAGATGAAGTCACGCAAGTGGATAGCCTTATCCAACTCTACGTTCAAGCCTTCCTTCTTGCCTGGGATGAAGAGGTTCTTGTTGAATTCCTCGCGCAGAGCCTTCATCTTCTTCAAGCCTTCCTCAAGACCTTCCTTGGTACGACCCATAC
>USJX01000077.1 GCA_900555035.1 uncultured Prevotella sp.
TAACCATATTGGGTCCTACTGCGAGCGGAAAGACGAGTCTTGCCGCTGCCCTTGCCGCCAAGATAGACAGCTTGGATGCTGCATCGTGGGGTGGCAATACGCAGGGTGCGGAGATTATCAGTGCTGATAGTCGCCAGGTGTATCGTGGCATGGACATCGGTACAGGAAAAGACCTGGAAGATTATACCATTGATGGCAAACAGATTCCTTATCACCTGATAGA
The DNA here is from genome assembly GCA_900555035.1 of uncultured Prevotella sp. GTDB lineage: Bacteria > Bacteroidota > Bacteroidia > Bacteroidales > Bacteroidaceae > Prevotella. The sequence goes on from USJX01000077.1 coordinate 224, forward strand.
TATCTGCGAGCCGGGTACGAAATACAACCTCTTTGAATATCAGCAAGACTTCTATGATGCCTACCTTGATATTCAGAAAAGGGGGGTACTCCCGATACTTTGTGGCGGCACAGGACTTTATATAGAGTCGGTGCTTAAAGGGTATCATCTGTCTCCTGTTCCTCAGAACCAGGAACTTAGAGATAGATTGGCAGGTAAGAGTCTGGAGGAACTCATCGTGATGCTGAAGGAGTTGAAGGCTAAGACGGGTTCGAATATGCACAATCGCACAGATGTGGATACGGTGCAACGAGCTATCCGTGCTATCGAAATAGAAACCTTTAACTTGGAGCATCCGATGCCTGAACGTGAACTTCCTGCAGTAGATTCGCTTATCATTGGTGTAAGTATCGACCGTGATGCGCGCAGAGAGAAAATTACCCGCAGATTGAAACAGCGACTCAAGGAAGGTATGGTGGATGAAATCGTAACGTTACTGGATAAGGGGGTTCCTTCGGAGAATCTTCTCTATTATGGATTGGAATACAAGTTTGTTACGGAATACGTAATAGGCAAGACCTCTTACGAAGAGATGTTCCGAAGTCTGGAGATTGCTATCCATCAGTTTGCCAAGCGCCAGATGACTTGGTTCAGAGGCATGGAACGGAGAGGTTTCACCATTCATTGGATAGATGCCTTGCAACCCATGGAGCAGAAAGTGGAGCAGGTGATGGAGTTAGTTAAAAATTCAAAGTAAGAATCATGGCAGTGAATGAGAACAAATGGGGACTTCTTTATTGTCCCCGAGGCGGTTGGCGTAGCAGCAAGCGCTGGGAAAAAATAGAAAAGGTGCTCAAGCAGCAAGGTGTGGATTACGACTTTGTGCAGAGCGAGAACCAAAAGAGCGTAGAGCGTCTGGTGAAAATGTTTGTCAACAATGGCTATAAGACGATAGTGATTGTTGGCGGAGATTCTGCGCTCAATGATGCCGTGAATTGCCTGATGCAGATAAACGAGGAGGAGCGTAACCAGGTGGCTTTGGGAGTGATACCTAATGGTTTGATGAACGACTTTGCCCATTTCTGGGGATTTGACGATAGCAACATAGGGCAGACGGTGGCTTGGCTCAAGCAGCGCCGCATTAGGAAGATAGACCTGGGTTGCATCAGATATACCAACAAGAAAGGGGATAAGTGCATTCGCTATTTCCTGAATTGTATCAATGTGGGTTTTATCGCCAATATCATGAACTTGCGCCGCAAGACCCATCATGCCTTCGGCTCAAGAACCTTATTGTTCATCTTCTCGTTTATCCTGATGATTTTTCAGCGTCTGGATTACAAGATGCACATCCATATCAATTCGGATGTGATTAAGCGCAGGGTGATGACGATGTGTATAGGCAATGCGTCGGGCTACGGGCAGACCCCTAATGCTGTGCCATATAATGGACTGCTCGATGTATCGGTGGTCTATCATCCGCAGATGACGCAGCTTTTTGAAGGTATCTATCTCTTTGTAAAGGGAAAGTTCCTCAATCATAAGAGCGTGCATCCTTACCGTACTCGCGAAGTAGAGGTACAGGCTGATCCTCATGCCTTGATAGGCATTGATGGTAGATTGATGAATACGCCAGTAGGACCTTATAAGGTGACGGCTATCCAGGAAGTCATCAATTTCCTGATACCAGAATAATATATAAGGGTATCATAAGATAATGTGCCATAAGTCATGCTGGCAATGACTTATGGCACATTGTTATTCCGTATTTATCTCTTATCTCTTATCTTTTTATCCCATCTCTGCAATCTTTTTCAACTCTTCTTCATTGATAATTTTTATCTTTCTCACGTTTGTTTCGATAAGTCCGTCAGTTACAAAGGAAGAAAGGGTGCGGATGCAGTTGCTGGTCGTCATATTTGCAATGTTTGCCAGGTCTTCTCGGCTCAGACTGCAATCCAGCGTGCAGCCATCTTTGGCCAGTCCGTAAGAATCGAGCAGGAAGAGAAGAGCTTCTGCAAGGCGGGCACGGATGTGCTTTTGGGTGAGGTTCACCGTGCGGTCATCCGATTTGCCGATTTCTATGCTCAGGTATTTGATGAAGTAATGCCCAATGTTGAAGCTTTTCTGTAGCATCTTCATCAATACGGCAAAAGGGAACTGGGCCACCACGCAGTTGTCTAATGACATGGCAGCAGTCTTGTAGATTTCATCTGCAAAGTAAGCACGGAAACCAAAGAATTCTAGAGGTTTGATGACGCGGATGATCTGGTTCTTGCCAGAGATGCCATCCTTGAAGATTTTTACTTTTCCCGTCAGCAAGCACATGGCTTTCGCAGGATGCTCTTCGTTTTTATAGATAAGTTCTCCCTTCTTGAACTTTGTCAGTTCAATGTGCTCAAGCAGTAAATCGAACTGGTCGTCCTCGATACCGCCCCATAATCTGGCAATTGCTTTAGCCGCTTTTTCCTTGTTGCTTTCTTTTTTCTTGGCCATTATCCTATTATGTTTACTTGTTCAATTTTCATTATCTGGCTGCAAAATTACACAAAATAATTTAAATACAAACCCAAAAAGCCCAAAAAATATGTTCTATAACATACAAAACTCACTTTTCTTTAAAAAGTATTGACTTTTTTTTTGTTATACCGCAAAAAAGTTGTATCTTTGACTGCAATTAATATGGTCAACAAAAAAGTTCAAAACCTTAATATAGATCTATGAGTTATTTAAAATTCGAAAAGGCCCTGATGACTAACTTACAAGAGTCATTGCCGAAAGAGTTGTTACGTACAAACCGCTCGGGTGCTTATTCGTGCTCAACGATTGTAGACTGTAATACACGAAAGTATCACGGACTGCTTGTCGTTCCGGTTCCAGAACTGGACGATGACAACCACGTGCTCTTAAGTTCGCTCGACGTTACAGTGGTTCAGCATGGCGCTGAGTTCAATCTCGGATTGCACAAGTACCAAGGCAACAACTACAGTCCGATGGGTCATAAGTACATTCGTGAGTTTGATTGCGATAAGGTGCCAACAACACTTTACCGTGTGGGTGGTGTCGTCCTCAAGAAAGAGGTAGTTTTCCAGCATTATGAGAACCGAATCCTGATTCGCTATACGCTGGTTGATGGTCATTCGGCCACGACACTTCGTTTCCGTCCATTCTTGGCTTTCCGTAGTGTTCGCCAGTTTACACATGAGAATTCAACAGCATCTCGTGACTATTCTGGTGTAGATAACGGAATCAAGACTTGCATGTATGCTGGCTATCCAGACCTCTATATGCAGTTCTCTAAGAAGAACGAGTTTAAATTCTGCCCGGATTGGTATCGCGGCGTAGAATATCCTAAGGAGCAGGAAAGAGGTTATGCTTCTAATGAAGACCTCTATGTGCCAGGATATTTCGAGATGGGTATCAAGAAGGGTGAGACTATCGTCTTTGCTGCCTCTACTTCTGAAATCAAGACCAGTAGCTTGAAGAAACTCTTTGAAGAAGAAGTAGATGAGCGTTCGCCACGTGATAATTTCTTCCATTGTCTGGTGAATGCGGCGCATCAGTTCCATCGTCGTGAAAAGAACGACGACCGATACATCTTGGCGGGCTATCCTTGGTTCAAGTGCCGTGCCCGTGATACATTCATCTCTCTGCCGGGTCTTACTCTCTCTATCGAGGAGAACGACTACTTTGAGTTGGTGATGAAGACTGCCATGCGTGGTTACTATGAGTTTATGGAGGGCAAGCCTCTTACGGTTCATATCACAGAAATCGAGATGCCTGACGTTCCTCTTTGGGCTATCTGGGCTCTGCAGCAGTATGCCAAGGAGACCTCTAAGGAGGAGTGTTACAAGAAGTATGGTCAGTTTATCAAGGACGTGATTCATTTCATCCAAGACAACAAGCATCCTAACCTGAAGTTGATGGAGAACGGTCTGCTCTATACCGATGGTAAAGACAAGGCTGTGACTTGGATGAAGTCTACTGCCAATGGTCGCCCTGTGGTACCACGTACAGGTTATATCGTAGAGTTTAATGCTCTGTGGTATAATGCCTTGTGCTTCTGTGCATCCTTGGCAGAAATCGCAGGTGATGAGGCTTCCCAGCAGAAATTGCTGGCCAGTGCAGAAATCACCAAGAAGTCGTTCGTTGATACATTCCTCAATGAATATGGCTATCTCTACGATTACGTGGATGGCAATATGATGGATTGGAGTGTTCGACCAAACATGATCTTCCCAGTAGCATTCGACTATTCTCCTTTGTCGCAAGACCAGAAGAAGAAGGTGCTCGATATCTGTACGCGAGAACTCCTGACTCCTAAGGGATTGCGCTCACTCTCACCTAAGAGTGGTGGCTACAACCCTATCTACGTTGGTCCGCAGACTCAGCGCGACTATGCTTACCATCAGGGTACAGCATGGCCATGGCTCGGCGGTTTCTACATGGAGGCAAGTTTGAAGCTGTACAAGCGTACCCGCTTGAGCTTCATAGAGCGACAGATGGTTGGTTATGAGGATGAAATGTCTTATCACTGCCTCGGTACCATCAGCGAGCTCTTCGATGGCAATCCACCATTCTCTGGTCGTGGTGCCACATCTTTTGCCATGAATGTGGCAGAGATTCTCCGTGCGCTTGAATTACTAGACAAGTATCAATATTAATTAAGGAGGACGCTATATGAAAGTATTAATGTTTGGCTGGGAGTATCCTCCTCACGTATTTGGTGGCTTGGCTACTGCCAACTTTGGTATCACCCAGGGCTTGCATGCCCAGGGTGATGTTGATATTACACTGTGTCTGCCTCATCCATTCGGTGATGAGGACCGCAGTGCATGTAAATTTGTGGCTATGAACAGTGTGCCTATCGCCTGGCGCGATGTCAATCATGACTATGTGCAGCAGCGTGTGGGCAACATCATGAATCCTGATGACTATTTCCGCTACCGTGACCACATCTATGCAGACTTTAACTATATGAACGTGAATGACCTCGGCTGTATGGATTTTGCCGGTGGTTATCCATCTAATCTCCACGACGAGATCAACAACTACAGCATCATAGCTGGCGTTGTAGCCCGTAGCGAAGAATTTGATATCATCCATGCCCACGACTGGCTGACATTCCCTGCCGGCATCCATGCCAAGAGAGTGAGCGGCAAGCCTCTGTGCATCCATGTGCATGCTACCGACTTTGACCGTAGTCGTGGTAAGGTGAACCCTACCGTATATGCTATCGAGAAGGACGGTATGGACAATGCCGACTGCATCATGTGTGTATCTGAGTTGACCCGCCAGACTGTGATCAACCAGTATCACCAGGATCCACGCAAGTGCTTTGCCATGCACAATGCAGTGTATCCATTGAAGCAGGAATGGCAGGACATCCCACGCCCTGACCATAAGGGAAAGGAGAAGGTGGTAACCTTCCTGGGACGTCTCACCATGCAGAAGGGACCTGAGTATTTCGTTGAGGCTGCCAATATGGTGTTGCATCGTACCCGCAACGTGCGTTTCTGCATGGCAGGTTCGGGCGATATGATGGACCAGATGATTTATCTTGCTGCCGAAAGAGGCATTGCCGACCGTTTCCACTTTCCAGGCTTCATGCGTGGCAAGCAGGTATATGAGTGCCTGAAGGATAGCGATGTATATGTGATGCCATCCGTGAGTGAGCCTTTCGGTATCTCTCCTCTGGAGGCGATGCAGTGTGGCACACCTACCATTATCTCCAAGCAGAGTGGTTGTGGAGAAATCCTTACCAACTGTATCAAGGTGGATTACTGGGATATCCATGCCCTGGCTGATGCTATCTACAGCATCTGCCACAACGAGAGCCTGTTTGACTATCTCTCGGAGGAAGGCAGAAAAGAGGTGGACCAGATTACCTGGGAGAAAGTGGGAGCCCGCATCAAGGACCTCTATCTCAAGACATTGGGATGGAAGTAGTGGGCTATTAATAATCAAAAATTAATAATTAATAATTATGAAAACTATTTGTTTATATTTCGAGATACATCAGATTACCCATCTGAAACGCTACCGCTTCTTCGATATCGGTACTGATCATTATTACTATGATGATTATGAGAATGATCGTAGTATCAATGAGATTGCGGAGCGTTCCTATATGCCTGCCTTGAATGCCATTCAGGAAATGATAGAGAAGAACGGCCAGTACTTCAAGGTTGCCTTCTCTCTCTCTGGTGTGGGTATGGAGCAGTTGGAACTCCATGCTCCTCAGGTCTTGGAGAAGTTGCAGGAATTGAATAAGACTGGTTGCGTGGAGTTTCTCGCAGAGCCTTATTCTCATGGTCTTGCTTCCTTGGTCAACGAGATGAGCTTCAAGTCTGAGGTAGAGCGCCAGTGCACCAAGATTGAGGAATACTTCGGCAAGAAGCCTACTGTGCTCCGTAACTCTTCTCTTATCTACAGCGATGAGATTGGTGCAGAGGTAGCCGACATGGGCTTCATCGGTATGCTTACCGAGGGTGCTAAGCACGTGTTGGGTTGGAAGTCAGCACACTATGTATATCATTGTGCGATGAATCCAAAGCTCAAGCTCTTGCTTCGTGATATCCGTTTGAGCGATGATATCTCTCTCCGTTTCTCTAACAGCGATTGGGAGGGCTATCCACTCTTTGCTGATAACTATATGAACGAGATTGCTGCCACTCCACAGGAGGAGCAGGTTATCAATATCTTCATGGAGTTGTCTGCCTTGGGTATTGCTCAGCCTCTGTCAAGCAATATTCTCGAGTTTATGAAGGCTTTACCTCAGTGTGCCAAGGACCGTGGCATCACCTTCTCTACTCCTACAGAGATTTGCCAGAAGATGAAGTCTGTAGGCGAGATTAACGTACCTGACACATTGAGTTGGGTAGATGAGGAGCGCGATGTAAGCTCTTGGCTCGGTAACCCGATGCAGCGTGAGGCTTTCAACAAGCTCTATAGCGTAGCCGACCGTGTTCGCATTGCCAACGACCCACGTATCAATCAGGACTGGGATTACCTGCAGGCAAGCAATAACTTCCGCTTCATGACCACCAAGCCAAGCAATGTAGGTTTGGATCGTGGCATCTATTCTAGCCCATTCGATGCATTCACCAACTATATGAATATCCTTGGTGACTTCATCTCCCGAGTAAACAACCTTTATCCTACAGAGGTGGATAATGAGCAGTTGGAGGGACTTCTGACTACCATTACCAACCAGGATCAGGAAATTGAGATGCAGGATAAGGAGATTACCCGTTTGCAGGCTAAGATAGTGAAGATAGAGGCTGAGGTAGCTAAACTCCGTGGTGATAAACCAGCGAAGGCTACAGCTAAGAAGACTGCTGCCAAGAAGGTTCCAGCAAAGAAGACAACAAAGGCTGAGCCAACGGCAGAAGATAAGGATTAGAATTTTAGATTACTCATAACTATTAATCCCCCTCGCTGCATTGAATTGCTGTGAGGGGGATTTTTCTATTTCCCAAAAATATATACATGCCAATAACGTATTCCTGGGGAAGCGTTATTTTTCAAAATGAATCCAGTCGATATCAAAGAAGGCTGCATCGTTCTTCTTGGTTGTGCGGGTGTTGAAGAAACCGAGTTTCGCTCCAATCCACTTGCCTTCACGCACGGTAAACGGATTGCCTATCTTGGTGAACTTCTTGCCATCCAGGCTGTAGCTCCATTCTGCGATGGCCTGTATCTGGTTGGCAATGCCCTCGCTGTGTACCTTTACACGGAGCCATACGTCCTGTGTGGCGATGCGGGATGAAGGGATGTCATCTACGGCATATTTCACGGTGTAAGGCTGAGGCTGCTTGCTGGTCTTGATGACTACTTGCTTCACCACCTTCTCAGCTTTTCCCTTCTCTGCCTTCTCGCAGGTTACGTATTGCAATACAACGCCTTCTTCCTTGGTATCAACAAACTTGAGGGCTGCATAGTCCATGCCCTGCATAATCATACCGGCGCTTTCGCCCAGCACCTTATCTTTTTCCTTGTAAGCCTCTGTGCGGTTAGGTATGAACTTCACCTTGGCTGTGGCAGTGAAGTTCTCTGTAGGGAGCTTCTGGAGCAGCAGGTTAGGCAAATCATACAGGTTCTTTATATCTTCAGCCTGCTGCACGCCATAGAGACGCAGCTTGGAATTCTTGGCATCGCAGAAGTACCAGTACTGACTGTAAGGACCATTCCACTGCCATTGCAGACCGAGGTCTATGCTGTTGAAATCATCCGATTCCTTAGGCTGGAAGTTTCCGCTTGATGGCAGGTTTGGCTTCTTCCATTGCTGAACAGGGTCGCCGCAGCCATCGCCATCCTTATCGTCGCCGATAACGAGCCAGTCGTTTACCCATTTGGCTGGTTGCAGATGCACCACACGTCCGTAGGCATGCTTATCCTGGAAGTGGAGGAACCAGTCCTCGCCGTTCTGGGTATCTACCCAGGCACCCTGGTGAGGGCCGTTCACCTTCTTGTTCTTTCCCTGTGCCATGCCCACATACTCCTCGTAAGGACCGTATGGATTCTTGGAGCGCAGTTCCACCTGCCAGCCATACTTCACGCCGCCCGCAGGACTCATGATGTAATAGTAGCCGTTGCGCTTGTAGAACTTGGTTCCTTCAATGGTAGGTTGGTCTTCGTGACCATCATATACGATGCGTGAAGGACCAATCACCTTGGTGCCGTCTGATGACATAGGAGCCACGAAGAGTACCGATTTGATGCCGGCTCTTGAACCGGCACAGCCATGCGAAAGATAAGCTTTGCCGTCTTCATCCCACAGCGGGCAGCAGTCTATCAAACCTTTTCCCTTCATCACCCAGGTGATAGGCTCCCAAAGACCACGAGGATCTTGTGTCTTGGTCATGAAGAGCCCCTGGTCTGGATCGCCGCAATAGATGTAGAACCATCCGTTGTGATAGCGGATAGAGGGTGCCCATACGTAGTTGCCGTGCTGAACTTTCTTGCGCCAGTCAAGGTCTGTGCCCTGATACTCTGGCAGTACAGGATAGTCGTCGAGCAGTGCCGCACCGATAATTTCCCAGTTCACCAGGTCGGTGCTGTGCAGAATCTGCAAGCCCGGGAAACACTGGAAAGAAGAGGAAGTCATGTAGTAGTCATTGCCCACACGACATACATCCGGGTCAGAGTAGTCGGCGTCAATCACCGGGTTGCGATACATTCCGTTCTTTACATTCGGATTCCATGTATGTGAAGCTGCCTTCTGGGCGTTTACTCCCATCGCTGTGAGTGGAGAACTCAAAGCGATGGTTGCGAGAACGCATAGGAGTGAATGAAATTTTATTTTCATTGTTGCCGATAATTTTTAAGTAAACTATTTTGTAACTTCTAAGTTACTTATTTTGTTACGTATTTCTTGTTGTTGAAGACGTAGATGCCTTTGTTGAGGCTTTTCAAATCATCAGCCTTGGCATTACTCTTCACCATTCTACCGCTCAAGTCATACACGTTGTTGTTGGCAGGCTGGGCAATGGCAGTGATGTTCTGGATGCCTGTAGATGTTTCAGTATAGAGAGTGAACTGCAAGATGCACTGTTTTACCTTTGGAGTGAAAGTAAGGGTGTGCTCTACTGGTGAGTCAAACTCCACCGTATATTTCTTCACGCTCTTATCCTTCGGGAAAGCATAGGTTGATGCATCATAGCTTGTACCGTTAATCTCGCCGATATAGGCATCAGCAGTATCATAGTTGTTGCGGCCCTCGATATCCATCTTCTTGATCTTTACACCATCAGGAATAATGATGGTGTATTGGTTGGCACTAAACTTGATATAAGTAGTACCAGAACCGACATCGTATGACTTTCCCTTCTCGTTGCTGATAGCGAAGCCATTGCTGAAAGAACCGGCAGTTTTATCAGTCAAAGTCTTTGAGTTCAAGGTGAAAGGCCCCTTTGTATCTACTACTCCTGAACCTGTAGATGTTGCGCCACACTGGTCATCCCAGGTAGAATCAAACTTCTTGAGCCAGATAGAACCGCTGCTGACGGTAATCTTAGAGTTGTTCTTGAACACGAGATTATCTACGAAGCGGATATCGATGCCCTTCTTGGCTGAAATCTGCACGTTGTCGAGTGTCACGTTCTTGATGTGACTCTCAGGGCGACCTACCAGGAAGATGGCATTGCCATTGCAAACATCTGTAGTCTTCACGTTCTGAAGCAGAATGTCGGTGTAGGTTGGGGTTGTGCTATCCAAAGCTCTTGCGTTTGCTTTATCTACGGCAGGATCACTGTTGTAGTTCTTGTCGTAGAAGCAGTCGATAGAAAATGGATTCTTCACGTTGGTCATGGTGAAGTTGCTGAACTTCCAGTTTTCCTCGCCACCGCCGCGGAGGGTACCGTCGCTATTGATACCTGTCTTCATGCGGATACCTGCGGTTGTACCATTCATGGTGATGTTATCGAACCATACATGTTTGATGTTCTTGGTGAAGCTGCCGATAGAAGCACCATGTCCTGTGCCGAACTTGCAATTCCATACATGGATGTACTGTGCATCGTTGTCGCAAACGATATTGTCATCGCCGTTGCTGATGTTACAGTTGTAGATATTAACGTATGGACCCCAGATGGAGATTCCATCGGTGTTATGCGATGCCTTTCCCTTGCCAGCTTCAGATGATGGTTCACTGATGGTTACATCATGGATGGTAGCATGGCTAGCCTTACCGCTGTTGCTGATGGTGATGTTTACACCCGGAGTATTCTGAATCTTGAAGTTACGGAGCAGGAAGCGCTTGCCCTGTTCGAAGCGGATCATTGCACCAGGATTGAAGGTTTCGCCATTCTCTCTTGCGAGCCACCAGCGTGCACCCTGACCGTCGATGACTGAAGTTTCACCTTCACCCTCGATAACAATGTCGGTAACGTTCTTACCCTTGTTCTTTCCGCCGATGAAGACAATCTTATTGTTAGGAGCCTTGCCGTATTCCACGAGCTTCAATGTAGCACCTGCGCTGAGGTGAAGGATGGTCTTCGCCTTGATGCTGAGTACCTCGGTCTTGCTGGTCATCTGGTCTGTGCTACCAAACATCCAGGTACCCGCAGGTATTACAACCATACCGCCAGTAGAAGGAACTGCATCAAGAGCTTTCTGGATAGCCTTGGTATTATCTGCAGCAGATGTAGAGGCACCATAATCCTTGATGTTGAATGTATTTGCCGAAGTGATAGCAGGCAACTGTGGCAAGTTAACTGCTGTCCAACCCCCAGGGGTGTTCTGTGCATTCTGCTCAGCAGTGATGCCGGCAAAATTTTGTGCCTTGGCAAAGAAAGGCACAGCCATGAGTGCAGCGAGCACAATGGTTTTAATCATTTTTCTATTCATATTTTTTAGGCTTAATTTCTTTTTTGGCAAAGTTACTACTTTTCTGCCGATTACTGATACAATCAGTGTATAAAAACTACGAAAACGATTACGCAATTTATCTGCCTTATCTTTATGAACTATAATAGGAAACAAAAAAGTGCAATGCTCTAAGTAAATAAGCATTGCACTAGAATTCTTATGATTTCAATTTCTTGATTTCTTCAATAGATAGGCCTGTAGAATTAGCTATGATATCCAAAGGGGTGTTATAGGCCAGAAGCTTCTTGGCAACTTCCAGGCTTTTCTTTTTTTCTCCTTCTTTCAAGCCTTTCTCCATTCCTTTCTCCATTCCTTTCTCCATTCCTTTCTCCATTCCTTTCTCCAAGCCTTCTTTCATTCCTTTCTCCATACCTTCTTTTATGCCTTTGTTAACGGCATGCTCAAGTGCTGCATAATTGTCCCACATGACCATCATGCTGTTATCATATTTCTCCTGTTCTTCTTTTGTCAGGGTTTTGGAGTCGGCGATTTCTGCCAATCTCTTGAATATCTTATGTTGAGCCTCAAAAGGCATTAGTTCTAAAGTCTCCATATGCTTTAAATTATAAATCCAACAATCAAAAAACGTAGTACATTCTGCTTCTCTCTTTTTAAAAAGAGGCATCACTAAGTAGATAAAACGGATTTTGTTTGAATAAACCTCTCCGCTTTCCTTATCTGCCAGCACAACATCTGTTCTGAACTTCTTTGGCGTATTTACATCTACATTAAAGTTCATGAAGCAGATTACATAAACAGGCGTGAGATGATAATCCCATCGTCCTTTTACGCCTTGCTCTACTATCGTTTTTGATGCATAGTAAAGAGAACGGTCTATGAAGTAGGGCTGACTCTTGTTTTGCATCTCAACAATAATGTGCTCACCTGTGTCAGTTTCGCAAAAGACGTCGTAGATGATTCCTCGCTGGTCTTTTGTTTCTGGCAACATCTCTTTGTCCTTAAACTTCACATCCTTGATGTGCTGTTCTCCCAGGAGAAGCTGGTTTAAGAATTCTATCAGCAAGTCCTTGCTGTATTCCTGGCCGAAGATTCGTTTGAACGACCAGTCAGTGAATGGGTTGATGTATCTTGCCATATCTTTGCGATTTTGTGTTCACGATGCAAAGATACGCTTTTTCTTCGTAACTTCCAAGAAAATAATTGTAAAAATGAGATAGAGAATAAGAGAAAATAAAAAAAAGTGCAATGCCCGACTTTTGATGAGGACATTGCACCTTTAATCATATTATTTATCAGATGTAAGTACTATTACTGTACAATCCAGCGTGGGTCGCCGAAGTTACCATACTTACTCTGGTATTTGTCTTGGATCGTGAAATCACCTGTTGAAGGTGATACCCAAAGTTCTGCAGATGAAATATCTGCAGGATCTCCAATCTGCAACTTTGACTTCCAAATGTATTCATTGGTATAATATACATCAACGAATGGAGCGTTCTTGTAACTTGTTGCTGTTGCATCTTCCAAAGCTGCACTCTGACCGATGAGGGTATTGCTAACGTTAGGAACAATATTGTTGTTCTTGTAGGTATCGATGAGATACTTACTGCCCACAACTGCGTCATACAATGTGCAGTGATCTACATTCACCTTTGTCATGCTATTGGCTACAGCAATCATAGAACCTGCTGAGAGATTGGCGATGGTAGAGTTGGTGAGGTTTACTGTTCCCAACTGTGCTTCTGGAGTATCTTTACCTGCTGCCAACATACCATAAGAACCGATCTTATTAATTAAGCAGTTGTTGAAGTTGATGCTACCGATGGCTGGTTTTATTCCCTTCTGCAGACGGATGATACCACGGGTATTCTTGATATTACACTTGTCGAA
>USJX01000078.1 GCA_900555035.1 uncultured Prevotella sp.
TTCTTTGAAGGCTGCTGATTTCAAGGGTATCATCGACGCTTGGAAGAAGTAATCTCTACAAGAAATATTTTGCGGGGATGCCCTTTCTTCGTGGGAGGGCATCCCTTTTTAATCAAAAAAAAGACTGCTTTATTATCTAAAAAGCGCAATTTAAGGAAATAGTCATGAAACAATTCCTCACATTATTATTATTCATCCTCTGCTCTACATTCACAGCAAATGCGCAGAACTACCTGGACCACCTGAAGAAGAAGGAACCAGGCAAGGGTGTTGTGACCGTGAACCAAAGCAAGGCTATCGACGAATTGGTAAACGGCAAACCGGTGCAGGCTACAGAGAAAAAGCCTACTGCACAAGATGACAAGACCAAGACTAAGACTACCCCACAACCACAAAAGACCCCAACAAACACTCAGCACAAGAACACTGAGCACCCACAAAGGGAGAATACTCCTACCCCTCAGCATGAAAACACGAAGGAGGGCACCCATGCCAGCAACGCAAAGGAAGGCACCCATGCCAACAACGCTGCCAAGGCTGAGAACAAAAAAGAAGAAACCGAGATGCCTATAGTGGATATGCGCAAGAAAGTGATGCGCAAGAGCTACAAGGTTACAGGATATAGAGTACAGGTATATGCCGGCGGTAACTCTCGCAACGACCGACTGAAGGCAGAACAGACTGGCAACAACATCAAGATGAAGTTCCCTGACCAGCCGGTTTACGTGCACTTCTACTCGCCAAGATGGATTTGCCGCATGGGCAACTTCCGCAGTTTGGGCGAAGCCCAGAAGGTTCTTGCCAAGGTGAAAGCCCTGGGTTACAGACAGGCATGCCTGGTAAAGGGACAGATTACCGTGCAATATTAAAGTGAAGAGTGAAAAGTGAAGAGTGAAGAGTGAAGAATTCAACAGTCTTACTATTCATAAAGTTCAAAGTTCAAAATTCAAAGTTCAAAGTTAAACAAGATGAATCCAGAAACAGAATTTCGCGAGGGATTGGACGAACTCGCAGGACACTATAAAGAAGTATTGAAACTCCTGGGCGAAGACCCTGAGCGTGAAGGTTTGGTAAAGACTCCTATGCGTGTGGCTAAGGCGATGCAGATTCTGACCCGTGGCTACACACAGGATGCACACAAGGTATTGACCGATGCCCTCTTCGAGGAGAAATACGACCAGATGGTCATCGTGAAGGACATCGACTTCTTCTCGATGTGCGAGCACCACATGTTGCCTTTCTACGGCAAGGTTCACGTGGCTTACATTCCTAACGGCAAGATCACCGGTCTGAGCAAGATAGCCCGCGTGGTGGATATCTTCAGCCATCGCCTCCAGGTGCAGGAGCGCCTCACCCAGCAGATTAAGGACTGCATTCAGGAAACCCTGAACCCTCAGGGGGTCATGGTGGTGATTGAGGCTAAGCACATGTGCATGCAGATGCGTGGCGTGGAGAAGCAGAATTCCATCACCACCACCAGTGATTATAGCGGTGTATTCAACTCATTGAATACCCGACAGGAATTCATGAGCCTGCTGAGAGGAGAAAGCAAGAGAATCTAAATATAATGAGTAGTTATTAGTGATTAGTGATTAGTGATAATCGTTAGAATCCATAAGTAATCACTAATCACTACTAAGTAATCACTACTAATAAATAATCAATAGACATAATGTTAAGGTTTATATCCTGGAACGTAAATGGCCTGCGTGCTTGCGTGGGCAAGGACTTCGAGAACCAATTCAAGGAGCTCGATGCAGACTTTTTCTGCCTGCAGGAAACCAAGATGCAGGAAGGACAACTCGACCTGAAGTTTGAGGGCTACGAGAGTTACTGGAACTATGCTGAAAAAAAGGGATATTCGGGCACAGCTATCTACACCAAGCACCAGCCACTGAACGTAAGTTATGGAATGGGCGTAGAGGAACATGACCACGAAGGCAGAATCATCACCCTGGAATACGAGCAGTTCTACCTCGTCACCTGCTATACACCAAACTCGCAGACAGAACTCAAGCGCCTGGATTATCGCATGACTTGGGAAGATGACTTCCGCAAGTTCCTGAAAAATCTGGATGCCAAGAAACCGGTAGTTGTCTGTGGCGACTTAAACGTAGCACACGAAGAGATAGATATCAAGAATCCGAAGACCAACCGTCGCAATGCCGGCTTTACTGACGAAGAGCGAGAGAAGATGACGCAGCTTCTGAACGATGGCTTTACCGATAGCTTCCGCTATCTCCATCCAGAGGAAGTAACCTATTCGTGGTGGTCTTACCGCTTCAAGGCACGCGAGAAGAACGCCGGTTGGCGCATCGACTATTTCCTGGTATCAGACAGCATCAAGGACAAGATTACAGAAGCAAAGATACATACCGATATCATGGGCAGCGACCACTGTCCGGTGGAAGTAGATTTAAACATCTAACAAGAAATCAGACTTTCTTATATAAATTAGACTGTTGATAAAAAAAAGATGGGGATGCCCCTTCCTCACGGAAGCCATCCCCATATTGGTCATATCAACATAAAATTTTAATTTATATAAGAGAGATTTTTCAATTCTAATGAAGAAACCAAACACCACTTATCTCCCGTGGCATTGATTTGCCGTTCAACGGATTTAACGGATTACAAGAAAGCCTTGATCTCAGAGAGATTCTTCTTTACAGAAGTACCATCCTTGTAAGTAACCATGAAGTAATCGTGAACAGACTTGCCGTTTCTATACTGAACGACAGCCACGCCACCTTCACGAAGCTGGAGAGTGAAGTAACCCTCACGCTTGCCATTTACATACTTGCCATGCCATTTCTCCTTACCATTCTTATAATAAGTGGTCACTTCGCCGTTGAATACAGTATTGCGGTCGTTACCGAGGTCGATGAAGCTATAGCCTCCCTCAGCACGGAGATTACCATTCATATAAAAATCCTGAAAGACGTCCTTCTTATTGAGGCCAGCGCCGGTAGTCATCAGCAATCTGTAATAACTAGCCTGATCGGCACTAGCTACATTGCTCATATTTTCTGCATAGAAAATAGTGTCAGCTACTACTGTTGCATTCTCTACGTGCTTGCGACCGAAAGCTGCTACGGTCATTAAAGCCATCAATGAGAATAATATTACTCGTTTCATATTTTTATTTTTTAGGATATTATTAATATTGTTATTGTTTCTTTTTTCTGGTGCAAAGATAATACAATTTTCGATAGGTTGTATCAATCCTTAACGCTATTTTATCTATTTTTTCAGGTTGGTTTTACTTTTGGCTAGAAAACGTTTTCCTAATTACAAATTGATTTTTTAGGGGTCTATTTTATACACTTTGGAAGAGCACATTTCCAAATAACCGTCATAATCGCCCATCTCAGTTTACAAATTGTTAGCAGCCTCTCACATTGAGGACAAGCGGTTCTAGCACTTTTTTGAAACTATTTACAAACTTTTTCACCAATTTACTAGCATATATACTTTTTATTTTGTACTTTTGCAGAGAAATATATAATATATAAGGTACGCGAATGAAAAAATATACAATAAAGGCACCTAGCCAGATGAATGCAAGTATCAACTTGCCAGCCTCTAAGAGTATCAGCAACCGAGCCCTCGTTATCAGTGCGATGGCAGGAAGCAGCATACAACCCAGCAACTTGAGCGACTGCGATGACACCGAGGTTATCATCGCCGCCCTCAACAACATGCCTGACGTCATCGACATCAAGGCGGCAGGCACCGCCATGCGATTCACGACCGCTTATCTTGCCTCTACACCGGGCGAACATACCATTACGGGTACGGAGAGAATGCAAAACCGCCCTATCCGTATCCTCGTTGATGCCCTGCGCTATCTCGGCGCAGATATCACCTACGTCAGGAACGAGGGATATCCTCCGCTCCACATCAAGGGCAAGGCGCTGGAAGGAGGACATCTGGAAGTGGTAGGAAACATCAGTTCGCAATACATTTCGGCTCTCCTCATGATTGGTCCGATGCTGAAGAAGGGACTGGAACTGAAGTTGACGGGCGAGATTGCCTCACGACCATACATCGACCTCACCCTCTGGACCATGAAGGAATATGGAGCAGATGCCGATTGGACCGATATGGACACCATCACCGTGAAGCCGCAGCCATACAAGGAGACACCTTATATGATCGAGAACGACTGGAGTGCCTCTTCCTATTGGTACGAGATGATGGCACTGAATGCCAATATCGATTCTTCTATCGAGCTGGAAGGCTTGATGGACAGTTCGAAGCAGGGTGATTCTGTGGTGAAATACATCTTCAGCTTGCTGGGCGTGAAGAGTGAATTTGAGAACCGCGACACCATCACGACTGTTACATTGAAGACAAACCGCTGTCTTCTCCCTAAGTTTGAATACGACTTCTCCGGTTCACCCGACCTGGCTCAAACCATCGTTGTGGCATGCTGTGCCCTCGGCGTGAAGTTCAAGTTCACCGGTCTTGCCAGTCTGAAGATTAAGGAGACCGACCGCATCGAGGCGCTCAAGACCGAGTTGAAGAAGGTGGGCTATGTCATCCACGACGAGAACGACAACACCCTCTATTGGGATGGCGAGACCTGCGAGGCAAGCTTTGCCCCTATCGACACCTACGAAGACCATCGCATGGCCATGGCTTTCGCCCCACTCGCCTTCAAGTTCCCACAGATAGAGATCAACAACCCAGAGGTAGTGAGCAAGTCGTACCCTCACTATTGGGAAGACCTCAAGAAAGTAGGATTTGAGATAGTTGAAAGTTAATAGTTGATAGTTAATTGTTTATGCTATATTTAGTTTTAGCCTTGGTGGTTCTAGGCCTGATAAGCGCCATTTTCGGTATCATCTCCCATCGCAAGGGAGAGGACGAGGATCCTTTGCAGGAAGGCGTATCATGCAACACTTGTAATGGAGAGAACTCCAAATGCGAGCAAGAATGCATGATGGAGGCAGCCACCAAGGAAATAGAATATTACGATGACGAAGACCTCGACCGATTCGCAGGACGAGAAGCAGATGACTATACCGACGAGGAAGTGGAAGAGTTCTCGGAGGTACTCTATACCATGCAACCCGATGAGGTGGCAGGCTGGAACAGAAGTCTGATTCTGCGAGGCATCAACCTGCCGAACCAGCTGAAAGATGAAGTCATCAACTTTTTAAGCTAGAAATTTACAGTTCAAAGAAAAAAGATGGATATATTGCAATATACATTTTTCCAGAATGCACTGATAGGAGCCTTCCTGGCAAGCATCCTGTGCGGATTTATCGGAACCTACATCGTTACCCGCCGATTGGTATTCATCAGCGGCGGCATCACCCATGCCTCGTTCGGAGGCATCGGCATCGGTGTATTCTCGGGCATCAATCCGATTCTCTCTGCCATGGTATTCGCCATCCTCAGTGCCTTCGGCGTGCAATGGATTTCCCGCAAGAAAGATGTGCGCAAAGACTCTGCCATCGCCATGTTCTGGACCCTGGGTATGAGCGTGGGCATCATCTGCTGCTTCCTCACCCCCGGATTCATGCCCGACCTGCCTTCCTTCCTCTTCGGCAGCATCCTGGCCATCGACAGCGCAGACCTCTGGTTGCTCGGCATCCTCACCGTGATTGTGGCACTACTCTTCACCTTCCTCCTGCGCCCCATCCAGAACATCGCATTCGACAGTACCTTTGCCCGCTCGCAGCACCTGCCGGTCACCCTCATCGAATATCTGATGATGACGCTCATCGCCATGACCATCGTTGCCACCCTCAAGATGGTGGGCATCGTACTCGCCATCAGTCTGCTCACCATCCCGCAGATGACCGCCAACCTCTTCACCTACAACTACAGGCAGATGATCTGGACAAGCATCATCCTGGGATGGATAGACTGCATCGTGGGACTCTACGCCAGCTACATGCTCAATGTGCCGTCGGGAGCCACCATCATCTTCGTGAGCATCATTATCTTTGCCATCGCAAAACTGTGGAAAGGAATCCGGAAAAAATGAAAAAGCAATATATCCTTATCAGAAACCTGGCATACGCCATCGTACTCATCACCATCATCTCGATGAGTACCATCGGTTGCTCTACGCAGAAAAATACGGCGCAGAGCAGATGGTGGCATGCCTTCAACGCCAAATACAATACCTATTACAATGGTACACTGGCCTACATTGATGCCTCGCTGGAGAAAGAAGCAGGCAACAAGGACAACTATACCGAGCAGATACCGCTCTACACCGTTGCCAACAAAACCAGTAAAGAACTGGGTAAGGCCAACTACGACCGTGCCATAGAAAAATGCGAGAAAGCCATTCACCAGCATAGCATCAAAAGCCGACCGGAATGGACCAAAAGCAGAAAGAAAACCGAAAAGGATATTGAATGGCTCAGTCGCAGAGAGTACAACCCCTTCCTGTGGAAAGCCTGGATGCTGATGGGACGATCACAGTTCTTCAAGGGCGACTTCAACTCGGCAGCCACCACCTTCGCCTACATGAGCCGACTCTATGCCACCCAACCAGCCATCTACGGCAAGGCACGTGCCTGGCTGGCAAAATGCTATATAGAACAAGACTGGATGTATGATGCAGAAGATGTAATCCGCAACATGAAGCGCGACTCCATCCACTGGAGCGCCAAGAAGGAATGGGATTACACCCTGGCCGACTATCATATTCGCAAGGGCGAGGCGGCTCAGGCCATTCCTTATCTCAAAAAGGTAATCAAGCACGAAATGCGACGCAAGCAGAAGGCACGCGAATGGTACCTGATGGGACAACTGCAGGCATCCATCGGCAACAAGCAGGAAGCCTACAAGGCCTTCAGGCACGTGGTGCGCCTCAATCCGCCCTACGAACTCGACTTCAATGCCCGCATTTCGATGACCGAGGTGATGGCGGCAAGCAACAGCAAGAAGATGATAGGCAAGTTGAAGCGCATGGCGGCATCAGATAACAACCAGGAATATCTGGACCAGATATATTACGCCATCGGCAACATCTACCTGGCTCAGAAAGACACCCTGCAGGCCATCGGTGCCTACGAGAAAGGCGTTGTCAAGGCCACGAGAAGCGGTATAGAGAAAGGTGTGCTGCTTCTGCACCTGGGCGACATCTACTGGATTCGAGAGAAATTCTCCGATGCCCAGCGCTGTTACGGCGAAGCCATCGGATTGCTCGACAAGGAGCGCGATGACTACGAACAGCTCTCCAACCGTTCGAAGGTGCTCGATGAACTGGTGCCTCATACCGATGCCGTCGCCCTGCAGGATTCGCTGCAAGCACTGGCAAAGATGGACGAGAAAGACCGCAACGCAGCCATCGACCGTGTGATTACTGCTCTGAAAAAGAAGGAAAAGGAAGAGAAGAACAAACAGGCAGAAGAAGATGCAGCCAGAAACCAGCAAGGCGGAAATGGCGGCAACTTTGCCTATAACAATAAAAAGCAGAATAATACCAACGCCAACAATGCCATGAACGGCATGAACGGCATGAACAAGGGTCAATGGTACTTCTATTCTCCTATGGCAGTGAGCCAGGGTAAGGCGCAGTTCCAGAAACTCTGGGGCAAACGAGAAAATGTGGATAACTGGCAGCGTATCAACAAGACGGTGGTTGCATCGGCACAAGGAGCCGAGGAAATGACCGACGAGATGAGAGATTCTCTCGCCAATGTGGCTGCCCAGGAAGATTCGCTCAAGCAGATTACCGACAGTGCCGTGAACGATCCGCACAAGCGGGAGTACTACCTCGCCCAGATTCCGTTCACGCCAGAGCAGTTGGCAGAAAGCAACAAGCTCCTGGAAGACGGACTCTATCATTCGGGCGTCATCTTCAAGGATAAGTTGGATAACTTCACGCTCAGCGAAAAAGCCCTCCGCCGACTGGTGGATCATTATCCTGACTATGAGCATCTGGAGGATGCCTACTATCATCTCTACCTGCTCTATTCGAGAATGAAAAAACCGGATGTGGCAAACGCCTACGTGGAGAAACTGAAGAAGGATTATCCTGAAAGCCAGTGGACCACCCTCCTCTCCGATCCATATTACATGGAGAATGCGAAGATGGGCGTTCACCTGGAAGACTCGCTCTATACCCTCACCTACCAGGCATTCAAGGATGCGAAATACGAGGTGGTGAAGGAGAATGCGGCCGTTTCGGAAAAGCGATTCCCTACGGGAGAGAACCGTGACAAGTTCCTCTTTATCAGTGGTATGACCCAGCTTAACGAAGGCAATGTGGATTCATGTATGACCCTCATGAAGACCGTGGTGGAGAAATATCCTAACAGCCGACTCAGCGAGATGGCAGGTATGATAGTGAATGGCGTCAATGCCGGCAAGCGACTCTATGGTGGCAAGTTCGACTTGAGTAATGTCTGGTCGATGAGAAGCGAAGTAATCAGCGACAATGATTCTACCCAGCAGAGGAGTTACAGCGCCGAGCGCAACGACAAGTTCGTATTCCTCCTTGCCTACGTGCCAGACTCCGTGAACGAGAACCAGTTGCTCTTCGAAATGGCGAAATACAACTTCACCTCGTATATGGCACGTAATTTCGATCTCAACATCGAGGATATTCAAGGTCTGCACCGTCTGCAGGTAAGCGGTTTCCAGAACTACGATGAGGCACGCCAATACGCCAACGAAGTATTCAAGCAGTCAGGCATCACCCGCCTGATATCCAAGGCAAGAGCCTTCGTCATCAGCGAACCGAACCTGGCGCTTCTGGGCACCAAGCTATCGTACGACGACTACGACAAGTTCTACAGCAAGCACTTCGCCCCATTGAAGATCAGCCAACTCCGTCTGCTCATCGAGCCTGCTGAAATAGCCGCAGGCAGGGAACAGGAAGAAGAGACCTCTGGCAGGGATTCAGAAACCGGCGACCATCAGCTTGATGAATTGGAGCCAAAAGAAGATCTGATTCTCGGTCCTGTAAACCAGAATACAGAGCAGCAGAATACCCAGGAAGAGGAATTCACGCTTCCAGCAAATAAGAAGGAAGAAGAGAAAAATCAGGAAGAGGAATTCACGCTGCCGGAAAATAAGAAGGAAGAAGAGAAAAATCAGGAAGAGGAATTCACGCTGCCTGCCAACAAGGAAGAAAACAAAAAGCAGGAAGATGACAACACCTTCGAGATTCAGCCTCAGCAGAAGGAGGAGAAAACCGAAGATACAGGCATCGACTTCGAGGAGAAGCAGCCAGAAGATTCAGGATTGGAAGACGAATACTTCGAACTGGACGGATTCTAAAAACGTTTAGAATTCTAAAACTTCCAAAACTCTAAAAACAAAAAAAGCATCCATGAAAAAAAATCATGGATGCTTTTTTTGTATCTTTATCGAAGTATATTTATCAAAAATATCTTTATCAAAAATATTTTTATCTAAGATTGACAGTCTGTGTTTTCCCAGTAATGGTGGTAACTACAGCTTTACCATTGGCAAGAACCTCCGCCTTTTCATATTTGGCATCAACAATCACCTTGCCTTTTAAAGTCATGATACCCCAGTGCCTTGGCATCTGCTCAAAGGCACAATAGGCACCAACAGGTTGCGATATATTATGATAGAGAGGAGGCACCACAACCCTGCCATCCATCTTCAATCCCCACTTCTTTCCAGCCTGATACAATTCCACATTGCCAGCCTCCGACTTCTCGTGCATGAGCAACAGTTCCTGTTCCTCCTGCTTTTTCCTGCGCTGCTTATCCATATTATAAACATGCTTGCCAAGCCGTGGCATTGCAACCGCCAAATTCTCGCTTTCTTTTTGGGGGTGAGTGCAACCTATATAGGTCTTTTTCAAGCTGGAGTCAACGAAGAAATAATCTCCATGACTGTCCATAACCACTATACCACTGCCGCAAAAGTCGGCACACAGCCAATAAACATGCGTATGGTCGCCACGCAAAAAACAGACCACCTCACTGTTTTCGCTATACTTTTGCATATAGCCGCCATCATTCTCATGATATATCCATACCTGACAACCACTATCTGTAGAGCCTCGAAATTCGTATATCAAACAATATCCCCGATTCAATAGCTCATATTGAGAAGGGCGATAAGGTAAAGCAAAGAACTCGTAGGTACGCGACCTGAAGAGATCGTTATATGCTACGAACTCCCATCCATTAATGGTGATTACCTTAGGAGCATCCTTCCCATGAATGTCCTCATCGATGACAACTCTCGCCAGTAGGTCGTAGTAACACACAGTCTTTCTGCGAGGTCGATAAGACAAGATATTCCCTTGCAGGAACTTCATGTCATAATAGTTGCCAGGTTCAATCACCAGTTCGCCTTTTCGGTTAACCACCGTCATCTTTCCGTCAGGTAACTTGACGATGGCAAAATCATCGTTGCAATCCACAAACTCCCGATACATCAACGACTTCATCAGTTCCTCATGGCTCATCACCATCATCATTTCCGAGTCTTGGTCAACAGGCACAGTTTCTTGCGTTCCATTCATCAGGAAGAAATCTCTTTCTTTCGGAGTCTCCTTCTTCCTGCCGTATTTCAAATTACCTTCAAAAGTAGCCTTCCAGTTCCACACTTGCGAAGGCAACCCGAACACCCGATACAGTCCCACGTTATCAATAATCACGCAGTTCTTCTTCCCCTTAGCTACACGCAGTCCACGACCCACCATCTGCAGATACTTGGCAAGCGAGAGAGTAGGACGAGCCAACTGCACAAACTCCACATCCGGGCAGTCGAATCCCTCCGAGAAAATATCCACATTCACCAGCACCTGGATGTCGCCTTTTCTGAAAGCCTCAATATCAGCCTGTCGTTCAAGAGCAGGAGTCTTAGAATCTATGGCAACCACCTTGATGCCATGCTCTTGATACAGCTCCATAATTCTTTTGGCATGAGAAATATTAATAGCATACACGATGCCCTTTCTATTTTTGCCATACTCCTCAAAGCTTTGGTAGAGCCTTTCGATGGAAGGTTTCTTATTCAGCAACATATCCATTTCCTTGTTCTGATAGTCACCATCCGCCCCCCGTTTCTGCAGGGAGTCGATGAGCCATTGCGTTACCCCATCCGATTTGATGCTCACGAAATCGTATGTCGCCAATCTTCCCTTGCAGATAAACTCAGGAATGCCCCACGCCTGCACCAGCACGTCAAACAAGTCAGTAAATCCTTTCCCGTTCAATCGGCAAGGTGTAGCCGTCAGTCCCAGGAACTTAGCATTTGGGAATCTCTCCCACATCTCCTTGTAAGTTTTGGCCAGCGCATGGTGCGCCTCGTCAATCACTATCATTCCCGGCTTTTCCTTTATCTCGTCATAATGCTTCGCCAACCATTGAATCGACATTGCCTTGACAGGAACATTTGATGCGCCAGCCGACAAACAATCTGGCGAGGGCTTTGATGCCTCCTTGGAAGGAGGGACGGGGTGGTTCGAAAAAATGAAATTCAAAAGAAACTTATTCAAAGTGTCTTTTATCTGCGACACCAGCTCCCTTCTATGGGCAACAATCCAAACATTGCAATTGGAATGTTCCCGCAAAAACGATTCTACGACCGAAGCGAGCAGAATTGTTTTTCCAGTTCCCGTTGGCATTTGTACCATCACAGACCGATGAAGCCCTAACGCCTTCTCTATCCGTGATTTCATATCCTCCTGGTAATCAAAAAGTTTGATCTTTTTCATTCTAAAGAAATTATTTTTTCATTAGATTCACAACAATCTTGAAGGCTTTATCAAGATCAAAAGGTATATATATCACAAAAATGGCGTACCCACTATATTACAAGTAGTTACACCTATCAGTTTTTTGAAAAAAATATATTTTGTATTGTTTTAAAGGTAAAGGATTCTGATATTTAAGAATTTAGATACAAAGGTTATCACCATCCTCACCGCCGCCATCAGTTCTTTCTGCGTACAGAGCTGCACCCACCTTTAAACAAGGCGGTGTACCCCCCTAAGACCACCGGCTACCACTACTACATCACCAAGGATGGCGAAATCTACAAATCCTGCCCCTGTTTCCATCCCAATCCGTAAGCCAATCAGCTTACAGATTGGGATATTTTTTTACAGCTTTTCAATCTCATCTTTTGACAAATCAGTCATATTTATGATGGTATCAATATCCATACCAGCAGCAAGCATCTTTTTAGCTATTTGAATAGCCTTTTCCTCACGTCCTTTCTCCAACGCCGTATCTATAGAGTTCTTGACATCACGGTAAGCCTTCAAGCTATCTTCATATTCCTTCAATTCTGTAGGGGTGAACTTCGCAATCTCTGCTTCCTCAAAAAGTTTCGTAAAAACCTTTTCTTTCAGAGCAGCAGGTCGCTCATCCAGTCGAGACAAGTTCTTCAATACATACAGCCACTTGTCGTAAAGCGTGACAAGCTCATCCTCCGTCTTGTCGAACTTCGCTATCTCCACATACTTGAAAGACAGTTTGTCGTTGAATACCTTATGGGTTTTCTTGTCAAGCAAGCCCACATCATGGTTGATGTCGTCTTGGTCGAAAGCCTCCTCTTTCAAGTCGAAGTTCAGCAGAGCTACAGTATATACGCGTTCTAGTTTGAAGTTCCAGTCAGCCCCCTTAGGAGCCTGTTCACGGATAGGGAAAGTAGAATAGAACAAAGAGCGATCCTTGAAATACCTCTGATAAGCGTTCTGCATCTCCACGATGAACTTCTCGCCATTCTCGTTCTCGCAATACACATCGAAGATAGCCTTGCGTTCTGCGTAGACATCCCCCACATGCTCACTGTTCAAGTACTTCACATCCTTGATGACCTGAAAACCTTCAAACAGCGAGTTCAGGAAGTTGATGAGCAAATCCTTGTTAGGCTTTGTCCCAAAGATACGCTTGAAACCGAAATCTGTCAGCAAGCTTATATATCGTTCTTCTATCTTTCCCATAATCTTCTCCTTTTAAACGTTTAAATTTCGTGCAAACGAGAGCAGAATCATCAAGTTTACTTGAATGTTATGCCGAGTGCAGCCGAAGTTCTTTTTCAAAAAGAATGAATTCAAACGCAAAAATACATTTTTCCCCTCACACCGCCAAATTTCTTGGATTCTTTTAACGAAGAGATTGCGCAAATCGAGAGCAGAACACCAAGCGCCTCAATATTCGGACAAACTGGTCCTCCCCGCTTTAGATAAAATCCTCACGCTCGGAAGAATAAGCAAGCTTCTTCTTCTCTCGCTTAATCGGATTTTTAGGGGGAGATAGAGGGGTCGGTAATTAAAACAAAAGTGCTACATTTTCTTACCTCTCTCCCGTCTCCC
>USJX01000079.1 GCA_900555035.1 uncultured Prevotella sp.
CAGACAAAACGGGAGTCAAAATGAAAACGGTTTCGTATTGATTCATACTACTTTTGTAAATGATTAAATATTAATATTAAAATTCTCTTGCAAAACGACGAAATGTGTGCGAAAACACCTCTATTTCACGAATTGCGGTGCAAAATTACAACTTTTTCTTGAATTAACCAAATATTTTTTGTATTTTTGCAGGAAATATTTGAAAATAGTAGGAATTATGAACAAAAAATTGAAAGATTCGCTCCGCGTCATCCCTTCCATGGGCATGACGTTCATTGTGCTGGGCGTTTTGCTGCTTGCTGCCAGCTTCGCCTTTTCCATGAAGAGCAACATCATGCTCTTCGCAGGTTTATTCTTCGTTCTTGCCGGTGTGGCAGGATTCGTGTATTCATTGAAAAAGGGATAAGTCGGCTGCCGACTTATCCCTTTTCTTCTTACACCTTATATAATATAGGCATTATTCTGCATCTGGCACGATGAGCTTATAGCCCTTGCCATGGATGTTGATAATCTCTATCTGCGGGTCTTCCTTCAGATGCTTGCGCAGCTTGGTGATATATACATCCATTGAGCGGGCATTGAAGTAGTTGTCGTCTATCCAGATGGTCTTCAGGGCGAAATCACGCTGAAGAATCTCGTTGGCATGAGCGCAGAGAAGAGCGAGGAGCTCATTCTCCTTGGTTGTCAACTTGGTCTGCTCGCCATTGATGGTAAGCAGCTGCTTCTGTGTATCGAAGGTGAACTTACCGATGTGATACATGGTAGACTCCTTTGACTTCTTGCCGCGTACACGACGAAGGATTGCCTCTACACGGAACACCAGCTCCTCCATAGAGAATGGCTTGGTGATATAATCATCTGCACCAATCTTGAAACCCTCGAGGATGTCTTCCTTCAAAGTCTTGGCTGTGAGGAATACGATTGGCATATCTACATTCTGCTGGCGGATTTCCTGTGCCAGGGTGAAACCATCCTTCTTTGGCATCATCACGTCGAGCACGGCAATATCAAACTTATTCTTGGAAAACTCCTTGAAGCCTGCCTCACCATCAGGGCACAATGTTGTATCAAAACCCTTGGTCAACAAATACTCACGGAGCAACATACCCAAGTTTTCATCATCCTCGCAAAGCAGGATCTTTACTGTCTCTTCCATATCTTAATCTATTTAATTTGTTAATATTCTTTTTATTATTGTTGAATTCTAAATATTGAATGCTGATTTGGCATGAATAAATCATGAATCAATCATGAATTAATCATGAATCACCGGCAGCTTGATGGTAAAGGTGGTGCCCTTGCCCAACTCGCTTTCTACCTTGATTTCGCCATCATGCAGATCCACTACCTTCTTAACGTAGGCAAGACCGAGGCCGAAGCCCTTCACGTCGTGCACATTGCCGGTATGAACGCGATAGAACTTGTCGAATATCTTCTTCAGGTTCTCCTTCTTCATTCCCATGCCCGTATCGTTGATAGAGAGATAGAGATGGTGCTCATCATTCCAGGTCTTCATCGTGATGAACAGCGGCTCATCCGGCTTGCGATACTTCACGGCATTGTCCATCAGATTGAAGATTACATTCTGGAAATGCACCTCGTCGACGAAGAGGGTGGAATCTATCGCCTCGATATCTACGTAAATCTTGCCGCCCGTATGCTCCACACGGAGTGAGAACGAATGGGCTGCATTCTCTACGATTTCGTTCAGGTCGAGCTCCTTCTTCTTGAACACCGCCTTCTTGCGGTCAAACATACTCATCTGCAGCACCTTCTCTACCAGGAATCGGAGTCGCTTCGACTCGTCGTCGATGACGCCACCCAGATGTTTCTGCATCTGCTCGCTCTTGGAAACAGACGGGTCGTTGAGCATCTGTGCAGCCAGACTGATGCTGGCGATAGGCGTCTTCAGCTCGTGGGTCATGTTGTTGATGAAATCGTTCTTGATTTCCGTATACCTCTTCTGACGGAAGATGACCACGATGGTGAAGATGAAGGTGATGAGCAGCACCAGCGTGAAGATGATGCTAGGAATCATGAAGCGCACACTGGAGAAGATGTAGCTGTTCATATCAGGGAAGTGAACCTTCACGACGCCCATCTTCGACTGCGGGTCGTTTCTGAAGAGCACCTGCGAATAGCTGTACTCCTCACCCTCGTCGCTAAAGTCTGGGCAGCGGTACACCTCTCGTCCATCCTGCGTTGTCACCGTGAAGTGATAAGGGATGTTGATGCCGTTGTTCATCATCTCTGCCTTGAGGTCCTGATCAAGCTGCTTGAAGTTGATTCGCTCCTTCAGAGGCTTGTCGGATGCCGAGTAGAGGATGGAATAGACCACCTCGTCGAGCAAAGCCTTCTGATACACATAGCGGTTCTTCACTATCTCCTGCAGCGACTTCTGCGTTTCGCTGAGCGAATTCCTGTCGCTTCTGAGAATCATCGCCTTCGGCTTGTTAGCAGGATTGGTGGCGATGGTCTTCAGCTCGAAGGATGAATACACCGTGCCGTCTTTTCCTACCACTGAATACTGATGAGAATGCTGTACGGTTCCATCTGCTGGCTGGCCGCTCCGTGTTCCCACCGAATCTTTCCTGTTGGCCTTGCGCTCCGCCTCATTGACGTCTTTTTCAAGATAGCGCAGGGTCTCATTCAGCTCCAAGTTTCTTGAAGCCTGATATAGGGCTCTGTTGACGGACTCGTCAAACTGTTCCTTCTTCATGTTGACCATCTCTTGGATGTAACTGAGCTGCAGGAATAGCAGCGCGAGGAACGAAAAGCCCATGATAATGGCTATGGTCCAAATCGTTTTCTTCTTCATGGGCGCAAAGATAAGAAAAATCTTAATTGATTAACACAAAATAGTTAATTATTTATTTGATATTAATTGTTTTTAACCAAAAGCAACATTAGTAGCTCCGTATTTAGAATTTGAATTTCAGAAAAACAAGTAAGGGAGCGTACATATCACATGCACGCCCCCTCTATTGGTCATATCAACATAAAATTTTAATTTATATAAGAGAGATAATTCTTCTATTCTGCTTCCTTAGCCAGCTCGGCCTCGTGATCGGCAATCAGCTTGCTCTGAATGTCGGAAGGAACCAACTCGTAGCTGGCAAACTTGGTAGTGAACGAAGCTCTACCACCCGTAAGCGAGCTCAGAGAGATGGAATAGTTGGCAAGCTCCTTCAGAGGAATCTTGGCACTGAGCTTCTGATAACCAGCCTCAGAATCCATACCCATGATGAGGGCACGGCGTCCCTGAAGGTCACTCATCACATCACCCATGTAGTCGGCAGGCACATATACCTCCAAATCGTAGATAGGCTCCAGAATCTTAGGACCTGCCTGCTTGAACGCATCGCTGAAGGCACGGCGGGCTGCCAGCATGAACGACAACTCGTTGCTGTCTACCGGATGCATCTTGCCATCATATACGATGACGCGAACGTCGCGGGCATAAGAACCTGTAAGAGGTCCGTGCTCCATACAATCCATGATACCCTTCAAGATGGCAGGCATGAAGCGTGCATCGATGGCACCACCTACCACTGAGTTGAGGAATACCAGCTTGCCACCCCACTCCAGTGAAACTTCCTCGCGGCTCTTGATGTTCATCTTGAACTCCTGGCCGTTGAAGGTGAATGATGTAGGGTCTGGCATACCCTCTGCGTATGGCTCAACGATGAGGTGAACCTCACCAAACTGACCTGCACCACCACTCTGCTTCTTATGACGGTAGTCGGCACGAGCCTTCTTTGTAATAGTCTCACGATATGGGATGCGAGGCTCCTCGAAGGTAACGTTGAGCTTCTCGTTGTTCTCAAGGCGCCACTTCAAGGTACGGAGATGGAACTCACCCTGTCCGCGCACGATAACCTGGCGCAGCTCCTTGCTCTGGTCAACCACCCATGTTGGGTCTTCCTGGCGCATCTTGATGAGGGCAGCCATCAGCTTCTCTGTATCCTGTGCATTGGCAGCCTTGATGGCACGTGAATACTTAGGGTTAGGATACTTGATGAAATCGAAGCGCCACTCGGCACCCTTTCCGTTCAGGGTATTACCCGTCTTCACATCCTTCATCTTCACGGTACAACCGATGTCACCGGCGTTCAACTGCTCTACAGGCACACGGTTGGCACCAGCGCAGGCATAAATCTGTCCAATGCGCTCCTTAGAACCACGGTCGGCATTGGTCAGGTCGTCGCCGCTCTTGATAGAACCGCTCATCACCTTGAAGTAGCTCACCTCACCGATGTGTGGCTCCAGGCCAGTCTTGAAGAAGTAAACACTCTCAGGACCGTTGGCATCAGGAGTAATCTCCTCGCCACGTGTATTGTGCAGCTTAGGCATCTCGCTTACGAAAGGCACCACATTGCCCAGGAACTCCATGAGACGATGAACGCCCATAGACTTGCCGGCGCAAACGCAGAATACAGGGAAGATGCTGCGGGTAATCAAACCCTTGCGGATACCCTCGCGGAGTTCATCCTCTGTCAAGCTCTCGCTCTCGAAGAATTTCTCCATCAGGCCCTCGTCGTTCTCGGCAGCAGCCTCAACGAGTGCAGCATGAAGTTCCATTGCCTTATCCATTTCCTCCTCAGGAATATCCTCGATGATTGGTGCACCGCCTTCTGGTTTCCAGGAATATTTTTTCATCAATAAGACGTCAATGAGAGCATTGAAGCCAGAACCGGTCTCGATAGGATATTGTATCTGCACACACTTAGGACCATAGATGTCCTTCATGGTTGCAATGATGTTATCGAAATCACACTTATCAGAGTCAAGCTGGTTAACGAGGAAGATGACAGGCTTGCCCAACTTCTCGGTATAACGGAAGTTGTTCTGGGTGCCTACCTCAGGACCATATTGACCATTGATAAGAATCACTGCCTGATCGGTTACGTTGAGTGATGTGATGGCACCACCAACGAAATCATCGCTACCAGGGCAGTCGATGATATTCAACTTCTTGTTGTTCCACTCCACGTGAAAAACGGTAGGGAACACAGAGTAACCATACTCCAGTTCTACTGGGAAGTAGTCGCTCACCGTATTCTTCGCTTCTACAGAGCCTCTACGCTTGATAACGCCTGCTTCAAATAACATACTTTCGGCAAGTGTAGTCTTGCCGCTACCCGCACTGCCCAGCAATGCAATGTTTTTAATCTCATTTGTCTGATATACTCTCATGACGCTTATAGATTTTTAAGGGGTTATACTTAATGTTTGTCAGTTGTTCATGATCAGTAAAACCATGCGGTTTTCTGTTTCATGCTACTAAATTACGCTTTTTTTTGCGTACTACCAAACATTTTTGCGAAAAAGTTGCCATAATTTAAAACATATTAGTAATTTTGCATCTTGTTAAGACTTTTTTCACCCCCTACACCTTATTATATTAAGGGGAAGATGGGAACAGAATTAAAATTTTAAAGAATCAGAAATTATGGCAGGATTATACATACATATCCCCTTCTGCGAAAGCCGCTGCATCTACTGCGGTTTTTACAGTACCACATCGCTCAAGCTGAGGGATGACTACGTGGATGCGCTCTGCAAAGAGATGGAGCTGCGCCCTATCCCGTCGGCACTTGGTGCCAGGGAATCTATCGAAACCATCTATCTGGGAGGCGGTACGCCCAGCCAGCTGACGGGCTCTCAGCTCATCCGACTCTTCGAAGCCATCAGGAAGAACTATCTTCCGGATGGATTCCAGGATGGATTATCGAATGGATTCCAGGATGGATCATCAAATGGATTCCAGAATGGATTATCGAATGGATTCCAGGATGAACTCCCGAACGAACAGAAAGTTCTTTGTCCCAAGATGGAAATCACGATGGAATGCAATCCCGACGACGTGACCGAGGAATTCTGCGAAACCCTTCAGCAGCTGCCCGTCAACCGGGTGAGCATGGGGGCACAGACCTTCTCCGACCATCGCCTCCGCTTCCTCCACCGCCGCCACAACGCCGCCGAGGTGAGAACAGCCATAGAAAGACTCCGCAGAATCGGCATCCGCAACATCAGCATCGACCTGATGTTTGGCTTCCCCAGTGAAACCCTGACCGACTGGCAGAGCGACATCGATGCAGCTATCCAGCTAGGCGTGGAGCACATCTCTGCCTACAGCCTGATGTACGAGGAAGGAACCGCCCTCTACCGAATGCTGGAACAGGGGAAAATAGAGGAAATTGACGAAGAGACCAGCCTACAGATGTACGAGCTGCTCATCAGCAGGCTAACCGAAGCCGGCTATGAGCACTACGAAATAAGCAACTTTGCCCGCCCCGGCAAACGCTCACGCCACAACAGCAGCTACTGGCACGAGATACCTTACATCGGGATAGGTGCAGCTGCGCACTCCTACAAAAGAAGTGACAAAAATGGAGAAAGTGTCAAAAATGGAGAAAATGACGAAACCGGAAGCCTTTCTGCCTGTAGCCCTCTGGAAGCCATCAGAAGCTGGAATGTTGACGACATCAGGGAATACATCTCCCGAATCAACCAGGGCGAGTTGCCTTCTGAGAGCGAAACCCTCGACCTCAATACCCGCTACAACGACCTTATTACCACCGCTTTACGAACTAGCGACGGCATCAACATCAAGAAGATGGAGCAGGAATTCGGAACGGAACTGGCAAAGAAAATGATGCAGGAAGCCGAGAAGCACATGGCTCGTGGATTGATGAAGATAACCAATGGAAAACTATTGCTCACCCACCAGGGACTCTACATATCAGATGATGTGATGAGCGACTTCATGATTGTATAAAAATCGACTAAAAGCGTATATAAATAGCATAAAATCACAAATAAAATCGCATAAAAAATGGAGCCTTATTTCCAAGGCTCCATTTTATCCAATCCATATTTCTTATATCTTTCGTAGTAATATTGCTTAATCTGCTCTATTACCTGAACGGTTGTTTTCTTCTTCTGTAACAAAGGCTTCACCATCTGCAACAAGGCAAACAGCACAACCACTATCAGCAGCATGATGATCCATGAAAGGATCTCGCTACCCAACTTTATCCGGGGCTGAACGATGATACCTACCGCTACGGGCAGCACAAAACACACCCAATCCATAGGTGTATCCAACTTGGTTGATTCCAAATATTCTTCCCGCATTTCGCGTGGCGCATTCAACATTAACCGCTTGCGATGAGCATTCCAATACTCCTCAAATTCCTTTTCCATTCAATCTATTAATTTTTAAACTTTCATACTAATGCCTACACTAAATGTAGTACTTTTTTACCTATACTCTTTAGGCTATTATCTAATTACTATTTAAAGTATTCTAAATAATGCCTTATTTTTGCAATCCGTTGCCAAAGTTACTACAAATATCCGTAATAATCAAAAAATATCTCTATAGATTTCCGTTACTTAACATATTTTAAGCACATTATATATAAAAAAACGGGATTTTACTAAGATATTTTAGTTCGACTTTGATTTTTACATCATAAAAAAAAGACAATGTCCGTTAGAACATTGCCTTTTTATTTATCATCATTTTATGCGATTTTTTTATTTATCGTTCATTCGTGAACATCCCTTTATCGTTCATTCAATGGGGTGTAATCCAGCTCACCCAAGATATTCTTGTAAGCAGGACGGATGATGCGGCGACCCTCGAAGTTGAGTTCTTCGATGCGATGGGCAGTCCAACCCACGATACGGGCCATAGCAAAGATAGGAGTATATATCTCCTGAGGAAGCCCAATCATCTCATAGATGAAGCCGCTGTAGAAGTCGAGGTTAGCACAAGCAGGCTTGCTGCCGCCACGATGCTC
Organism: uncultured Prevotella sp.; assembly: GCA_900555035.1. Lineage (GTDB taxonomy): Bacteria > Bacteroidota > Bacteroidia > Bacteroidales > Bacteroidaceae > Prevotella. Next base: position 7,812 of record USJX01000079.1, read on the forward strand.
CTGCAGGCACTTGATGCCCTCCTGCTCTATGAGTTTCAGGAAGTTATACTCATCCTCCCTACCCTTCTCCTTGGCAAGCTCGCCAGCCAGGCGCTTCAGCTCTACCGCACGAGGATCGCTCAAGGTATAAACCGCATGGCCGATACCGTAGATAAGCCCCGTCTTATCATAAGCCTCCTTGTTGAGCATGCGCTTCAGGTAGATATCGAGTTCATTTACATTGGTCCAATCCTTGATAGCCTCCTTCAGATGATGGAACATGTTGATAACCTTGATGTTGGCACCACCATGAAGAGGACCCTTCAAGCTACCGATACCGGCAGCGATAGAACTGTAGGTATCCGTGCGGGTAGAAGAGGTGACACGCACCGTGAAGGTAGAGTTGTTACCACCACCATGCTCTGCCTGGATGATGAGGAGCAGATCGAGCATACGCGCATCCAACTCTGAGTAGTTCTCGTGCTTCATCATATAGAGGAAATTTTCTGCAATAGAGAGATTCTCGCGTGGATGACGAATGTGCAAGCTTCTGCCCTGCACAGAGTGACGATAGATGTTGTATGCGTAGGCGATGATGGTTGGGAACTTAGCAATCAGCTCCACGCTCTGACGCATCAGGTTGTCGCGGCTGATATCGTCAGGATTCGGATCGAAGGTGTACATTTCTAGCACGCATCGAGCCAGAATGTTCATGATGTTAGAACCCTCCAACTCGATGATGTGGGTGATGGTACGGTGGTCGAGCGGCATGTTGTCGTTCAGGAGTTCCTTGAAGGCATCCAGTTCCTCCTTATCCGGCAGCTGGCCGGAAAGGAGCAGGAAGGCAACCTCCTCGAAACCGAATCGTTTCTCCTTCAAGAGAGGAGTAACGAGGTCGTCAAGCTCGTAGCCACGATAATAGAGCTTACCATCGGTAGGCTTCAGCTTGCCATTCTCATCGCGCTCGTAACCCACAACGTTACCGATGTTGGTCAATCCTACCAGCACACCAGAGCCATCCTCATTACGAAGTCCACGCTTTACGTTGAACTTGGTGAATGCATCCTTATCTATCTTGCATGAGTTCTTTACCTCATCGCTTAATTTATATATCAAATATTCTTTATTCATAACTGTTACTTCTTTGCAGCAAAGTTCAATGCTGAACCAGCCTTAAACCATGCTATCTGTGTATCATTATAAGTATGCTCTACCTCGAAACTATCCTCAGAGCCATCCTTGTGCTTCAAGGTAACGGTGAGTTTAGAGCCTGGAGCAAACTCCTTCAAACCGGTGAGCGAGATGCGGTCGTCTTCCTGTACCTTATTATAATCATCCTTATTGCAGAATGTAAGGGCGAGCATACCCTGCTTCTTCAGGTTGGTTTCGTGGATACGGGCGAAGCTCTTGGCAAGAATCACCTTCACGTTCAGGAAGCGAGGCTCCATGGCTGCATGCTCACGAGATGAGCCTTCACCGTAGTTATCCTCAGCCACCACGATGCTGCTGATGCCCTGCGCCTTGTAAGCCTTGGCTGCGGTGGAAACCTCCACATACTTGCCATCCAACTGGTTCTTCACCTTGTTGCTCTCGCCATTGAAGGCGTTGACGGCACCCATCAGCAGGTTATCAGAGATATTCTGAAGATGCCCGCGGAACTTCAACCATGGACCAGCCATTGAGATATGGTCGGTGGTACACTTGCCCTCGGTCTTGATGAGGAGAGGCATATCTATCAGATCCTTTCCATCCCAAGGAGCAAATGGAGCCAGTTTCTGCAGGCGGTTGCTATCTGGAGCAATTACCACCTCAATGTTGGCATTTGCTTCGCTAGGAGCGATGAAGCCCTTGTCTTCTACGGCGAATCCCTTAGGAGGGAAGGAGAAACCGGTAGGCACATCGAGCTTCACGCTGTTGCCATCCTTATCTAATAAGGTGTCGGTGGCTGGATTGAAATCCAAACGGCCGGCAATGGTGAGTGCCACAGTGAGCTCAGGGCTGCCGATGAAGGCGAATGTATTAGGGTTGCCATCAGCACGACGGCGGAAGTTTCTATTGAAAGATGTGACGATGGCATTCTTGCGGGTGTTATCGTCGGTATGACGCTTCCACTGTCCGATGCAAGGACCGCAGGCATTGGTCATGATCAAGGCTCCAATCTTCTTGAAGTCATCGAGGATGCCATCACGCTCGGCTGTGTAGCGAATCTGCTCAGAACCTGGGTTGATGATGAGCTGACCCTTTACCTGGATACCCTTCTCGTAAGCCTGTCGGGCTACACTTGCCGCACGGGCCAAGTCCTGATAGGAAGAGTTGGTACAGCTACCTACCAATCCTACTTCTACCACCATAGGATAATCGTTGGCAGGACCCTTCGCCTTCATGTGATAGATAGGGGTTGCCGCATCTGGAGTAAACGGACCGTTGAGATGTGGCTCCACCTTAGAAAGGTCGATTTCTACAATCTGGTCGTAGAAGGCAGATGGGTTGGCAAGTACCTCATCATCAGCACGAAGCTCGGCTGCGTTCTTCTGGGCAAGAGAAGCAATCTCCTCACGCCCCGTCTTGCGGAGATATTCGCTGGCATTCTGGTCGAATGGGAAGATAGAGCAGGTAGCACCCAGCTCTGCACCCATGTTACAGATGGTAGCCTTACCCGTGGTAGAGATGCTGTCGAGACCATCGCCAAAGTATTCGAGGATGGCATTGGTACCACCCTTCACGGTGAGAATGCCCAGGATTTCGAGAATCACATCCTTAGGAGTAGCCCAGCCAGAGAGCTTACCCGTGAGATGCACACCGATGAGGCGAGGCATCTTGAGCTCCCAAGGCTGACCTGTGAGCACATCCACGGCATCGGCACCGCCTACGCCCACGGCTACCATACCGAGACCGCCGGCATTTGGAGTATGGGAATCTGTACCCACCATCATACCGCCCGGGAAGGCATAGTTCTCGAGTACCACCTGGTGGATGATACCAGCTCCTGGTCCCCAAAATCCGATGTGATATTTCTGTGATACCGACTTCAGGAAGTCATATACCTCTTTATTAGTCTTGCATGCCTCAGGCAGGTCTTGTGTAGCTCCCACATCAGCACGAATCAAGTGATCGCAATGAACTGACGCAGGCACAGCTACCTTGTCCTTACCGGCGTTCATAAACTGCAAGAGCGCCATCTGAGCGGTAGCATCCTGCATCGCCACACGGTTTGGTCGGAAATCCACATATTCTACACCTCTTTTATATGGGCGCAACTCAGCTGGGTCGAAAAGATGCGCAAAGAGCACCTTCTCGGCGTAAGTGAGAGGTCGTTTTACAGTAGCTTTCGCCTGTTTTACACTTTCCGAATACGAAGCATAAAAGCTTCTCAGCATTTCAATGTCCAGTATCATCTTATTCACTAATTATTAAATTAACTATGCACTCGTGTGCGCACACCATTCATCAACGCTTTGCGCCCTACCGAGCTTTTTTGTTTGCAAATATACGACTTTTTCTTCAAATAGTAGCACAAAATCTTGATTTTTTATCATTTTGCTATCGTTTTTCTTTGTTTTTGATAAAATTGCTGCATTTTTATGCAGAAATTTGCGTTTTTACTGACCAAACGCCCTTAATTACATATCCTAAGCAAACATCCCATTTTTGCTGCAAAAACAATATTTTCAACCCAAAAACTAAGAAAAGCTGAAAAACATTTGGAACTTATTACATTATTTATTAATTTTGCAGGTTATATGAGAATAGACATTATTACAGTATTACCAGAAATGCTGGAAGGCTTCTTCAACGAGTCGATTCTGGCACGCGCGCAGAAGAAGGGTCTCGCAGAGATTCATCTCCATAACTTGCGCGACTATACATTAGATAAATGGAAGCGAGTGGATGACTATCCATACGGTGGAAGCGCCGGAATGGTGATGCAATGCGAACCTATCGACCGATGCATCACGGCGCTGAAGGCTGAACGCGAGTACGATGACGTAATCTACGTATCTCCAGATGGTGAGACCTTCAACCAGAAGATAGCCAATGAAATGTCGATGGGTGGCAACCTCATCATCCTCTGCGGTCACTACAAGGGTATTGACCAGCGTGTGCGCGACCATCTCATCACCCGTGAAATCAGCGTGGGCGACTATGTGCTCACTGGTGGCGAACTGGCAGCAGCGATTATCTCGGATGCGGTGATCAGACTGGTTCCGGGAGTGATCAGCGATGAGCAAAGTGCCCTCTCCGACTGTTTCCAGGACGATATCCTCTCAGCTCCTATCTACACCCGCCCATCCGACTACAAGGGTTGGAAGGTACCGGAGATTCTGCTGAGCGGCAACGAGGCGAAGATTCGCCAATGGGAGTTCGACCAGGCCATGGAGCGAACCAAGCGCCTGCGCCCTGACCTGCTTGAGGAATAAACAACAATTAACATAAAGTTCTTAGGCGCAGCGAAAAAGACCAGATTGTGCCATAAGAAAATAACCAATAAATGGTCTATCAGTTAGAATTATGGAACAAAACAATTTAGAACAACAAGTTCTACACCTATGCCACCTAAACCAGACAACAATATGGTTTTGGCAATTGCTTGCACCGTATGCTGCTGCTTACCATTAGGTATAGTTGGTATCATTAAGGCTAGTAAAGTTAATGGTCTTTACCTAACAAAGCAATACGAAGCCGCTGCTCTGATGGCACAAGATGCCAAGAAATGGAGTATTATCGGCATTGTTGTTGGTCTCGTTATCCAAGTGATTTATGTCATCTTTTATGGTGCAGCAATAGCATCTCAATTGTAAATTGAAATACATCAATAAATACACTCTATTAATAATAGTTATCATTGGTCTGCCTTTGCTATACAAATACAACCCTTCAGAGTATTGGTTTTGGCCAAAGTGCCCTATCAAGATTTTGACAGGATTAAATTGTCCCGCTTGTGGCATACAAAGGTTTATTCATGCTGCACTGCAAGGACATTTAGCTAAAGCATACCAATATAACTATTATTTACTATATGCATTACCATATTTTATATTAGTAGTGATATCATATTATTTGCCTGACTGCAAAACAAAGACAAAGATGAAAAATATATTTGAGAGCAACATAGCTATAAGAATATATGTAACAACATTTTTTATTTGGTTTATAGTCAGAAACATATTAAACATATAAAACTTAATGTATGAGCCCACTTTAAAAAGTAAGGCCTGTTTAAAATGTTTATATTTCACGATAA
>USJX01000080.1 GCA_900555035.1 uncultured Prevotella sp.
ACGAAGCGGTATCATTTGAGTGATACAAGCGGTACTGTTTGAGCGCTATGATCACTATGATGATAATGGTACATTCTATTTTGTAAATGGTAATAACATATCCGAATATGGAATTACAATCACAGCAACAACTCAAAAAGTAACAGAGGAAGAGGCTTTAAGAAATAATGCATCTGCTTTAAATTCTTATTCAATACTTCTATCGATCAATGGAACTGTCGGAAATGTCGCTTTGTATAAAAATGAGCCTATTATGTTAGGTAAGAGCGCTTGCTATATTAACGTATCTTCCAATATAAATAGAAATTACATTTTCTATTACCTGATGATGCCTAAGTGCCAGTTTTATTTTACATCAGAGCTTACTGGTACGACTATCAAAAATCTTTCTTTGAAATCTGTAAGAAAGACGAAGGTGTTGCTGCCTAATACAAACGAACAGAGTAAAATTGTACGACTTTTCGATGCCATAAATGAGCGCATCGCTACCCAAAACAAAATCATTGAGGATTTGAAGAAATTAAGGTGCGCATTTAGCTTCTTCAAATCCTCAATGATTTTGTTTTGGGTGGCAATGCGCTCATCAAGAAGAGCAATAAACTTATTCAGTTTTTCTTGTTCTTGAAATGTAGGATAAGCTATTTTGAATTTTTCAATAATATCATAGCTAAGATTCTGTTGCTTTGTTCCTTGTGCATACCTAATACCAATAACATTCCCATGTTTCTTGTACCATGAATACAGAAACTCATTTTGAACTTTACCCTTTGAGGTAAAAGCCATACACGCCTGACTAATAGTAGATTCAGATTTTGTTATAGAGCCAGTTCCTCTAACACCATCCGCTTCCAATCCATAAATGGCAATAACAAATGTTCCAATAGGTAGCATCTTCAGAGTTTTTGCTGCTTCATCTGATATTTTCTCTTTTGTATCGGCAATATAGTGTTCTTTAAGTTCACCACTTGAAATCCAATTTATTGCTCCATTGAAATGTTCTTTGTTCATTCTGCTTGGAGTGTTGCCAGAATACAAGTCAAACTCCTCACCAATCGTACTTTCTTCCCACTCCCCCTGAAACTCAGGAAATCTGAGATTTGGGACATTAATTTTATTATGCTCGTTTTTTATTGTCATTGTCATTTTTAATCCTTAATTTTAAAAATTTGAGAAATAGTCTACCAGCTTGGTGGACAAATTCATGTTGGCAAGAAAAGAACTCATACCAATCCCAACTCTTTCATATCTCCTTAGTCTCCTTTATATCAGAAAGTGTTGCCTCAATGTCTTCAATTGTAGGCAACTGGCTCTGTATGTTTTCAGGCATGAGCTTAGACAACTGATATTCGGAGATGCCTATTGGTTGACTGGTTGATTCGAGAGCATATTGAGCCATCACATTGTTCTTGGTCTTGCAGATAAGCAAACCAATCGTAGAATTGTCTGTAGGCTTCTTTTTTATATGATTGACTGCACTTACATATACGCCCAACTGTCCCAGATGTTCTGCTTTGAATTTCGTAATCTTCAGCTCAACGACCACATAGCAACGCAGCTCTAAGTGATAGAAAAGCAAGTCGGGATATACTGTCTCGTCTCCCACCTGCAAAGGGACTTGACTACCGACAAAAGCAAAGCCCGTACCCAATTCAAGCAAGAAACGTGTGACATTTTGGGTAAGTCCTTGTTCCAACTCTCTCTCTCTGTATTCACCATCAAGCGTGAGGAAGTCGAAATTATAAGGGTCTTTCAATGTTTGTGCAGCCAATTCGCTTTGAGGGTCAGCCAACAATCTATTGAAATTGTTCACAGCCTTTCCCTGTCGCTCATACAGATTGGTATCAAGAAAATTGAGCAGAACTGCACGGCTCCAACCATTTTCTACTGTCTTTTTCAAGTAGAACACGGCACGATTAACGTCCTTGCATTGCGATATGATATACAGATGATGCCCCCAAGGAACGGAGAAGAAAGCCTCCTCGCTGATTTGTGTAACAGGTTGTTGCATATTTACATCGTCTAATTGGGCAACAACTTGTTGCCCATTATCTTCTCCTAATTTGGCAACAGGTTGTTGCCAAAATGTAATTCGCTGATAATAAAACTCATACCATTGGCGAATATACCTTAGATTTCGATAGGAAAAACCTTTCATATCAGGAAACTCCGCCATAAGTTCACGGCTCAATTCTTTGAGCCAGCCATCGCCCCAAGATGCTAATTTTTGCTTTTTACAGATGTCTGCACCCATACGCCAATAAAGGCGGAGCAATTCGGTGTTAACCTTGATTGCCGCCTTAACTTGCGCACTGCGTATATCTTTCTTCAACTGCGAGACCCAATTTTTGAACTCGCTATTGCTTGCCAAAGTCATATTTCTTGCCATATTCCATACTTTTTCAATTCTGCCACAACTTGTGGATAGCTTACTCCACTAAACCCAACTCTTTCAGATAGCCCTCAATCTCCTTGTCAAGGTCGGCACGCTTGGCCTCCAGCTCCTTGATTTCCTTCATCACGGCATGGATGTCGATAGGCTCTTCTTCCTCGAACGTATCTACATAGCGAGGAATATTGAGGTTATAGTCGTTCTCTGCCACTTCCTGCAGTGTGGCGAGGTGGCTGTACTTTTCTATCTCCTTGCGCTCACGATAGGTGTCAACAATCTTCTTGATATGCTGTGGACGGAGCTTGTTCTGGGTCTTGACCTTTTCAAACTCCTTGCTTGCATCAATAAACAGAATGTTGTCGTCCTCCTTACGGCATTTCTTGAACACCAAGATACAGGTCGGGATGCTTGTGCCATAGAATATGTTGGCTGGCAAACCGATGATGGCATCCACATAGTTCTTCTTCTCTATGAGGAAGCGGCGGATTACGCCCTCGGCATTGCCACGGAACAATACGCCATGAGGAGCGACACAAGCCATGGTGCCACCTTCATTGAGGTGGTAAATCATGTGGAGAATAAAGGCATAGTCGGCTGTCTTACGAGGTGCCAAGCGTCCTGCCTTGCTGAAACGATCATCGTTGTTGAACTTGTCGGCTGCACTCCATTCGGCAGAGAAAGGAGGATTGGCTACCACTGCATCAAACAGCGTGTCGCCAAAAGCATCAGCCTCCAGCGTATCGCCATTCTCTATGCGGAAGTTGCTGAACTTGATGCCATGAAGAAGCATGTTCATGCGAGCCAAGTTGTAGGTAGTAGGGTTCTTCTCCTGACCGAAAATCTCGTTTGCATGACCGATGCTTGCTGCACGGAGCAACAGAGAGCCAGAACCACAAGTAGGGTCATAGACATTGCGCAGACGAGCGTGACCGATGGTAACTATCTCCGCCAAGATACGGCTCACTTCCTGAGGAGTGTAGAACTCACCAGCTTTCTTGCCAGCACCAGCGGCAAACTGCGAAATCATATACTCGTAGGCATCACCGAGAATATCAATCTCTTGCGATGCTTCCACACCAAAGTCAATATCATCAAGGGCAAGAAGAACATTGCTTACCAAAGTGTTCTTGTCATCGGCAGTCTTGCCCAACTTGGGTGAAGCAAGGTCAATGTCAGAGAATAGACCTCCAAAGTCTTCTTCGCTGTCCTGCCCGAGGGTACTGTCCTCAATACGCTTCAATGAGCGTTCGAGCATAGGCAGAATGTTCTCCTTTCTCTTAATGCTCTCAATGACAGATGAGAACAGGAAGTTGGGCTCAATGAAGTAGCCGATGTTCTCCAGACATTCGGTCTTGACAACCTCCTGAAGTTCTTCTATATCTTCGTCTTTCTCCATTGCCCACAGTTCTTTAAACGTGACTTCATCGTCCACCAATGCGTCATTGGCATGCTTCTCTATCTTCTCTGACAGGTATTTGTAGAAGATGAAGCCAAGGGTGAAATACATGAAGTCGCTTGCCGACATATTGCCACGCAGCTTGTTTGCGACTTCCCAAAGTTGGTCACGGAGTTTCTGTTGTAATTCTTCGCTCATATCGTTATTTCTTTTTTTCGATTTTTATGGCATCAGCCAATGTAACTTTATTGACGTTTCCATTTGCCGTGAAATATGAATCACGGTATTTCGTATTTGAATGTTCATCAATAGAAATGACAGCATTCCAATAAGAAACTGGGGTAATGTCACTTCCTGGGTCTAAACAAAAGATTTTTCTTATTTTGTCATTTCGGGTTTCATATCCTATTGCTAACAAAGCGTGTCCGTCAACTTTATTATAATCAACCCCTATCATTAACGGTTTGTTGTCATCAATGCATCTTTTTAATGTTTCTATTGTTTCTTGTCGGCTTGCAATATAATTGCAATCGACAATACTTTTTGCAGCAAATTGCAGTCCATCTTTTATATCATCGGCAAAACCAAGCCCTTTTCTGATAAGTCCATCTTGCCTTTCAAGAAAATTTCTAATAATACGTCCCTTTGAAGTGGAACGCTTAATATTATTTCCTTCTGTCACCTGTTTGTATGTAAATATGCGCAATATAATCAAATACATCATTAGAGAATATACTGCACAAGCACCATCAAGTTCACCTTGTCGCAGATGAACTTTTGAGGTGCCTCCTAATCTTACACCATCAGACGTAAGTTCTAATGTATCTATTATTTTAATCATTCTATTCCCAACTAAATGTTCTTATAATAGAACGCAATTTATCGAGTATTCTTGTCAATGCCTTGCGTTTTTTTATCAGTCCCAAGTGTTTCTCTTTCAACGCCTCTTGTATGATTTCAGGCTGTTCCTTTTGCAAGTAGTCATATTCAGAGAGGTAGTGATTGAGCACGGATGCATCCAAATCCTCATCCTTGGCAAGCGTATTGACTGCATTGTTACGCTCTGTAGTGATGTAATTGTTCAACCGTTCTTCAAGGTCGCTTGTACCATCAGCCTTTTGTTTGCGAGCCATAAAGTTGTCACGGTCATCATCCACATTCTTCTGGATAAATCCGTCAATGAGTTTTGCTTTGCTGCGAAGTTCGGCATCCTTTATCATTGTGTCGATGATGTGCTTACGCTTCTCAGAATAGTCCTCACTGTATGGATTCAGGTCTGCAATCAACTCCAATATATAGGCAACATTGATGATGTCGCTATGCAGAAGTTCCAGGCAGAAGTCTATATCTCCCATGCCGGTAGCAGTTTCTTCTCGAGGGTCTGGTTCGCCAGCCATGCCGGGGTTGTCCTCTGGCACTTGGTATGTCGTTGTTTGTTGAGTGTTGCCACCGCCAGCAAACGAATCGTATATATCAAGATACTTGCTGCGGAAGTCCATAAACTGCTGTTCGGTCATTCCGAGGTCGGGAGCATCTTCCTCAAACTCGTCATACACCTGTATTTCAGCATGCTTCTTGATGATGTCACGGAAAGCGAGGATAAACTGCTTCTTGTCGTTCTCACTTTGCAAATAGTCCACATAGTGCGATTCGGGATAATGCTCCAAGAAGTCCTTCGTCAGTTCCTGATAGTCCTTCTTCACCTCATTGAAGGGCTTACGCACGATGTCTTCTGTGGGGGTGCCATTGCTGAACAGCTTTATGGCTTCGTCCACCTTACTTTTCAAGTCACGGAAGCAAACCACCTTGCCAAAACGCTTTTTCTCGTTTAACACACGGTTGGTACGGCTGAACGCTTGCAATAATCCGTGATACTCCATGTTTTTATCAACATAGAGAGTGTTGAGTTTCTTGCTGTCGAAGCCAGTAAGGAACATTCCGACAACCAGACAGAGGTCAAGAGGCTTCATGTCCGTCTTCTTTTTCTTCATGCGGAGGTTGATGTCATCGTAATATGCACGGAAGTTTTCTGTAGTGAAACTCGTTCCATACATATTATTATAATCATCCATAATGGCCTGCAGCTCGTCTGCCTCGCCTGTACTTTCGCTTGCAAAACCGCCCGTGTTCATACCCGTCTGCTCATCGTCTTGACTACTGTTGGCAGCGTATGTGAAAACAGCACCAATCCTTATCTTTGGATTGAGGCTCTTGAATATCTTGTAATAACGGATAAGCATCGGCACAGACTGCACGGCAAACAACGCATCAAACTCACCGTCGAATGTTGACTTATTGAAATTATTAAGGATGAATTTGGCTATCGCCGTCATGCGGTCTTGGTCGGCATGATCCACATCCTCATTGCCGTGGTAATACTCTACAAGGAAACCAAGCACGTTTTCATCGGCAATGGCATCCTTAATGAGATACTTGTGAAGACAATTGCCGAAGATTTCCTTTGTGGTATGTCCGTCCACAGCATTCTCTACAAAGATAGGCGTACCGGTAAAACCGAATATCTGCGTATTGTCAAAGAACTTCACGATGTTCTTGTGGCATTCTCCGAAATGGCTTCGATGACATTCATCGAAGATCATCACGATACGGGAATGGCGTATTTCCTCAATCCGACTGCTATACCACTGCTTACTGACAGCGGCATTGAGCTTCTGTATGGTTGTTATGATAATCTTTGAATTGCTGTGAAGTCGCTTCACCAACTCGTCTGTGTTGTCGGTGCTGTCCACTGCTCCAGGTTCAAAGGCCTCGTATTCGGCTTGTGTCTGCGTGTCGAGGTCGTGGCGGTCAACCACAAACATCACCTTATCCACATCGTCCAACTCCGATACAAGTTGGGCTGCCTTGAAAGAAGTCAAGGTTTTTCCTGCTCCTGTTGTATGCCAGATATAGCCGTTGTCATTAGAGTTTTCCACTCGGTCGAGAATCTTCTCCACGGCATAGAACTGGTAAGGGCGAAGCACCATCAAGCATTTGTCACCCTCATGCAATACAATATATTTGCCAATAATCTTGCCCAACGTACACTTGTCGAAGAACATGGTGGCAAACTTCTCCAAGTCGTTGAACGGAACGTTTGCAGCGTCCGTCCAGTTGAATGTGAACTTATAGCCACTATTCGGATTGTTGGCGAAATAGCGAGTGTTCACACCATTGGATATGACAAACAACTGGATGTAGTCAAACAGACCATGGAAAGAAGTTTTGTGATAGCGTTGTATCTGGTTGTATGCCTGTTTCAGTTCCACACCTCTGCGCTTCAGTTCTATTTGAACCAAAGGCAGGCCATTGATAAGTATCGTCACATCGAAACGGCATCTCTTTATACCTTCAACCGTGATTTGATTGGAAACTTGAAACTCGTTCTGACACCAGTGAGTGCGGTTCAGGAACTCCACCCATAGGCGTTCACCGCTTTCCAGTTCAAGCGGAAAGAGGTCACGTAGTTTCTTTGCCTTTTCAAAGCGGGTGCCACCTTCAAGATAGATAAGTATCTTTTCAAACTCAGACTCCGTAAATTCAGTACGCCCCAATTCTTCCAGTTTCTTCTTGTTGTGTTTCTCCAACTGTTTCTTGAAATTGGCATACAGGTTCTTCTCCTCTTCAATATGAACATACTCGTAGTTCATCTTTTGAAGAGTATCTATAAGTCCGTTTTCGAGGGCAGCTTCACTTTGAACAGGCATATCTTATCTTTTTATCGTTACACTTATATTTATCGTTTCACTTATCATTCATTCTCGTTCATTCCGCAACACCTTTGCCATGTCAGCATTTTCACTCATCTTAGTGTTGCGAATAGAAAACAAGCAAAACTCTGAAATGATGTGGCAAAGATACAAAAAAAAACTGAAAAACTCACTCTTTTTGGGGATTTTTTTCAATCATGGAGCAATTTAACTCTCATTTTTTTCTTTAATCGACTCAAGCCTCGGTCTAAGGTGTTGAATATCTATACCTGTAACAATGCTTATGCAGATGAATTCCTCACAGAGTTTGGTTAATTAAATGCGAATTATTATAACAAATTTTTTGTTTTTTGTAATTCCTCCAAATTTTTAAAAAAGACTTTTTTAAATACCTCTTATGAGGTAATAACTAATTTGGTTATTTCGAACAATATTGCTTACTTTGCGATGTGTAAGGCAATGTCGCCTTCGCTTAACATAAAGAATAATAAAAAATTCAAAACAAAGATTATGAGTAAAACAAAAACAAACAATGTTTTTTCTACGGCTACCATCTACGACAAATACAATGCAGAGGCGGCTCAGAAACGCACAGGGTACATGTTTGAGTGGAGCTTTGATAAAGAAAAGACTCTAAAAGTGAGCAGCTTCTTACAAAAGTTAAATGATGACTATGGAGTACCCAAGAAGGCCTTTTATAGCACTCTTGTAATGAACAGCAGTGTATTGGATAAATACTTCCTAATACCCGAGGATTGCCGCCTTTCGATAGATGCCATCAGGCGTATGGCTGTCTGCATCATCCTGATGATGCCGCCGCTAAACAAGAACGACGAATTTATAGAAAGCTGCAAGAAAGCAGGTATCAACTCCAAGGGAGTGATTCTGGATTTAAGAGATGATGAACTTGAAGATTTGAGAAGTGAATTCTGCGATGCATTCGGGTCATTTGGCTGTTTGCTGATACACTCTATCAAGAGTGTTGAGGTGGTTCTTGCGTTTAATGAGTTCTACTACGACAAATTTTCAACTAAAAATAAGAAAAATAATGACACACAACACAACTAGCTATGGTGGCGACTTCACTATCAAGCCGCTCACCACCAGCATCGATTTCAAGACTGAACGACAGCTCATCGCCGCTTGGTCAATGGCTGGTCTCAGCGATTCGCAAATTATCAAGGTGCTGAAACTCTACTTCGGAGAGCCTGCCTGGATGAATACCGACAAGGTGTATGACTGCAACATGTTTGGTCAGATTGCCAAGGGGCTGAAATTCCACAATCGGCATACCTTCGTAGAGCTAATTATCAAATGCAAGGGCTTCGGATTCATCTGGAAGAATGACAAGGAGTGCCATACCGAAAAAAATCTGATGGCTTTCTACACTCCTACCTGGCATAAGCCAAAAGTGAAGGAAATGAACTTGGAGTCGAAGGATTTTCATGCTGGAAACGGGAAGGATTTTCATGCTGGAAACGGGAAGGATTTTCATGCTGAAAACGGGGAAAATTTAAGCAAAAACGAGCAAGCTAGCTTCGGCTATTTTTATAATAATATATATAATAAAAAGAAAAATATAAAAAAGAAAAATATTTCTCCATATACTAGCGGAAGCCAAGTTGCTCGAATTGACAATAAAACGGCTGAACAAACTGCTGCTGCGAGTAGCCAAAATCTGGCAGAATATCAGCAGCTGGTGGAAACTACGGCAAGAAATCTGATTGCCTATGTGGCAACCGCCCCTGATGCATACGCTAACGTTGTGAAGCCTATCGACGAGTTTACCGGCAAGGAGATTAACGGACTCTATACCGACCCCGATGCCGCTTGCCCTGCCAACAAGGCTACAGCTTGCTTTTTTAATAATTACGTCTTCCCCTATATATTGAAAAACAGCAAGCGTATGATGACCATCTCGTCTTTGGAAGGTCAAAGTCATTGGCTCAAGAACCTTATCAACTTGGAATTCATGCGCAAGAACCTGATGCGTGCCATTGCTGATACGCGGAAAGAACTGGAGCGGAACCCACAGGAGATGCAACGACAAAATCGCCCGCTTTCGAAGTTCGAGTACCAGGACAAGGCTTCGGGACAGAGATTTTATGATGCACCTTCGCAGCAGAATGGCGCACTCGTGCAGTATCGCATTCCAGCAGATGCTCCGCCAAGACCCAGTGCTTTGGCTATCTGGAATAAGTTTTCGCATAGTTGGATGACGCCAAAGACTTAGAAGACGCCAAAGACTTAGAAGACGCTGAAGACTTAGAAGACGCTGAAGATGTAAAAGATGATGTTTATAACAAAATAAGACAGATTTTTAATTTTAGATAAACAACAAAATGGCTAACAATCAAGACTTTAAGAAGAAAGAGAAGCCACGTTACTATGCTACCGACTTCCCAGAAATCTTAGTGAACATCTCGTCAGAGAAAAGAGAACTCTATCTCAGATACCAGCAACAATTCAATGGTATCGGAAATGGTTCTTCCGAAAATGGTATCGGAAACGGTTCTTTCGGAAATGGTTCTTTCGGAAACGGTTCATCTTCTGATGATCCTTCCGGAAAGGTGACACTGGCTCAACTCCGTAAAATTACGGAGGATGCCATCATGGTGATTCCCAAGCAGCCTGTCAATATCAGAGTGACATGCCCTGCTTGCGGAAAGAGGCACTGCTACGTGAGAAGATCCGACGGTGCAGCCCACTGCTTCTCGTGCGGATGGGGCGGACAACTGGATGAACTCAAGGCGCTGAGCAAGAAATACCAGCATGGCACCAACGGCAAATTCTATTGCGAGGCGCAGAAGCCGAACGGCAAGAACATGCCGGAAAACTATGTGCCGATGTGCATTGATGACTACAAGGAAATTGATGCCGCCACCCGCTCATGCCTCTATCCCGTGTATCCCTTCGACAACGCCGAGGAACAGGCTGAGTTCATGGAGCACTTCCATCCTGCCAACGTTACCAGAAATCCGAAGGTCAAAATGCTGCTTCCTCCCGATCGCATCCTCTCGCTGCAGGGCATGGTGCAGAATTACATCCAGGCCATGAAACTCTCACCAGAGGTCATCAAGAGGGAGGGCGTGATGTGCGCCTGGATGATGCAGTCCGTGGATGATTCAAATAGGGAAGACCCTAAGGGCGTGGAGGAATTTCCTGCGATTGTTTATTGCAACCGCCTGAACGGCAAAATCATCAACGCCAAGTTCCGCACCGTGCAGCAGAACCCTATCACGGGCGAATGGAGCAAGGGATTCCTGCAGGTTTCGCCTACCAAGCCTTGTGCTCCGTACGGCATCGAGAGCATCAACGACCTGCGCCCCGACGCTGAAGTCATCCACCAGATTATCATCACTGAGGGCGAGAAAGACCGCCTCACCCTGATGAGCTGCGGATACCCTTACGTGCTGAGCGTGGCCAACGGTGCCGGTACCAACATCGACGAGAGTCATGAGGCTTTTGATGAGTGGATTCTGCAAGCCGATGAAATCGTGATATGCGGCGACAGCGACCGTCCTGGCAGAATGCTCGTCAAGACGCTTGCAACCCGATATCAGACCCGTGCTAAGGTGGCGAGTCTGACGTTCGGAAAGAAGGATATCAGCGAGGTGTATGAGGCTTATGGATGCAATGAGGTGAGACGCATCATAGAGGAAGCCAAGCCTGTGAACGAGGGCGACGTTTATGACCTGGAGGAGAACTCAGACGAGGTGCTCGACATCCTGATGGGCAACTACGACCATGGCTACGAGGTGGGCATGGGCAAGCTCACAGACCATATTTTCCACCCGACTTCGGATGGCGGACTCATCATCCTGACCGGTCGCCCGAATTCGGGCAAGACGGATTTCCTCAACTGTCTGATGGCGCACCTGATGTATCACTGCAACAAGCGAGTTGCGTTCTTCTCGTTCGAGAAACCTATCAAGGGGAAGCATGTTAGGGAGATAGCACGCATAGTCTTGGGGGTGGAGAACACGGCGAATATGGACGGTATGCAGACTTCGGAGGAGGCACGCATCGAGAACCGCAAGATGCTGAGTTACCTGAACTCTCACATGGTGGATTTCGACACCAAGAGTCGTCTGCCCGACAGCAACTACATCACGAGTCTGGCCGAAACGGAGATGCAGCGCAAGAAGCACAAGATTGATTATCTGGTGATAGACCCTTACGTGTTCATCAACGTAACGGAGGGCGGCAGCCGAGCTACAGAAACCGAAAAGGTGAGACTGATGCTTACCCGTCTGCAGCAGTGGAGCCGTACGCGCCATATCTGGACGGTGGTGGTGGCGCACCCACGTATTCAGTACAAAGATGGCCATGAGGCTTTTCCACCGCTGGATCTCTATTCCATTGCGGGTAGTGCGCAGTGGGCCAACCTGGCCGACTATCTGTTTACGGTGACTCGTGTGAACAAGCCCGAGGAGGGCAAGACTTTCTCTATCGTGGAAATGCTGAAGGTGAGAGATCAGGAGTTCTGCCACCCTGGAAAGGTTTATTACATGAGGCAGCCTTGCGGCAGATACGACGAGCGTGAGTCGGAAGATGATTGCATAGCCGAGGTTTTGCACAAAATGACTTTTTCGAAGGACGAAGCCCCCTGGAGGAAGGTTTTATAATTTATAATTGATCGTTCAGAGTTTAATTTTTATAGTTAACAATCTTATTAAAAAAGATACACCTATGACACGAGAAGAGTATAACGAGTTGAAGACTCGTGCCCACAAGATGATGCTCGACGACTACGAGTGGATGTTGCAGCAGGAGCCTGACAGATACCTGTGGGGGCATTACCTGTGCTGGCTGATTGAGTTTGTTCACGATGTGAACGACATAGCCACGCTGAAGAGCGTGGTGGAGGAGGAAGACCTTTGCGATGCTTGGCACGACAACCTGTTTCGCAAGAAACCTCTCTGTCAACTTTACGAGGGATTTTTTGCGCAGGTGGGCGTTGCCGTGCCTAACAATCCAGCCAAGTCACTGAACAAGCTGAGAGCCATGGAACAGCGCCGCCGCATCTTTCCCGATAGCATCACGCTGTTCTATATGAATGAGATTCAGAAGAATCCCAATTGCCGCATCATCGAGCTTCTAATTGTTTCAAAAGGCGATGATGAAAGCGAATGCGAAGGAAGCCTAATGGCGAATTAGAATGAAGCCTAATGGGAATTCGAAAGAAGCTTAATTGGAGTTTTTATCGATAGGAATCGAAAATGAAATGAGGCTCATTTGGAGTTGGAATGAGCCTCAAATAAACGTTACGTGAGCCTCATTCCAACTCGGAATGAGGCTCATTTCATTTCACTTCATTTTATTTCGGTGTAAAATGTTACCCATAATGTTACCCATAATGTTACCCACAATGTTACCCGCAATGTCACCCAGAAACTCTTGACAAGAGGCATTTTTTTTTGTATCTTTGCAGTGTAATTCAGAAATTTAAAGCGTATGGAACAACACACACAACTGGAAATGGAGAGGATGCAGCAAATGCTCCTC
>USJX01000081.1 GCA_900555035.1 uncultured Prevotella sp.
TTACCGATGGCCATCTTCAATCACATTGTGAGGTTCCTCGCCTCCGCTCAGGTTATTAACTTTAGTGCAAAAAAAATGCACCCGACATCTTTTGTCGAGTGCAAAAATACAATAAGGTATTGGGAATACCAAAGAAAACGGACGGACAGAAAAGTTGTCCGCTAGAGTCCGTTAAAACGGGAAATCAGATATAAAACGAGTGTTATACCTTTCAAGAATATCTTCTATGATAGAACGCTTGCTCAAAATCTCTTCTTCATCAAAGCATTCGCCTGTTTTTACAGTCTTAAGCTTGTATTTCATAAACTTACAGTAATTGGAATTAGATGGTGCTCCTATATCTTTAAATTCATCTCTCATCTCTTTCCATGTAGGTTTCCGGCTAAGAGCTTTTTCTTCCATTAAGATAAGAATATAAGGAACGTGTTCCTTACACTTATGTCCGTCTATAAGCCCATGTAGTTCTTTTAGTAATTCCTCCGCTTTATATCGTGGATTTATTAGGCTACGGAAGCCTGTTGCTCTTGCATCTTTTCCTTCTGCATTTTTTTTCAACATCTTATCAAGTTCTTCTGCTATAGGATGTTCTTTAAATGCACTTAATTTGGCTTTTAATATATTCAAATAATCTATTGCCTTAGATGCTTCGATTAGAAATGAAGGCTGTAACAATCCCTGTTTGGATGTGGCAACATAATCTTTATACTTAGACTGTTCTATGTCAAGCAGCCTAAGTGATGATTCTATATATTTTATCAGTTCTTCCTGTGTTTTAACCAAAGTCCTATACTGATCATTTATATAGTGGTAAGCACTTTTATAATTATCTAATTCATCAAGAATATGCCTGCCCTTCAACTGAGCCATTTTAGCTTCATAATCAGCACAATATGTTGCTAATCTTATTGAAGAATCACGCACTTTATCTTCAAGACTTTCTATTATGCCACGCAATCTTTTGTTTTCGTTTTGACATAATAGTAGTTCAAAATCATCCATATTTTTCTTTATTTTAGTTTTGAAGTAATCATTATAATATCACTTCAATAAGTTTTAAAGAGTCAAGAGAATATAACTTTCACTAAACTAAAATTATAATTCTCTTGACTCTTTCTTGTGCAAAACTCTTTATAAGCCTAATCCGCTTTTAGAGTATAATCCACTATTATATATAGAAGTAAAACTGCGCTAAACATAAGCCTGCTTGATTAGTTTACCGATGGTTGTATCCGTAAAAGTTCGCCAGATTTTCAATTCCACAGGCTTGTAGTCATCAAAGAGCTGCTTTACGAACTGCACCTCAAGTACCAGTCGGAGATCGTTTTTATCTTCTTCAGGCGTTCCCTCCTTGCGATAGCCGAGTCGTGCTATTCTGATTAGGAAGAGATCGCGCACTCCCTTGCCCTTAATATAAGGCATAAAGTAGAAAAGCTTGTTGAGAGCCACGGATGCAGGAAACTTCTTGCCTGTATAGTAGATGGTGGCAGAGCCGTCAAGAAACATCTTCTCGTTGTCTTTCTTTACCAGCGAGATGAGAACATTCTTGGTTTCATCCACCACAGGCTCCAGCTGCGGCTTTTCACCATATTTCTCCCAATTAATATCTTCGTGCACCATACTGTTGTCAGCAATACTATTGAGTGCATATTGATCGAAGAGATCAAGGAAGTTGAGCTCGTGATACTTATTTGTAACAGTTGAAGTCTGCGTATTATGATCCTTTACAACAACTAATTGCGACTGCTTATGCACAATCTCTCTAACAGCTTCAGAACAATCCCGTGTATCCTCAGGCATAATATTCTGAATATCATTGAAGAGCCGGATAAGTGAGCGACCTACTGCCCACGCTAAATTAACGGGAACCGCATTACCTATTTGCTTGTATTTATCGCTCATACTTCCTTGGAAATTCCAGCTATCCGGAAATGTCTGAATACGTGCATATTCTCGAACACTTAATGGACGTGTTTCTATAGGATGACAACGCTCTGTCTGTTTTTGACAAGGAGAGCATGTAAGTGTCAATTACGGTTCATCAAGTGACAATCTTCTTGCCATTCCCGTTTTTCCACCACCGAGCAACCAACTACCTCCCATATAGTCCTTGGCAACATCTTCTGGCAGATTTCTCCAATCGCCACCTTGGGGGACCATTGCCAAAACTCGCTTTTTCTTCTCCGGATACTGTGCACCCTCAGAAACTGGAACATCACTATCAAAGATTACGCTTTGGTAGAGAGCATCACGAAGAGTTAATACTTCATGATAAGGTGTAGGCCAATGAAACTCTACGCGTTTAGCAATATCGTTGCGAATTGCAATGAGAATCAATCGCTCTCGTTTCTGCGGCACTTGATACATGATTGCACGCAACACACGAGGTTCAACAAGCGTGTATCCCAATTCAGCTATTGCATTTTTTATAGTCTCAAATGTTCGTCCATTTTCATGTGAGATTAACCCCTTAACATTTTCTCCCATAAAAACTTTCGGCTGAATTTCTTTTACTGCTCGGGCTAGTTCAAAGAACAGAGTTCCACGGGTGTCGTTGAATCCAGCCCCCTTTCCTGCATACGAAAACGCCTGACAAGGGAAACCACCTGACAGAAAATCTACTTTACCTCTTAAAGGAGTGAAATCTATGTGGCGCACGTCACCCTCTATCACATTCCATTCTGGTCTGTTTGTTTTTAGCGTCTTGCACGCAGCTGTTTCAAACTCGTTCAACAACACGTGATGAAAACCTGCCAGCGACATGCCTAAAGCCAAGCCGCCGCCACCAGCAAAAAGTTCTACTGAATTGAATTGTCGCACAGGAATAACTCTAGATTCGTTTTCCCAATTACTTTTAAGCATAGAATCTATCTCCGGGATTACCTTAAGGTCTTCCATCTCAAACCCCGAGATACCATTCTGAACCCGAAGTGGATAAAGCCCATTTCTCCCCCAGGTTTGAACCGTACGATTGGAGGTGCCTATAAGTGCTGCTAAATTATTTTCTGATATAAATGTCATAGTTATAAACCACCTTTCTCTCTGATTTCTTCAGCAATTTCTTCTACTTTGGCTAGGATAAGTGCACTTCCATCAATTCCGTCTTCATCCACAACCTCTCCAAAAGCCTTAGCTAAGCGATGATAAAAGTTTTTGTCTCCTGTAAGATGCATCCAAAAATCAGAGCCACACAAAACTGGGTAATGCGTATCTATTGCCTTATAGAAAGCAGATAGGTTTTCTTTCTCCCCATATAAAACTCCTACTACAAGATCCTCAAACTGTAACCCCATTCTGTCTAATCTAGACTTATTCATAAGGTATTTAAAATGACCTAGAATTGTGGTAATATCATCTTTATTAATCGTTTTGGGTCCCGCCTTGCACTGACAGTATTTACGGCGTCCATCTATAGCATCAACGAATTCTATATCTATACCATCAATGCCAGATGCACCACCAACTACCTCCTGGAGTTGAGCAATAAACACCTGAATATTTTGTCCGAAACTAGTACTGAGACTTGTGCCCAGGATACGTGGATAGACTAGAGCTTTGGCCAAACTAATGGGTTGCGTATCTCCACATAAGAAAGCTGCAAGATAATTGATAAGAAACGGATTAATATCAAAACTGCTCAGATGAAGCTTATTCAGATACTTCAAATGATTAGGTATGATAATAGAGCGGAAATATTGCTTTCCACTTTCTATAATGGCTTGTTTTTGCTGTTCTGTCATCACCGTATATTATAAAATGTTTTATTTTCCTGCGCACTATGCACAGAATTCGCCCCCAAAGGTACAAAATAATTGCGAAAAAACACACATTATTATATAGATTAACACAAAAAAACAGAATAATAAAAATTTGAGACCTGAAAAAGAAGAATTATATAACTTCTTACAAC
Organism: uncultured Prevotella sp.; assembly: GCA_900555035.1. Lineage (GTDB taxonomy): Bacteria > Bacteroidota > Bacteroidia > Bacteroidales > Bacteroidaceae > Prevotella. Next base: position 3,908 of record USJX01000081.1, read on the forward strand.
CATCAGAAAATCATGTCTTACAGGAAGACTTCATATCTTCATCTTGCTAAAAGTTTCATCGCAGAAAGACTATCAAAAACACGCACAGAGCCATGAAAATCGGCTCAGAATAGTCTTTTTACTCACTCTGATGGCAAAAACAAGAGGAGTAGAAGTTAGAAAGAACGAAAGAAAAGAGGGGTTTAAGAAAAGATTTCGAACGGATTTTGTAAATATCAAAGACAAAAAGCAGTAGAGAAATCTAAAAGAAGGGAGATTAGAATCTATAATATTCTTATACATTAAGGCTGTCCTACTTTATGGTATATAACTAGCTTAACTAATATATTATCAGATACTTAACGTTTATCATCGATGTAATGATTTACTTATTTCACACCATTAAATCCGGTCATTAATGCCCGGTCATTTTCGGTCATTAAGGTTTTCGGGGGCGGCGAAATGTATATAGTATAATATTAAAATATTTTAATATTATACTATAAGGCTAAATGACCGGATTGATTTTTCTTAATGACCGATAATGACCGGTCATTAATGCCCGGATACCTTTGCTTCGTCATTCCACTCACTTCCCTCTTATCTCATCCCCCGGTTTCACAACATACGGGAAAAACGAATTCAAGTGACGGGAAAAGCCATTGTCCCCTCAGCCTTTTTTCGTATCTTTGCACCGGCAATCGAAAGAACAGCCTTTTGTGCCTCAGGGCGGTCATCATAGAAGACCGCAGCGGGTCTTAAATGATGGCAGGCGCCGGTCATCTATTAAGACCCAAAAAAGCACAGGAAACGGGGCTTTCTGGGTAGTTGTGATTTTAACGAACTCATTAAACACAAACGAGTATGATTAATTACAGCATCGTAATGCGCAGCGTGAACGCAAACCTTTTGGAGATTAACCAGGCAAAGTCACGCATCAACCAGGCTAAGCAGGAGGGTAAGAATCCTGACCAGAAGGACCTTGACCTCGTGAAGACCGAGAAGCAGAATGCGTTCGCCATCTCGCAGTACACCGATGTGATGACCATCGAGAAGTTTGCCAAGCACATCACTTCTCACGGCAGTGTGTATTCCAGAGCTGACATCAGCGCCATCCTCTACATGGCAGTGGATTGCATGCGAGAGATGCTGCTCGAGGGCAAGAAGATTCGTCTGGGCGATTTGGGCGATTTCTCTCTCCTGCTCGGCTCCAAGGGCGCAGAGACTGCCGACAAGTTTACGGCGCAGAACATCAACCAGGTGAAGGTTCAGTGGGAGCCTGGCAAGGAGTTCAAGAACCTGATCGACGACGCCGAGTTCAACCTCGTGGCTAGCCGCAGCGCACAGGCTGCTGTGCTGAAGGCCATCAGAGAGGGCAAGACCAACGTTGACCTCAATCTGCCTATCAATCCTGATGGTGGCGATGACGGCAATGGCGGCGGCACTGAAGGCGGCGGCACTAATGGCGGTGGCGGCGGAACCACTGGCGGCGGCTCCGATAGCGGAACCACTGGAGCTGGCGGCAGCGGCAGCACGGGTGAGAACACTGGCGACCCAGGTACTTCCGGCGGCAATACCGGAGAAACGGGTGGCGACTCAGGCAGTGTTAGCATCTAGACCTTGGGTCTAGATGATTTAACCTCCCAAGAATAGAGTTCCAGGATACTGGAACTCTACCACCCCTTAAAAAATTGTAGAACCCTTTAAAAGTAGAAGATGATGAAAAAAGACACTTGGAAAATGGTGATTCAGATAGCCATCAGCATCCTTACGGCTATCGCCACCTCGCTCGGCGTATCGAGCTGCATGTAAATCATGTAAATAATGTAATCTACTACCGCTCCACCTTATTATATATAGGTGGGGCGGTTTATTTTTTCATTCACTTTTTATTTTTTCATTCACTTTTTATTTTCCTTTCATTCACGAAAAGAGAAAAATGAGGGAAAGCAGAAAAAAAATAATCAGATATTTGCTCGTTTTCCCATTTTTTATTACCTTTGCCTTAAATTTAAAACATAACAATATGATTACAGGAGAAATCAAAAACAAGATAGACCAGATATGGGACACCTTCTTTGTGGCAGGCATTACCAACCCAATCACCGTATTGGAGCAGATGACCTACATCTTTTTTATGAAGATGCTCGACGACAAGCAGCTGCAGGAAGAGGAAAACGCCCGCGACTGGGACAGCGTAGTTCAGAACCCTACCTTCCCGGAAGGAAAGATATGGGTGAATCCTGATGCCGTAGGCGATGAGGAGAAGGCGGGCATTCCTTACGAAAGCCTGCGCTGGCACGTGTTCAAGAACCTGGGCGCCGATGAAATGTTCAGGGTGGTGCGCCAGTATGTGTTCGAATTCATCAAGCACATCGGCACGGGCGAAGAAAGCGCCTACAGCCGCTACATGAAATCGGCCATCTTCCTGATTCCCAACGCCCGAACCCTAGCCAGGGTAATAGATGGCGTTAACGATCTTGATATGAATAATCGCGACGCCATGGGCGATGTGTATGAATACATCCTCGGCAAGATGGCGGCAAGCGGCACCAACGGCCAGTTTCGCACCCCTCGCCACATCATCCGCATGATTGTGGAGATGATGCAGCCTAACCCGAAGGATTACATCTGCGACCCGGCAATGGGTTCTGCCGGCTTCCTCGTTGAGGCGGTGAAATATATCAAGGAGAACCATGAGATGGCTGCCTATGTAAAAGAGGACGTTCACCACATGAAGACTTCGATGATTAATGGCTACGATACCGACCAGACCATGCTGCGCATCGGAGCCATGAACCTGCTGCTTCACGACGTAACTGCTCCTCAACTGGCTTGGCGCGATTCGCTCTCGGCTCAGAACGAAGACCAGAGCTGCTATTCGCTCATCATGGCGAACCCACCCTTTGCGGGCAGTCTCGACAAGGATAATGTGAACAAGAATATTCTTGCCTACGCCAACACCACCAAGACTGAGCTGTTGTTCCTGGCTCAGTTTGTCCGCTCGCTGGAGTTGGGCGGCCGCTGTGCCAGCATCGTGCCTGATGGAGTACTCTTCGGAACTTCCAGGGCTCACGTGGCTATCCGCAAGGAGATAGTTGACAACCAGCAGTTGCGTGCCGTCATTTCCATGCCTAGTGGTGTGTTCAAGCCATACGCCGGAGTTTCTACCGCCGTTCTTGTGTTCAGCAAGACCAACTGTGGTGGAACGGACAAGGTATGGTTTTACGACATGAAGGCGGATGGATATTCGCTCGATGACAAGCGTACGCCGATAGCCGACAATGATATTCCGGATGTGGTTAACCGCTTCCTGCATCCTGAGTCTGAGGATTCCCGCACCCGCAAGGACCAGAGCTTCTTCGTACCCGTAGAAGAAATCCGCCAGAACGATTACGACCTCTCTATTAATAAGTATAAGGAGATAGAGCGTGAGAAGGTGGAATACGAGCCTGTAAAGGATATTCTAGTAAGACTGGAAGAGACTGAAGGGGAGTTTCTGAAGGGGTATAGAGAATTGTGCAAGATGCTGGAGAAGGATGAGGATTTGGAGAAGGATATGGAGAAGAATTCGGAGAAGGAAAAGGAGGAGATGGCATGAGAAAGGGATGGGAATATAAGAAGCTGGGGGAAGTAGCCACCTACATAAATGGTTACGCTTTCAAACCCGATCAATGGAAAGAATCAGGTACCCCTATTATACGTATCCAAAATCTGAACAACCCAAATGCTCCTTACAATTACTTTGATGGTGAAGTTCCTGAGAAAGTAAAAATTCAAAATGGAGATTTGCTCATCTCATGGTCAGCGAGTTTAGGAGCGTATATTTGGAATGGTGGCAAGGCATTTTTGAATCAGCATATCTTCAAAGTTGCTTTCAACAAGACAGATATTGACAAGTTCTTTCTAAAATATGCAGTAACATCTAAACTAGCAGCAATGGCTGAACAAGTTCATGGTGCAACCATGAAACATATAGTAAAGAAGGACTTTGATAATACACAAATTCCTTATCCTCCACTATCCACTCAGCTTGCGATAGTTTCCGAACTTGACAAGATAAACGAGTTGATTCGTTTGAAGAAGGAGCAACTTAAAGATTTCTACAATCTCGCTCAAAGCCTCTTCTATGAGATGTTTGGAGACCCTGTGGAGAATGAAAAGGGATGGGAAGTGAAGAAGCTGGGAGAAATCTACACCTTTATAGACTACCGTGGCAAGACTCCAACGAAGATTAAATCAGGAATTCCTCTGATAACTGCCAAAAATGTCAAAAGAGGTTTTTTAGATTACACTATAGCGGAATATATAAGCCCCCAAGATTTCTTGCAACGGCAAAGTAGAGGTATTGCACAAAAAGGAGATTTGTTGTTTACAACAGAAGCACCTTTAGGTAATGTAGCAATAGCTAATATCTCCGTTTTTTCTACAGGACAGAGATTAATTGCTTTACAACAAAAGTGTGAACTTGAAAATAGATATGTTATGTTTCATATGCTTACCGATTATTTTCAAGATGTGCTTAAAAAACATGCAACAGGTTCGACTGCACAAGGAATTCAAGCTGCTAAGCTCAAACATATTCCAATCCCTCTCCCACCCCTCTCCCTCCAACGTCTCTTTGCCCAGCGCATAGAGCAAATCGAGCGAGAGAAATCGGAGGTTCAGAAGTCCATCCAGGATCTCGAAACCCTGCTGGCTTCCCGCATGCAATACTGGTTTGAATAGGAGTTGAAGACGGCTTTAAAATATCGCCCACAAAAATATAACAACAATTAAAAATAAAAACGACAATGAAGAATTTTGACTTTATCAAAAAGCTGGAAGAGGAGATTCCTGCCTTACACCAGCTACACGCATACTGCGATAAGGCAGAAATCTTTCAGAAGGCATTCCCCGAAGATAGTGCCACCAATGCCCGCAAGGCTCTGGAATGGCTCGTCAAGAACCATCTGGCTATGGCGAAGGTGACGCTGGAACCCCACGAAACCCTCAGCCAGATGCTCAAACGCCCGGAAATAGAGGCGTTCGTCAACGAAGACTGGGAACTGATACAGGATATGCGCACGGTAAAGAAAATAGGCAACTATGCCGCTCATACCGGAACACAGAAGATAAGAAAGAACGATGCTTTCATCTGCCTGCGTGCCCTCTATCATGTAGCCTGCGGTTTCCTCTACCGCTGGCAGGCAATCCGCGAAATAGCAGCCTTCGATGCTACGCTCATTCCGCAAGACTTCACCCAGGTTCATGCGGCTGACAATTCAGAACCAGCAGTTTCGCCTGATTTGAAGCACCATGTTCCCCACGAAGCCATCGAGCACCCTAAACCACCAACCCAGCAGCCAGCAGAATCGCTTGAAAGCGAAGCCATTACCCGACAATGCCTCATCGACTATATGCTCAACGAAGCCGGCTGGGAAATACTCCACGCAAAGGGCGACATACAGGGCGGCAAGGCTGGCATAGAAATCAAGATAGAGGGGATGGACAGGAAATTCCACCCTTCAGGCATCGGCTACGCCGACTATGTGCTCTTTAGCAAGGGCAGCAAACCGCTGGCGGTGATAGAAGCCAAAAGCACCATCCACAGCCCGGAAACGGGACGCAAACAGGCCATCGAGTATGCAGATTGCCTGGAGAAGAAGTATGGCGTGCGCCCGGTAATTTATTACACCAACGGATACACAACAAAGGTGATAGACGGACTCGACTATCCGCCTAGAAACGTCATCTCCTTCCACAGTTACGACAACCTGGAATATCTGATTCAGAAACGGAGTCGCTCCCCTATTACCAACCTGGCGATAGACGATGAAATCACCAACCGCCCCTATCAGAAAACCGCCATCAAGAGTCTGGTGGAATGGCTCAACAGGAAGCATCGCCGCGGTCTGCTCGTGCTGGCCACCGGTACGGGCAAGACGCGCGTAAGCATCTCGCTCTGCAAGCTGCTCTACAACAACAGCAAATGGCTCAAGAATGTTCTGTTTCTTGCCGACCGCAAGGAACTGGTGAAGCAGGCGCACGAAAGATTCGAAGAGTTCCTGCCTAGCCAGTCGATGTCCTGCCTCTCGGAAGATGATAAGCCAGATACGAACGCCCGCATCGTGTTCTCAACCTATCAGACGATGATCAACTATATCAACACCGAACCCCTGGAATTCTCCATCGGCCATTTCGACCTCATCATCATCGACGAGGCCCACCGCAGCGTGTTCGGCAAATACGGCGCCATCTTCCAGTATTTCGATTCGCTGCTCATCGGTCTCACCGCCACCCCTCGTGCCGAGATTGACAAGAACACCTTCCAGCTGCTGGAGCTGGAGAACGAGCCTAACTTTGAATACACCTATGAGGAGGCTATACGTGATGAATATCTGCGCCCCTACCGCCTGAAGAAATGCAACTCGAAGATGATAAACCGAGGCATAAAATACGACGATTTGAGTGCGGAGCAGCGTGAGCAGCTGGAAAAGGTATGGGAGTATGAGAAGGCCATGAAGGGCATTCCGAAGGAAGAGGAATATCATAGAGACATACAGGGCAACGAGATTTTCAACTATCTGATTAACGATGATACCATCGACAATGTATTGTCAGAATTAATGACAAACGGACTGAAGGTGCATAGTGGTGAGGACATAGGCAAGACTATCATCTTTGCCTACAACCACAAGCATGCCGAGCGCATCGTGGAGCGCTTTAACCAGCTCTATCCCGAGCGTGGCGCCGACTATTGCCAGCTGATAGACAACCAGGTGAAGAACCATTCTGCCATCATCGCCGACTTCAAGATGGAAGCCAAGATGCCGCAGATAGCCGTATCGGTGGATATGCTCGACACGGGCATTGATGTGCCTGAGATTCTGAACCTTGTATTCTTCAAGATTATCAAGTCGAAGATTAAGTTTGAGCAGATGATAGGCAGAGGAACCCGTCTCTGCAAAGACCTTTTTGGTCCGGGCGAAGACAAGCAGGAATTCTACATCTTCGACTGGTGCGGCAATTTCGACTTCTTCTCGAAACAGGGCGACGACTTTCATCCATCCGACAGCAAATCGCTCACCGACCGGCTTTTCTGTCTGCGCCTGGATATTGCCAAGGAGTTGCAGAGTGCCGAGCACCAGGAGAAGGAATTTGACAAGCAGCTGCATGATGAGCTGAAGGCCCTGCTCAGCAGACAGGTGGCAGCCATCGGCAAGGAGCGCAAGGAAGCTCGCACATGGCTGCACATCATAGAGCCTTACAGGAATCAGGAAAAATGGACCTGTTTATCGGAATTGGATGTGTTGCGGCTCAAGAAGATTGGACATCTTATCAAAGTGGATAAGGACGACGAGGAAGCCAAGCGTTTCGACATCGTGATGCTCCACATCATGCTTTCGCTCATCGACACAACCAGGCGTGTGGGTCAATTCCGCAAGGTGGTGGTAAACATCGCCGCCATCCTGGAGAAGAAGGCCTCCATCCCGGCTGTGATGGAGCGCATCGACATCATCCGCCAGGTTCAGAAGCCTGTGTTCTGGGAAAATGAATCGCTGGATGCGCTGGAGCATGTGCGCAAGGAACTGCGTGGGCTGATGCATCTGCTGAAGGAGCAGCGCAGGGGCAAGAAGTTTGTCATCGACATAGAAGATGAATTTACTACCACAGAAGGTGGCGAGGATGAGGTGATCAAGACCAGCTACAAGCAGCGTGTAATCGACTATCTGGCAGAGAACAGCAACAACGCTACGCTGCGCAAGATTCAGCATTTCGAGCAGTTGTCTTCTGCCGACATAGAGGAGTTGGAGCGCATCTTCTTTGAGGAGCTGGGCACCAAGGATGAGTATAACGAGCTTACCGAGGGTCATCCGTACAAGAACAATGTGGCTGCGTTTATCCGTGTAATCAACGGCATAGACCGCAAGAAGGCGCTTCAGATTTACCAGCAGTTTATAGAGGGTTACAATCTCACCTCAGAGCAGGAGCTTTATCTGAAGAACATCCTGGATTTCATCAGCAAGAACGGCGACATTGAGACCCGCGACTTCCTGGAGTATCCTCTGAACAATCTGAAATGGCGCGAAACCTTCGGCGATACGTTTGTGAATCTCAAGGATTTCATCAGGCAGATGCACCGGGTGATTATTGCGTAAGGGATAGGAATTGTCTAGGGTAAAAGAAAACGACCGCTCACCTCAGAAATTATGAGGAGAGCGGTCGTTTCCGTGTCATTAAGGGTCATTAAGGATTTCGGGGTTTCAAAATGCGAATACACTGTGTGCGCAATTGAATTGACCGCTATGCGCTTTTTAGATATATTCATTGTTTTTGCACGTAATAATCTTATGAATATTATGTGCAAAGTCGGTGATTATATTCTGAAAATCAATAACATAGCTAAAAGTCAGTCGCTATGTAGGCTGTTTTTTTGATGCAATAATAACAAGTGCGCTCCTACTGAATCTATAAAAATGTCCCTCAAATGTCCCTCAAGGTGTCCCCCAAGAAACTTACACAGCTTTTTATACAGTAACGCCTAACGGGGAATAACATTGTAGCAATATGTTCTGCATCAACTTTCATGATGAAATTTAAATCGTCGGTCAAGACCGACGAAATATAAGCTGGTTCAATATATCCCACTGGTGTACATGTATTCATCAATCCGGTCATGAAGGTCAAGGTCATTAAGGTCATTAAGGATTTCGGCTTTTCAAAATATCCCTCTACTATAAAATAAGGTTAAATCAAGTTCGCCCTGCAAACAAAATCCATCCATATAATCATTTTTCTGAATATTTTTTGTATTTTTGCAGATATATTGCGCTGATATGGGAGTTGAGCATGGCTTATCTCCCTAGATTACAGGCGCATCATTATCAAATGATTAGAGCATGAAGAAGATATTATTCCTACACGGATTCTTCGCCACGGGCAGCTGTCCGATGGCGAGAGCCTTGAAAGAGGCGTTTGAGGGGACGGCGGTGG
>USJX01000082.1 GCA_900555035.1 uncultured Prevotella sp.
TTCCTAACGACATGGAGAGCCTCTCTCGCATGGTAGAGGACATCTCTTACAACAACGCTCGCAACTACTTCAAGTTCTACTAATCCATAAAGTAGCAACTTAAGCAAAATACTAAGGCAAATCCCTTCATGGCATCAGAATGGTGTTGTGAGGGGATTTGTTGCTTGAAGACAATGAAAACCGATAGCTAATGGGAATAATAGACAGAATCATAGGCTTTTACGAGGATATTAGGGAGTTCAATTCTTCCAATATCCAGGATTTCCGGGGCAAGTTGAAGTCTTGGATCAAGATGGGTATGCTCGCTGGTCGCATCTTCTACGTCAAGGATATGTGGGCTAGGGATGTGGCGGCACTGACCTTCGCCTCGTTCATGGCGCTGATTCCGTTTATGGCGATGATGTTTGTCATTGCCCGTGGCTTCGGCTACACCGCCCTGCTCGAATCGTGGATTTCGAGCACCTTCGAGGCGCAACCCGTTGTGGCTCAGACCATCGTGAACTTCGTTCATAATTACATAGAGAACACGCAGAGCAACTATATCATCGGTACGGGTATCGTGATGTTTCTCTATACCATCATCTCGCTGATGCAGAAGATAGAGCTTACCTTCGACGACATCTGGCATACGGGCGAGCGTTCGTGGAAGCAGATTGTTACCCAGTATCCAACCATCCTCTTCGGCTTGGGCATGATGATACTCTTTGCGTCGTTCATCAATGTATGGACGGTGAATGTGATAGACGATGTAGACAAGATTGCCGATATGGGAGAGGCGATTCCGTCGTTTCTCCTGCATCTGGCGGCATTCGTCCCGATGTTCTTCTTCTTCGTGTTCTGCTATTGCGTGATTCCGAACACCTATATCCGGTTTCGAAGCACCCTGGTGCCATCGTTCCTGGCAGGTGTCAGCATGACGGCATTGCAGTATGGCTACATCTATCTGCAGGTGTTCCTTTCCAGCTACAACGTCATCTACGGTTCGCTGGCAGCGATTCCGCTTTTCCTGCTGTGGCTTCAGATTTCGTGGGCGATAGTGGTATTCGGAGCCTTGCTCTGCTATACCAATCAGAATCTGCATCATTACGATCTGGATTTGAAGTACGACCATGTGAAGCTGGAGCATCGCATCAAGGTCTGCGCCGTGGTGATGCATCTGGTTTGCCATCGCTTCAACGAGGGTAAACCGGCTTATTCGCCTCAGCAGATGCATCAGATAACGAGGATTCCTCAGCAGCTCATCAACAGGGCTGTGAGCGAACTCTTGAAGGCTAAGTTGCTGGTAGAGATAAGGTTGGAGAAGAGAGGAAGCTTCGAGGAATCTATCGTGCTGCATCCGATAGAGAAGATAGATCATCTCACTTATGGCGTGATGATAGAGCGCCTCTTTACGAGTGGCGAAGATGTGGCAGCACTTGCCGATCTGAACCAGGAGTGGGCGATGTGGAAAGACATCGACCTGGTTAATTCTACCTTCGTGGAAAGCGGCAGTAAGATTCATTTCGTATGAAATAATAATGATAATAGAATATAAAACCTTTAAACCATTTAGTGTATGAGAAAATTTATTTCTTTTGCAGTCTTGGCATTGTTGGCTTCTTCTATGTCGGCACAGACCGTTGACAACATGAAAGATTTGAGTGCCGAGAAGAAATCTGCAGCTGTTAACCTGAAGTTGACAGGAACTTTGACAATCACGAGAAATTCCGATTTCCGACAGCTTCGCGATCTCGCCTGGCAGTTGAGAGACCTCGACCTGAGCGAGGCTACCTGTCCCGTTCTCCCGAAGAACGCCTTCCATTCCCGTCATCATCTGCAGCATATCATCCTGCCAAATCAGTTGCAGGAGATAGGAAGTCAGGCTTTCTTTGCCTGCGATAACCTGCAGGAAGTGGTGATTCCGCAGGGTGTAACCAAGGTGGGCGCTGCCGCCTTCTCGGGCTGTAAGAAGCTGAAAACCATTACTATCAATGGTGCTCCAGAGTTGGGTGAGTTCGCTTTTGCCAATCTTGAAGGAGTTAAGCTCATCAAGGTAAATTCCAAGATTCCGCCAAAGGCTGCCGCTACGGCTTTCTCGGGAATCAATATGCGTGGTGTGAAACTGGTGATGCCAAGGGGCAGCGAGAAACTCTACCGCAAGGCGGCAGGCTGGAACGCTTTCTTTGGCGAGGTGAAGCAGGCTAGGGAAGTTTGCAACCCCGAAGCTTGTCTGATTCCTACTCCGATGGAACTGAAGGTGAATGCCAAGGCGACTCCTTTGCAGGTGGCAGGAAACTGGAAGGTGGTGGCTGCCGACGGATTGGCCAACGAGCAGGAGCATGCCGAGAGAATCCTGAAGGAAAGAACTGGCGGACTGGATGCCTATGGCAAGAATGCCAGGAAGGGCGGAAACGCCAAGCAGGGCAGTCAGCTCACCATGACCCTCGCCCTGGACGAGAGTCTCCCAGACAAGGAGGCATACACCCTGGAAGTTCAGCAGAAGGGTGTGGTTATCAAGGGCAAGACCGCAACGGGCGTATTCTATGGCTTGATGACATTCGACCAGCTGCTTCGTGGCGATGCTTCGAAGATAGGCTGCGACGCTATCCCTCAGTTGGTGGTAAAAGACCAGCCTCGCACCCATGTGAGAGAGCTGATGGTAGACCCATGCCGCATCTTCATTCCATACGAGGATTTGAAGGCATTCGTTCCGGAGATGGCACGCTATAAGCTCAACATGCTCCATCTGCATCTGGTGGATGACCAGGCTTGGACCATCGAAATCAAGAAATATCCCCGTCTCACTGCCGAAGCGAGCAGCCGCTGGGGCATGGACGATATGCTGATGCCTATCAAGGGCTATTACACCCAGGAACAGATGCGCGATTTCGTGGCCTACTGTGCCAAGTATCACATCCAGGTGGTTCCTGAGATTGAGATGCCGGGTCATGAAGTGGCTGCCATCAGCGTTTATCCGGAACTTACCTGCAAGGGCGTGAGAAAGCCTATCCGCACTACTTGCGGTGTATCGGATGAGTTGCTCTGTGCCGGTAATGAGTTTACTTACGAGTTCTTGGAAAATGTGTTCAAGGAGTTGGCTGATGTCTTCCCATCAGAATATATTCATCTGGGTGGTGATGAGGCTGGTAATCCTGCACTCGATTGTTGGACTACCTGTCCTAAATGCCAGGCTTTGAAGAAGAAGCTCGGCATCACATCTACCGACCGTTCGGAAAATTGGAAGTTGCAGGGATATCTTTTCGACCGCGTTATCGATTTGCTTCGTACTAAGTATCATAAGACACCGATGTTCTGGTATGAGACTGATTTCAAAAAGATACAGCCTGGTTGCGTAATCTTCGCATGGCGTGCCGGTTTGACCAAGGAAGCATTGGTGGCAGCCGTAAAGAACAATGCCCGCATCTTGCTTTGTCCTGGAGAGCATTGTTATTTCGACTATCCGATGGCAAAGGGTGATATGCCGGAAGTAAACTGGGGTATGCCTGTTACTTCCTTGAAAGCATCTTATGACCTGGATCCTGCATGGGGAATGGGTGAGGATTTCGAGAAGAACAATCTCTTTGGAGTTGCCGGAACATTGTGGAGTGAGTGCATCAATTCACCGGAACGTATTTACTATCAGGCTTATCCTCGTTCCTTGGCTTTGGCAGAGGCTGGATGGAGTTTCCTGAAGAATCGTTCTTGGGAGGGATTCCTGACCAGATTGAAACCAACCGTGAAGGATATGATGCGAAGAGGCATCACCTTCTCGATGGAATATTAAGCAAGAGGGGCGAGTTCCGTAAAAGGAACCCGCCCCATCTTTATATAAATCTCTCTCTATTTCTAAAGTGATTCAGATATATATATTATGTATATATATTATGTATATCGTAGTGTTCTATTCTTACTTGCTCAAGCTAACAGAATGGCTCATGTTAGTCATTTCTGGAATTGAGTTTACTACGTGTTTCAAGAACATGCCCATGCAAAGAACCATACCTGAAAACATAACTGCGGCGAAAGCCATTGTAAAAATAGTCATCATAATTATTAACATTTTTAAAATTTATTATTTGTTATTCCTTAAATACGAGTGCAAAGTTAACACTTTTTTATCAAATAACGGCATCTTTTGCCGAGAAATATTATTGCAATATGTTTTTCTTGATATGGGTCAATCACTTGTTTTTAGCCTTGGAAATGACATTTTGCTATCGGATATGTTGTTTTTGTGGCAACAATTTATATATCTCATTTTTCTCACTTTGTTATGTGTGTAACAAGATAGGGCTTCCTGTCAGATGGTAAGAAAAGGGCGCTCCGTCCTAAAGGATAGAGCGCCCTTAACTTTTATGCTGTTGATGCAGAATTTATGAATTCATTGAAATCAGGAACTCCTCGTTGTTGCGAGTAGTCTGCATGCTCTTGTGGATGGTGTTCATTGCCTCGATAGGGTTCATGTCTGAAATGAACTTGCGGAGGATCCACATACGATCGAGCGTTGTCTTGTCTTGCAAGAGATCGTCGCGACGAGTAGAAGATGCCACGAGGTTGACTGCAGGGAAGAGACGCTTGTTGCTGAGTGAGCGGTCGAGCTGCAACTCCATGTTACCGGTACCCTTGAATTCCTCGAAGATAACCTCATCCATCTTACTGCCTGTATCAATCAACGCTGTAGCGATGATGGTGAGTGAGCCGCCACCTTCGATGTTGCGGGCTGCACCGAAGAAGCGCTTTGGCTTCTGCAATGCATTGGCATCCACACCACCCGTCAACACCTTACCAGATGCTGGAGCTACTGTGTTGTAAGCACGGGCCAAACGAGTGATGGAGTCGAGGAAGATAACTACATCATGTCCGCATTCTACCATGCGCTTAGCCTTTTCCAATACGATGCCTGCAATCTTTACATGGCGCTCGGCTGGCTCATCGAATGTAGAGGCGATAACCTCGGCATTTACGGTACGAGCCATATCGGTAACCTCCTCAGGACGCTCATCGATGAGCAACATCATAAGGTAAGCTTCAGGATGGTTGGCTGCGATGGCATTGGCGATATCCTTCATGAGGATGGTCTTACCCGTCTTAGGCTGAGCCACGATGAGTGCACGCTGTCCCTTACCGATAGGTGAGAAGAGATCTACGATACGAGTACTCAGATTGGTGGTGCGGCGATCGCCACAGAGCTCAAACTTCTCGTTAGGAAAGAGTGGAGTGAGGTGCTCGAATGGCACACGGTCGCGTACTTCTGATGGGTCACGGCCGTTGATCTTGTCGATGCTGGTAAGTGGAAAGTACTTCTCGCCCTCGTGAGGAGGACGAACATGGCACTGAATCACATCACCAGTTTTCAAGCCATATCGCTTCACGAAATTGGTAGCCACATATACATCATCTGGAGAAGAGAGGTAGTTGAAGTCGCTGCTGCGGAGGAATCCGTAGCCATCTGAGAGAACTTCAAGAACGCCATTGGCAGTGATGATATTTGAGAAATCGTATTCCGGTTCCTTGTTTGCTGCCTGAGGTGCTGTAGCCTGAGGAGCTGCAGCTGCAGCAACAGGATTTGTCGGGCGATCGAAGATGTCGTAACTAGGCAAGGCTGCCTGGTCTTCGATAGGGATGTCAACAACAGTTATGAAATCTGTACCATCGCCTGGGTCGCCACTCCAAACACCATCTGGAGTAGTCTCGGCTATGGTTTCTGCAGGCTTGTTGCTCTGTTGCTTGCTGTCGTTGTTTGCTGCTGTATTTTCTTCTCCAGGAGCATCTGCCTTATCGTTATGTGAATTGAGTTTGGCCTGTAACATTGCCATCAGCTCGCTGTTGTTGCTGTTGTCGTTGCTAGACTCACCAATGGCAAACTGCTCTTCTGGAATGAAGTGATTCTCATTTTCAGTGTTGGCATCAGGTTGTCCTGCATCGGCATCAGATTGCTCAGCACTGGCATTGGCTTGTACTGGCTGTTCATTCTCTTCCTGTACTGTTGGTTCTTCCTGATTGGCATTGTTGTCAAAAAGGCTACCTTCATTATTATTGTCTTCTTGCTGTTGCTGTGCCTCCTGTTGCATTCTGAGTGCAGCAGCCTTGGCCGCAGCAATGGCTTCGAGTTCAGCCTTGCTCTTGCGCCCTCTGTGTTTTGGGAAGGCTGCCAATGGATCAATCACTGCAGGTGCATCCGTTGAGGGTGCTGCAGCTTGAGGTTGTGAGGCTGACTCTGGTTGGGCACCTGGACCTGTAACTTGGTTTTTCATCACGTCGTAGTTCTCGCCATCAGTTCCATTGACAGAATAAACTCGATCTTCTTTCTTGCTGGCTATGCGTGTACGTTTACGCTTTGGCGCAGCATCGTCTCCGATTGAACCTTCAGCCTGGGCATCAAGGATGGTATAGATAATAGTCTCCTTGTTGTCACCAGATTTAATCTTGGCTCCAATCTCTTTAGCAATGTCTTTCAGTTGAACGACACTTTTTGCTGATAATTCGTCTTTGCTATACATTATTATATTGTATATTATATGATTTTTCTATGAAATGTAGCGTTTCTAGAATGGAAACACTAGATGTTTTGACTAAATTCGGTGCAAAGATAACTAAAAAAATTGTTTCTGCCAAATAAGATAACTAAAAAATTTGTTTCTGCCAATTTTTTTCCGTAACTTTGCACAAAAATAACGAAAATGGCTAGTCAAATACCGTATTTAGACGTTCAAAACCTCACCAAACGATTTGGAGCTGAGGTTCTTTTTGATAATATTTCCTTCTCTATCGCTGAAGGACAGAAAGTGGGACTCGTGGCGCGCAACGGCACGGGCAAATCTACTTTGATGTCGGTTCTCATGGATAAGGAGGGACATGAGAGTGGTGACATCATTTATAGACGCGATCTGAAGGTGGGCTATCTGGAGCAATCTCCGAAGTTCGATCCTGAGGAGAGTGTGCTGGAAGCTTGCTTTAATCATGAGGATGATCCCGAGAAGGTGCTGAAGGCAAAGCAGATTCTCACCCAGTTGCATATCACCAATATGGACCAGCCGATGGGACAGTTGAGTGGTGGACAGCAGAAGCGTGTGGCACTTGCCAATGTGCTGATTGATGAGCCTGATTTTCTGATGCTAGATGAGCCTACCAACCACCTCGACCTGGAGATGATTGAATGGCTGGAAGGCTATCTGAATCGTGGCAACAAGACTATCTTCATGGTAACGCACGACCGCTTCTTTCTTGACAAGGTTTGTAATACCATCTTGGAACTCGATGATAAGACCATTTACACCTATCGTGGCAATTATGCTTACTATCTGGAAAAGCGCCAGGAGCGTATGGACAATCTTCGTGCTGAGATTCAGCATTCCAAGAACCTATATCGCCGAGAGTTAGACTGGATGCGACGCCAGCCTCAGGCCCGTGGTCATAAGGCGAAGTATCGTGAGGACGCTTTCTACGAGTTGGAGAAAGTGGCGAAACAGCGCATTGAAGACCGACAGGTTCGCCTGAAGGCTTCTACCGTGTATATCGGTTCGAAGATTTTCGAATGCCAGTATGTGAGTAAGGCTTTCGATGACAGGGGAAAGAAGAAGGTGATTCTCGACAATTTCTACTATAACTTTGCCCGATTCGAGAAGATGGGCATCGTGGGTAACAATGGTACGGGTAAATCTACCTTTATCAAGATGCTTTTGGGCGAGGTGCAGCCGGATAGTGGAAAGTTTGACATTGGTGAGACTGTACGCTTCGGCTATTTCTCGCAGGAGGGCTTGAAGTTCCGTGAAGACCAGAAGGTTATCGATGTTATCACAGAGATAGCCGACTATATCGATTTGGGAAACGGCAAGCACATGACGGCTTCACAATTCCTTCAGTTCTTCCTCTTTACACCCGAGGAGCAGCACAACTACGTATATAAGTTGAGTGGTGGCGAGAAGCGCAAGCTTTATCTCTGCACGGTGCTGATGAGAAATCCTAACTTTCTGGTACTCGATGAGCCTACCAACGATCTTGATATCCAAACCCTCCAGGTGTTGGAGGAATATTTGCAGGATTTTGCAGGTTGCGTCATCGTGGTAAGTCACGACCGTTACTTCATGGATAAGGTGGTGGATCATCTCCTGGTGTTCAAAGGGGAAGGTGAAATTCAGGATTTCCCTGGCAATTATACTCAATACCGAGAGTGGAGCAGATTGCAGGAAAAGGATGAGGCTGAAAAGGCTGCAGCTGCAGCAAAAAGCATAGCAAATAACAGTGCCAGTACAAATGATGGAGCCGGCACAGCCAAGCGTGATGCCAACTTCGAAAACAAGCGCAAGATGAGCTACAAGGAGAAGCGGGAATATGAACAATTGACCCAGGAAATTGATAAACTCACAGAAGAGCAGAAAAAGTTGGAAGAAGCCCTTTGCAGCGGTACCCTGTCGGTAGAAGAGTTGACGGAAAAGAGTAAGCGTCTGCCTGAAATCAAGGATGAACTTGATGAGAAGGAAATGAGATGGCTGGAATTGGCAGAGATGCTCTAGACTTTGAACTTTGAGCGTTGAACATTGAACTTTATGATAAGTTGATGTGCTGCTTTTAATAATGAACATTTATAAAAGAAAATAGAAAAATGGAAATAAAGAAATCAGAATTTACACTGTCTGCTCCCCGAGTGAGCATGTGTCCTAAGGATAATAAGTTGGAATATGCCTTCATCGGCCGAAGCAATGTGGGCAAGTCTAGCCTCATCAATATGCTTTGCAATCATAAAGGTTTGGCCAAGACTTCTGCAACTCCGGGTAAGACTTTGCTTATCAACCACTTTATTATCAATAATGAATGGTACTTGGTTGACCTTCCTGGTTATGGATTCGCCAAGCGCTCGAAGACAGTACAGAAGCAGTTGGAGCAGATGATCAGCAGTTATATCCTTCAGCGTCCACAGTTGGCAAACGTCTTCGTTCTGATTGATGTGCGCCACGACCAGCAGAAAATCGACCGTGAGTTCGTGGATTGGTTGGGTGAGAGCAATGTGCCTTTCTGCATCGTCTTTACCAAGGCAGATAAGTTGGGACCCGTGAAGGCTCGCATGAATGCAGAAAAATGGATGCACGCTCTTGAAGACCGTTGGGAGGCACTTCCTCCTTATTTCATTACCAGCAGCGAGAAGAAGATGGGACGTGATGAGGTGCTCGATTACATTGACGAGATCAATAAGTCTTTGGCTGGCGAGTAACTATTAAAAATTAGAAGAAGAGGATGAAACAGATTAACTGGGGATTTATCGGCTGCGGAGAAGTAACCGAAAAGAAGAGTGGTCCTGCCTTCAACGAGGTAGAGGGGTCGCAGGTTGTTGCGGTGATGAGCCGTAGCGAGCAGAAGGCGCGTAGCTATGCCGAGCGCCATCATGTAAGGAAATGGTACACTGATGCACAGGAGCTCATAGATGACCCTGATGTGAATGCTATCTACATTGCCACGCCACCATCATCGCATGCCACTTTTGCCATCATGGCAATGCATGCAGGCAAGCCTGTGTATATCGAAAAACCTTTGGCGGCAAGCTATAACGACTGCATCCGTATCAATCGAATCAGTGAGCAGACTGGTGTGCCTTGCTTCGTGGCATATTATCGTCGCTATCTTCCTTATTTTAAGAAAGTAAAGGAGATCATCAATAGCGGAACCATTGGCGAAATCATCAATGTGCAGGTTCGATTCTCAGTGCCACCTCGTGACTTGGATTATAAAAGTGGTAAGGAGATGCCTTGGCGTGTGCAGCCGGATATTGCTGGTGGTGGCTATTTCTATGATTTGGCGCCTCACCAGATAGACTTACTGCAGGATTTTTTTGGTGTGATTACTCGTGCTCATGGATATCCTGCCAATCGTGCGAATCTCTATGAGGCTGAAGATACCGTATCGGCATGCTTCTTCTTCGAGAGTGGTATAACGGGCAGTGGAAGTTGGTGTTTCGTTGGACATGAGAGTGCCAAGGAAGACTGCATCGAAATCATCGGTGATAAGGGATCTCTTTCATTTTCTGTATTTACCTATCAGCCTATCATGCTGATTACGAGTGAGGGTAGAACCAGCATCACGGTACCTAATCCCCCGTATGTACAGTTGCCTATCATTAAGAATGTGATAGAGCATTTGCAGGGTATCAGCACCTGTACATGTACCAGCATCTCGGCTACCCCTGTTAACTGGGTGCTCGACCGTGTGCTTTGGAAAAACTAAATAGTTGAATCTATAAGAATCAATGAGAAGGTGAAAAGAAGAATTTTGTCTTTAGTAGGAGTCTGGTTGCTCGTTCTGCTGCCTATGATGGCAGCGGAGCGGGAAACTCTTCATTTGTCTGGTGACCGGAAAGTGGCTTCCTTCGATTCTTCTTTGGTGAAGACGCTTTTCAATTCCTCAATGTTCAAGGGCAATTCAGAGGATAGTCTGATTCGTGCCCGTCATGAGAAAACCTTCTTCCATCGTTTGGGAAAGACTTTTACGAATTTCTTCCGCGAGTTTTCTAATGTAGATACATCATATATCGAACCTCAGCACTTCAATTATACGGTGATGCTCCAAAACACCAATACATACGAAGTATATACGCTTTATGGTGAGGAGGGGCAGCGTATCTCGTTTGCGCCAGACCCGTCATGGCGATTAGGACCTTATGTGGGATGGCGATGGGTGTTCCTGGGTTATACCCTCGATCTTAAACATATCAATGCCAAAAGTAATCATAGCAGCAAGAAGGAGTTTAACTTAAGTCTCTATAGCAGTATGCTGGGAGTGGATCTGTTTTGGCGGCAGACGGGTAACGACTACCATATTCAGCGTATGAACCTTGGAGAGAACGTGAATACGGATGCTCTTAAAAAAGTATCTTTTGATGGTTTTAAAGGTAGTATCAAAGGATTAAACCTTTACTATATATTTAATCATCGGAAGTTCTCATACCCAGCAGCTTACTCTCAAAGTACAAGACAAAAGGCGAGCGCAGGGTCATGGATGGTGGGGTTGGGATATACCCAGCATCAACTGGAAGTGGATTGGGATAAACTCTCTACGATAGTGGATGAACGGCTCAACCAGGATGCCAAAGACCAGCAGAAAGCGAAGATAGATAGCTGCCTGATGTTCTCGAAGGTGAGATATAGCGATTATTCTGCCACGGTGGGATATGGATACAATTGGGTTTTCGCCAAAAACTGGCTCTTCAATGCCTCCCTTTCTGTGGGACTGGCATACAATCATTCCAGGTCAGACGACCCTGAATTGGATAAGTTTAACTTGAAGAACTTCAACTTCAAGAATTTCAACTTTGATGGAGTTGGCCGTTTTGGTGTGGTATGGAATAACGACAGATGGTATGCGGGGCTTAGTACCGTTATCCATTCATACAATTATCATAAGGATCACTTCTCGACCAACAATTCCTTTGGCTCTCTTAATATTTATGTGGGTGTGAATTTTGGTAAGAAGCGGGAATAAAAACAGTAAAATAATGAAAGTAAAGCATAGTTTTTTAGTTTTAGTGGCAGCATCCTTGATGGCGATGCCTGCTTTGGCTAAGTCGGGCGTTGTGTATCATCGTCAGGACAGTATGCGTATTGTTTCTTTGCTCCAACAGGCAAAGGCAATGAAGAAGAAGCCTGTCAATTGGATGATGTGGTTCGGAAAGCAGTTTGTGGGCATACCATACGTGGGTGGTACCCTGGATAGAACCCGGGAGGAACAACTTGTGGTGAATACCCGAGAGTTGGATTGCACCACCTATGTGGAAATTGTTACAGCCCTGACGATGTGTGCCAAGAATCAGGAGACCAGTTTTGCTGCCTTCTGTAATCATCTGAAGCATGTGCGCTACATTGGCGGCGATGTGGAGTATGTGAAGCGTCAGCATTATTTCACGATTTGGGTGAATGACAACGTAAAGGAAGGTATCGTGAAGGATATTCAAAATAATCCTCCTTTCACGGCTATTCAGACCATCCGTGTCAACTGGATGTCCACCCATTCTTCAAGTTATAAGATGCTTTCTGCTCATCCACAATGGATGTCGGGCATCAAGGCATTGGAGCAGAGTATCAATGGCAAGCGTTATCGCTATATTCCTAAAGGAGAGATTCGTAACAGTCAGCTATTCAGAAATACTATCAAGGATGGCGACATACTTCTTATGATTACCAAGAAGAAGGGGCTGGATACTACTCATATAGGTATAGCCTCTTGGCACAAAGATGGATTGCATCTGCTCAATGCCAGCAGCATTCACAAGAAAGTGATTGATGAACCAATGACACTTTATACTTATATGCAGAAACACCCATCACAAATAGGTATTCGGGCCTGCAGAGTATTATAATATTTCCGATAATATAGGCCTTTCTTTAATTTTGGCACGCTATTTGTAAATGCCATTGGCAAACGAAATAAAGTAAAACATATAAAATATTATAATTATGGCACAGAAAGGTAATATCGGTGTAACGACAGAGAATATATTCCCTGTCATCAAGAAATTCTTATATTCAGATCATGACATCTTCCTCCGTGAGA
>USJX01000083.1 GCA_900555035.1 uncultured Prevotella sp.
CAAATCAGACTTCAAAAAATCCGGATATTGGAAATCAGGGAGTTACATAACGGGTAGCTGCAATGTGGGCTAAAAGAGACGTTCTTACAACAACGAAGAGACGTTCTTGCAACCAAGAAGCCCTACGCTTTATCAAGGAAAAACCAACTCATAATTGGTGCTTCTGCCACCCTCTCCTGTGGGTCTCAATATGCCCTTGGCTATCAAATCCTTGATGTCACGATTGGCCGTGTCCTGAGAACAATG
Organism: uncultured Prevotella sp.; assembly: GCA_900555035.1. Lineage (GTDB taxonomy): Bacteria > Bacteroidota > Bacteroidia > Bacteroidales > Bacteroidaceae > Prevotella. Next base: position 247 of record USJX01000083.1, read on the forward strand.
ATTTATCTTATACCATTTGGAGGAATTCAACTTGCCTTCAAAACCATCAAAAAGCATGTTGAGAACCTTACGCTGACGCTCGTTGATGGAAACCATACGATGCGCATCCCAAAACCTGGACTTGCGCAATACTCCTTCTGTTTTCGCAAAAGCAGCTTCCAGCGCTAACTTCAATGTCTGCAAAAACCACTGAATCCAAGGCGTCACGTCAAGACCACCCTTCTGAGCCTGCTCTAGATATTGATAATAATCTTTACGATGATTCAGAATCTCAGAAGAAAGACTGTAGTAACGCTGGGAGGTCTGATCGGCACGAGACAATAACAGCTCCGTCAATGTTCGGCATATACGACCATTGCCATCATCGAAGGGATGAATCGTGACAAACCAAAGATGCATAACGGCTGTCTTCACCAACGGATCAAGCGTATTTTCAGAATCAAACCAGTAAAGAAAATCTGACATCATACATGGAACGTCCTTACTTGCCGGAGCCTCATAATGTATCTTCTCATGGCCTAAAGGTCCAGAAACAACTTGCATAGGCTCTTCGCCCTGACGCCAATCGCCCACTAGAATTTTATGGATACCACTTCTTCCCGTAGGAAACAAAGCTGCATGCCAGGAGAACAAGCGTTCGGCATCCAACGGCATATCGTAATGCTGCACAGCATCTACCATCACCTGTACGACTCCTTCTGTATAATGATCGGAGCTTTTCAATCCTTCATACTCCAAACCTAACTGTCGTGCAACAGACGAGCGGACACTGTCTCTATTTAATTCCTCGCCTTCAATTTTTGCAGAGTGTACAATTTCCTGTGTCATAGACTCCAGCATAGACAGATTCTGTTCTTCAAAACCGAACATGGAAACTCTTCCCAGCAATTTGCCTCTCAGCAGATTGATTTCTGCCAGGATATTGCTGAAACTGGTATCATCCCATTGCATGTGGGGCCAACCTTCCTGTTGCCATATATATTTTGTACCTCTCATCATTGTAGTCTTTTTAATCATGATTTCAAATTTTCCCTGCAAAAATATACATTTTTATCGAATGCTGCAAGTTTTGCGGAGATTATTTGGATTATTCTCCGCAAATTTGCGGAGAATAATCATAAAGGAGGATAACCATAAAGGAGAATAACCCTGAAAAGGATGGAGCTTTCTAATATTATTTTAACTCAATCCTCTGTCTTACAAGAACGCAATGGTCAAACCCGCCATCACGATGCTTACCATCGACATCAGTTTTATCAAAATATTTAACGATGGACCCGATGTATCCTTAAACGGATCGCCCACCGTATCACCCACTATCGTGGCCTTGTGGTTCTCGCTACCCTTGCCGCCAAAACTGCCCTCTTCTATCATCTTCTTCGCATTATCCCATGCGCCTCCAGAATTTGACATGAATACGGCTAGCGTGAATCCGGCAGCCAGACCGCCCGTAAGAAGTCCCAATACGCCGGCTACACCCAAAACCAAACCTACTACAATAGGAATAATAATGGCCAGCAACGATGGGATAATCATCTCGCGCTGAGCACTACGGGTACTAATCTCCACACATCTTCCGTAATCAGGCACAGCCTGACCCTCAAGGATTCCCTTGATTTCCCTGAACTGGCGGCGAACCTCCTGAACCATGGATTCAGCAGCTCTGCCCACGGCTCCCATCGTCAATCCGCAGAACAGGAAGGCGGCCATCGCTCCCAGGAAGGCACCTACCAATACCTTCGGATTAATGAGATTCACCTGGAAGAAATTGATGAAATCGATGGTGGTGGCACTCGTAGGATCAAAGAGATTTCCGGCAGCATCCACATACTGCTTGCCATTCTCTACGGCTCGAATCATAGCTATCTTGATTTCCTCGATATAAGAGGCAAGAAGTGCCAATGCCGTGAGGGCGGCTGAACCGATGGCAAAGCCCTTGCCGGTGGCTGCCGTAGTGTTGCCCAAGGCATCGAGGGCATCGGTGCGCTCACGAACTTCCTTGCCCAATCCGCTCATCTCGGCATTACCTCCGGCGTTATCGGCGATAGGACCGTAGGCATCCGTAGCAAGGGTGATACCGAGCGTTGACAGCATACCTACGGCCGCGATGCCAATACCGTAAAGTCCTGTACTGATTGACTTTGCCGACATCGACATATCAAAGCCATTGGCGCAGAGGAAACTCAGCATGATGGCCACCGAAATGGTTACCACAGGAATCATGGTTGAAATCATTCCCGTTCCAATGCCCTTGATAATCACCGTGGCAGGTCCCGTCTGCGAAGCCTCAGCTATCTTCTGCGTAGGCTTGTAACTCTGCGAGGTGTAATACTCCGTGGCCTGACCGATGATGACACCTGCCACCAATCCGCTGATAACGGAGAAGGACAGTCCGAGCCAATTCTCAATGCCCAGGAGATATAATATTACAAAAGTGGCTACGGCGATGAGACCGGCGCTCACGTTGGTGCCGAGACCCAAAGAATGGAGCAGATCTTTCATGGATGCGCCCTCCCTGGTACGCACCAGGAAGATGCCGATGAGCGAAAGGAAGATGCCGATGGCGGCGATAATCATAGGGGCTATAACGGCACGAAGCTGCATATCGCTGTTCATGGCAAAGGCGGTGGCGCCCAGGGCGGCGGTGGATAGAATAGAGCCGCAATAGCTCTCGTAGAGGTCGGCACCCATGCCGGCTACATCGCCCACGTTATCGCCCACATTATCGGCTATGGTGGCAGGATTTCGAGGGTCATCCTCAGGGATGTTTGCCTCTACCTTTCCCACAAGGTCGGCACCCACATCGGCAGCCTTGGTATAGATTCCTCCACCCACTCGGGCAAAGAGTGCCTGGGTGGATGCTCCCATTCCGAAGGTGAGCATGGTGGTGGTGATGGTGATGAGGGCTGTGGATTCGCCTGCATACACGGCGTTAAGAACAATAAACCAGATGGCGATGTCGAGCAAGCCGAGTCCTACCACCACGAGTCCCATTACGGCTCCGCTGCGAAAGGCTATCTTCAAGCCCTTGTCGAGTCCGGTTCGTGCTCCATGGGCTGTACGTGCCGAAGCGTAGGTGGCTGTCTTCATGCCGAAGAAGCCTGCCAAGCCCGAGAAGAGACCGCCGGTGAGGAAGGCGAACGGAACCCACGGGTTCTGCACCTTCAAGCCGTATGCCATGAAGGCGAAAACGATGGCAAGAACAGCGAAGACTATCGCCACCACCTTATACTGCTGCTTGAGATAAGCCATGGCGCCTTTTCTTACGTGTTCAGCAATTTCTCTCATTCTGTCGGTTCCTTCGTCTTCATTCATCATGGAGCGGAAGAAATACCATGCCATTCCCAATGCCACGATGCTGGCTATCGGGATGAGCCAAAAAACTAATGGAATGTTGTTCATAACGGTATAATTTATTTTGATTAATACATCACCTTGCGGGTGATTACCTTGCCCTTTGAATCTATCTGCTTCACGATATTAACGCCCTGATGCTTACTATCTTGCAGAGCTCCATTCAAGGAATAGATTTGCTGCTTAACAATGGTGGCAGAAGAGGATGAAGAAGAGGAAGGAGAAGTGGCTTCGATGCCCTGGATGCCTGTGATTGGCTCACCCTGATACCAGTGGGCAATGTCTTCAGCTGTCAGGGCATAGTTGTAGATGCGGAGGTCGTCGATGTTGCCCTTGAACAGTGGGTCGGAACTAAACTGGCTCTTTCCTACATAGCAGCGACTCAGGTTCAGCATGGCTGGCGTGCAGGTCATCTGCTTGCTGCCCTTCTGCTTGCCATCCACATAAAGCACAGCCTCCCTATTCTCATCAAGGCTGACTACCACATGATGCCAACCGGTCTGCAGACGAGATGCCGAAAGTATCTGCTCCACTCCATCGTGCTTGATGACAAAGCGCATCTGGCTGCCATTGCTTGGGGTGAGGAACATATATTCGTCAGTGCCATTGCCGAAATCGAAGATGCGAGTCCACTGTGCGCCAGTGTTCTTCCAATAAACCCAGGCTCCGATGGTGAAGCAAGCCTGATTAGCCACCTGGGCTGGCAACTGCAGGAAGGCATCCTGACCATTGAGAACGAGGCTCTGGGTGCCCTCTTTCTTGGATGAAGAAGCGTAAGAGATGGTTCCTGCCGACACGGCATCCATCAGATTAATGGTGGTATCGCGCAGACTGCCCTCCATGCTGTAAGAAGCCACCAGGGCAGCCATTTCAGGCAATTCCACCTGCACCTCATCGCCAGCCTTCGACATGTTGCTGGAGTGGTCGATGGCCTTCAGCTTATATAAATAGGCATGGCCCGGCTCACAAGTGTTATCTACGAAAGCGGTATCCTTCACCTGTCGGCCTATCACCTGCCACTGGGCATCTTCTGCATCGGCATTGCCACGAAGCACCATGTAGCCCTCCAGATCCTTATCGGCATTGGCTTTCCAGGAAAGGAGCACCGAAGCCGTCTGAGCCTCAGCCGTTAATCCCTGCGGTACCTTAGGAGCCACGGTTTCGCAAGCCGCACCATAAGGCAGGATGCGCCAGCGCTGCTCCGCATTGCCCGTAAAGGCATGCTGCTGCACACTGGTGCCATCGGTGGTGTTCATCACCTGAAGATACAAGCCTGAATGGCGAGAACGGATGTAATAATCGCCATTGCCGGCGTATTCAAACGACCACTGCTCGTTGCTGCCCACAGTGCCATTATAAGCTATCAGTGTACCGCCATTGGTGGTTGACCAGTTGAGCACATCGACATACATAGCCTGGTTGTTGGCACACTGCAGGGTGAAATATCCAAAGTCGCCGCCAATGCGTGAATCCACGGCTTTGACCACCCATTTCTGGAATGACTTCGACTTGGAATAAGTGCCCTGGGTAAGACTAGTGCCCGCCTGCACAGGATTGCCCGCAGCCTGGAGCACCTTTCTTGATTTCTTGTTCATGAGCACGTAATCGCCATTGATGATAGGATATGGAGGAACATCCTCGCCGCTGGTGATGCGAACCATGCGCTCGGCATTGGTCTGCCCCTTCTGATAGCCCGTGCCGCCTGGCATGGTGATGGAGAAGGCACGCATCGGTCCGTAGCCATCGAAATAGACATCACGGCCCTTGGATACGAAATCATAAGAATGGGTGGTTGCCTGGCGCTCTGAAGAGCCGATGAAGCCCTCTACCTTGCCATCAGGCAGGCGATAAACAGCGGCTGAGGTCCAACTGCCACGGTCTTCGGCATAGCCCAACCGGCTGCCTCCTGCGGTGTTTGCCTTGCAGAATTCGCCTCTGGCCACACCATCGAAGCTCCACCAGATGCCATTCTCCATGCCATATTCCACACCCACGATGGCTTCACCCACATTGTGAAGTTCATCGGCGGTAGCCACCTTGCCATCGTTCTTCACGGTCTGGAAGAAAAGGGCATAGTTATCGAAGGAACCTGCCAACTGATGGGTGTTTCCCTCGTCAAGATAATCCTTGAGTGCATTGTACCAAGGCAAAGCCTCATCGCAATTAAGCGTATTGCCGCCACAGATGCGGATTCCGGCGAAATCGGCATCCGCCTTGATGAGTTTGCAGATGTTCAGGAAATCGGCCTTTGTGCCTTCGTTCCATGCCTTATAATCAGGCTCATTGAATGGCGCCACACTCTCTACGGTGAGTCCCTTCTTCTGGGCATACTTCACGGTGGCCTTGATTACGCGGTACCACTGCTCAGGCTTACCCTTGTAGTTGGCTGCATTGAGCGCCTCATGGTCGCAGTTGATTTCCACCGAAGTGGCTCCCGAGAGCTTGATATGGGCGATGCGGGAATTGAGGGCAGTTTTCTGGGCTGCAGAAAGCTCGCCGTCCTCTCCCACCAGGTCGCTAGGCTGGAAAGAGATTCTACCCGTAGAAATCAGATTCTTGCCGATGTGGTTGGTTCCTCGGCGCACGTTACCCTCGTCGTCCCAAGCGGTATCCATGCCCCAGCGCACCACAAATTCTCTGCCTACATCGTTCCAATCGAAAGGAACGGTGGTGGAACCTACGCTTGGCTGCAAATACATTGAAGCGTGCGATGGTCGGAAATCTGCGGTCTGAGCCTGGGTGTTCTGTACATACTGTGAGAATGCTGCCAATCCCAAAGCAATGAATAATGTCTTCTTCTCCATTGAGTTGAAATGTTTTTTACGTTTATAATATGTTAGTTTGTACTAAGTTGCTGCAAATATACAAAAAAATATTGGTTCTGAAAAATATCTAGCCATTCTTTCGTGAATTTTTGAAGAATATTTTGTTTTCTCATAAAAAAGCAGTAACTTTGCCGATTCAAGGACAAAAGAGAAATCATAATTATATAATAATATCATTAAAAAGTAAAATAAACAACCAAGTAATGAAGACTCATACTACATCAATTACAAGTCACAATAAACATCACTACCGGGAACTGCTTTCCATCGGTATTCCTATCATCATCGGTCAGCTGGGAACCATCATCCTGGGATTTGCCGACACGCTGATGATTGGTCATCACAGTACGCCCGAACTGGCAGCAGCAGGCCTGGTAAACAACATCTTCGGTCTTGTTTTCGTATCCTACATGGGATTTACCTATGGTCTCACCCCTATTATCGGCCGACTCTATGGCGAGGAACGAACAGACTGCATCGGCCAGAAGGTGCGTAACTCCTTCTTTTCCAACATGATTACGGGAGCCATCTTCACCCTGGTCCTCATTCTGCTCTATTTCAATCTGGGGCGCATCGGCCAGCCGGATGAACTGCTCACGCTCATCCGCCCCTACTTCCTGGTGAACCTGGCATCGGTGCTCTTTATGGGCATCTTCTTCACGATGAAGCAATTTCTGGATGGTATCGGACAGACCAAGGTGGCGATGTGGGCGATGATTGGCGGAAACGTGGTTAATATTCTGGGCAACTGGGTATTGATTTACGGTGTGGCTGGATTCCCGGAGCTGGGTTTGCTCGGAGCGGGCATCTCTACCCTGGTAAGCCGCATCCTCATGGCACTGGCGATGGTAGGCATCGTGATGGTATGCAGGAAATTTGCAACATACAGACACAACATCATTCATAGTGAAATCAACAAGGTGGATTTCAAGGAGATGAACCGTTTGGGATGGCCTGTGGCTTTGCAGCTGGGTATGGAATCGGCTGCCTTTACGCTGAGTTGCGTGATGGTGGGCTGGCTTGGCACCATTCCGTTGGCGGCACACCAGGTGATGATTACCATTTCGCAGCTGTTCTATCTGGTGCTTTCGGGCATGGCGGCAGCGATGGCTATCCGTGTGAGCCATTTTATGGGTCAGAAGGACTATGCTGCGGTTCGCCGCAATGCATACGACGGATTCCGATTAAACCTGCTGTTCTCGCTTATGATGGGGCTTCCGGTGTTCTTGCTCCGCCACCAGATAGGCGGTTGGTTTAACGATAATGCTGAGGTTCAGGCTTATGTAGCGGTATTGATTATCCTAATGATGATATATCAGTTTGGCGACGGCTTGCAATATACCTTTGCCAATGCGCTGCGAGGCATCGCCTGCGTAAAGCCGATGGTGCTCTATGCCTTTATCGCCTACTTCGTCATCTCATTGCCTTTGGGCTATACCCTCGGTTTCCCATGCGGCATGGGCTTGCTGGGCATCTGGATAGCCTTCCCGTTTGGTTTGACCATAGCGGGCGAAATGTATCGAAGAAGATTTGAGAAGGAATTGAAAAAGATAGAAAAGGAATAAAAAAACTCCTTTGCTGCGGATTGCAAATCCGCAAAGCCCAAAAAGGTTAGGACATTTTTTAACGCCGGATTGCAAATCCGGCGGGACGCCTAGCGGGCTTGCGTTCCTGAAAACAGGACGCCTAGCGGGCTTGCGTTCTTGAAAAATTAAAAAGAGGGTGCATCATGAACTTATGACACACCCTCTTTTTATATGTTTTATATGCTAGCTGATCAATGATTCTTACTCAGCAACCTGCTCAGCACGATCATCTACGTTCTCACCCTCTGTAGGAGCGAGAGTAGCCTTGAAATCGGTGATACCGTACTTAGCGAGGATGTTGTACCACTGGAGGAGCTTCTTGATATCGCTGTCGTGTACACGGTCGCGATCGTAGTTAGGAAGAACCTCTGCGAAGTAATCGTGGAGCTCAGCAGCTGGAGCCTTCTTGTAGTTGAAGGCGCTAGGCTTGCCCTCTTCCTTCTTGCTTACGCTGTCGAGAACCTCCCACAATGGAACCTCGTCTGCATCAGTGTACATAGCGATGTCGCCAAGGCTTGTAACACGGTCTGTTGCGAACGCTGGCACACGCTTGTGAGTCTCATCGAGAGTCTCAACGATAAGAGTTCTGTTACCTCTTGAAACCAGTTTGTAAAGGCCTGGCTTGCCTGCAATTGAAAGAATTGTTTCCATTTTCTTTTTTTATTCTATTTTTTATACGTTTCTTTTATTTTCAAATAATCCAGATGATTCAGCAGATTTACCACCTGCTCTTCCACATCCTTCACCCCATCGTTCACGATTTCGAAATCAGAACGGGCTGCGAGTTCTTCCTGCGGCATCACGGCATCTATCCACTGCTGTGCCTTCTGCTGCGAGATATGGTCTCGCTGCATGATGCGTTCGATACGCACGGGGATGGGTGCAGTAACGCAAACCACGAAATCGAAGTGGGTGCGGCGATCGAAACCGCTATCAAAGAGGATGGCACTTTCCAGCCAGTTGCAATCGCTCTTTTCGAAATCACGGGCCACGGCAGGATGCACCACATCATTCACGGCCTGCTTGTTGGCCTCGCCTGTCAGGATAAACTGGGCAAGCACAGGCTTCTGCAAGATGCCATCGGCACTATACACCTCCTCGCCTACCAACTTCTTCAAATCGGCCTGCAAATCGGCATCCTGACGCATCAATCGCTTGGCTCCGGCATCGCAGTCGTAAACCTTAAAACCATGCTTCTCCAGAATTCTGCACACATAGCTCTTTCCGCTACCTATGCCCCCCGTTATAGCTATCTTCATCATAGTAGAAAAACTATCAACTATAAACTATCAATTATCAACTATCATTGCTGTTCCAGCAGGTAATCTACCCTATCCATTTCCAGCGATGCCTTGCTCACTGAGCGTGGCACACTGCGAAGCTGCAAGGTACATTTATCTGACGGATTAGCTGCCAGCTCCTCGTAATCTACCACCACCTTAAACAGGCTAGGCTTGATGGTACGGAAAAGGCTGGCTCCGATGGTAAACCTCACAGTAACCTTGGAAGGGAAAGTTCTGAGCACCATGCCTGGAGGCATATTGATAGCAGTAACCGGCACTTCTACCGATTCTTCGGTCAGCACATCAGGATATACCGAGATTCTAACCATAGGCGGGACTATCTTGACACCCCGAATCTTCTTGATTTTCACCATCTGGCGGATGGTATCCTGCAGATTCCGATAATTGAAAGGCTCAATCTCCACCGCCTGGAGCTGGTCTAGCTGCTGCTTGTTGGCATACACGGTAACCATGGATGGATTGAACTCGGTATGCGCCAGATAATAACTCTTGTGGGTCGTAATCTTTCCTCTAAAAACCACTGGCACCTTCTTGGAAGAGCCATAGGTGAAATAGAAATCAAACTTCCCCGGCTTTAACTGTAGCAATTTGCTGGAACCATACATCTGCGAGAGCACCTGTTTCTGTACATCTGCCACTGGCACCACTCCCTCACCGGTGTCTTCATCTGCATAACTGCTGAAGCGGAAGGTAAGCGGACGGAAATCGTAAGTAACGAGCGTAAAACCCTTATCTTTTATCGTAACACGCACGGTATCAGCAAGTTCACCCGTCATTACGGCATTTCTAGGCACGCCTGTCAAGCGCACAGGAATCTTGAATTCTCTCTCCATGGTCTCGTTGAGCGTCATCATCAACCAGAAGACACCGCTGAGAGCGAGAAAGAACAAAAAAATCAGAAACTCCTTATTCAGGCCACTGAACAGGAAGTTTCTGACAGCTTTCAATATGTTCCGAACACTATACATTAGAGTTCCCAGTGGGTACTACTTATGCGTTAGGAGTCTGGCTGCTTGCATCAGCAAACACATAACCCTTGGCTACAGTGATTACTACGCCACGGGCAATCTCCACATCTACAGTGTTCTGCTCAAGGTTCACGCGCTTTACGGTGCCATATACACCACCGCCTGTAACTACCTTTGAGCCCTCAGCCAGAGAGTTCTGGAACTTACGTATCTCTTTCTGCTTCTTCTGCTGAGGACGAATCATGAAGAACCACATGATAGCGAAGATGGCTACCATCATAATGAGGAAACTCATGCTGCTACCACCAGCAGCTGCTTGCAATACTAAATTTGTCATATCTTTATGCTAATTGTTTGTTGAATATTTTATTCATTACATATATAATGTACACGTTCATTATTATATATTTCATCATTACATATCTCTCATCCTAATGTTGAGGGTGATGAGGATTGCGAGCGTTATGAGGATGCTGTCCGCCACGATTGTTCTTACGCTCAGGCAACTCCTTGTCGATGAGTGCGCGAGAGATGAGGAAACGGCCGATGTTATCGAGCATACCATTTACATAACTGCCGCTGCGAGGAGTGCTATACATCTTGGCAAGATCCACATACTCGTTGATAGTAACGATGGCTGGGATGCCAGGGAAAGTCATCATCTCGGCAATGGCAATCTGCATAATCACTACATCCATATAAGCCAGGCGTCCGAAATCCCAGTTGCGGCAAGCATCGCTGATGTAGCGCTGGTAAGCATCGCAATTGAGCAGGGTGGCACGGAAGAGCTTGCGGGCAAAGTCGCGGTCTTCAGCATCCTTATATTCAGGGAGCAGCTCCTGGTTTGCCTTGTTTTCCGGATCGAAACGCTTGATGGTCTTCAGCACGAAGGTATCTACGATATCCTTGTCATCATTCCAATAGAGGCTCTTCTCCTCGAGCATTGCATCAATATCATCATTGTTCTGGATGAATTCCTTGTAGGCACGGCGCCAGAACTCACGATCGTAAGCATAGTCATCGAGTTCTCCCTCCTCGTGATCCTTCGTCATGGAACCATCTACATAGCTAGTATAGAGATCGCTAGAGACGATGGCAGTATAGAGTTTACGAACCACCTCAATATCTTCCTCCCAAGAAGACTTCTTCACATCAATCCACTCCAAGAGCATCTTGTTCTCTTCCAGCTGCAATGCGAAACGGTTGAAAGCCATTCTTGAAGAAGGCTCTGGTGTACCCTCACGCTGAGCTCGTGCCAACTCAACATCATAACGCTTGCGAGCCTCCTGGGTGATTGCCACCATGAGCTGCAACATGTAGTTGTACAAATCATACGACTTGGAGAGAGCAAACATAAGCTCCTTCTCAGCATTATCAATATTATGATTGCTGTTCTGATAGTATGCGTAGGTTAACTGCACAATCTTACGTCTTATCAAATCCCTATTAATCATTCTCTAATAATTTAAAAGATTTATTTATATATTTACCTAAAACACTGCAAATTTACATATTTAATATATAATATGCAAGAAAACGGGTAATATTTTCTATTTTTTTAAGGATAGAAGAGTGTTTTTAAATATTTAACGCACCCGAAGGAAGAAAAAGTGGGCTAAAATTTGCGTATTCCAAATAAAAGTAGTAATTTTGCACCCGCTTTGCGAGAAAGACTCGCGGGGCATGCTTAAAACAAAGCTAATCCGTGTGATGGCGAGTTAAGGCAAAATTATTATTCACAACTTAATTTAGAGTAACACAAATGAAAGAGATTAATGTAACAGGTCAGAAGCGTACAGACCTTGGCAAGAAAGCTTCTAAGGCATTGCGTAAGGAAGGTTTTATCCCATGTAACCTTTATGGTGAGAAGAAGGATGCTAACGGTGCTCCTGAGGCTTTGTCATTCGCAGTTCCATTCACAGAGTTGCGTAAGATTATCTACACTCCTCATGTATATGTTATCAACCTCATCATCGATGGTGAGAGCCGTACAGCTATCATGAAGGAGATTCAGTTCCACCCAACAACAGACGCTCCTCTGCACGTTGACTTCTACGAGGTGAACGACCAGAAGCCTATCACTATCGGTATTCCAGTGAAGTTGGTAGGTCTTGCACAGGGTGTACGTGATGGTGGTCGTATGAACCTCTCTA
>USJX01000084.1 GCA_900555035.1 uncultured Prevotella sp.
CTTCTTTTATCAAGAGCCTCAGATTTCGAAAGATTTCTGAGGCTTTTTTGTTTTCCCACAGATTCTTTTTCTCACGATGATTGTTTTTGGTCCCACAGATTTCACAGATTTACACAGATTTTTTCTTTGCTGCTTTTCCTTTATTCCCACAGATTTCACAGATGTGCACAGATTTTAGACCTGTTCGGTCTGGATGACGCAGATATATAAAAAAACTGGGCTGCTCTCATGGGGGCAGCCCAGTTTGATATTATTTGTTTTTACGGTGATTACGTGTCTTCTGCTTCGACTTCTTCGCTTTGCTGGAAGAAGTATTGGCTGCAGACTTATCCTTGCGTACAGGAGCTGAATCGCCGGCAAGGGTGAAATCAAGCTGCTTCTTTTCCAGGTTGGCTTGCGCCACCTTGATGCGGATGGTATCACCCAACTGGTATTTGTTGTGATGACGACGACCAACCAGACAGAAGTTCTTCTCGTCGAAGTCGTAGTAATCGTCTGCGATGTCTCGCATCGGAATCATTCCTTCGCAATGGTTCTCATCGATGGTAGCGTAGATACCGTAAGAAGTGATACCACTGATGTGGGCATCGAATTCCTCACCGAGCTTGTCGCCCATGAATTCTACCATCTTGTATTTGATACTGTCTCGTTCTGCATTCTGTGCAATCTGCTCCATGTCGGAGCAATGCTCGCAGAGCTCCTCGTAATGCTTCTCGTTGGCACTTCTGCCGCCCTGTGCATACTTGGTAAGCAGGCGATGCACCATCGTATCCGGATAACGGCGGATAGGAGAGGTGAAGTGGGTGTAGTACTCGAAAGCCAGACCGAAGTGTCCGATGTTGTGAACGGAATACTTCGCCTTCATCATTGCACGGAGAGCTACCATCTGGATGAGGTTGTTCTCAGGCTTGCCTTCGCAGTCTGCCATCAGCTTGTTCAGACTCTTGGCTGTGGCACCCTTGGTACCCTCGGTCTTCATCTTATAGCCAAACTTCACAACGAACTCACGCAGGGTTTCCAGCTTCTGTGGGTCTGGATTGTCGTGAATACGATAAGGAAGGGTCTTAGGCTTCTTGCCCTTCTTTACCTTTCCTATGCTCTCTGCCACCGTACGGTTGGCGAGGAGCATGAACTCCTCTACGAGTTTGTTGGCATCCTTAGAGCGCTTGTAGTAGCAGCTGATAGGTTTACCCTTCTCGTCGATATCGAAATGCAGTTCTTCACGGTCGAACTTCACGGCACCATTCTTGAATCTGGCGGCACGAAGTTTCTTTGCCAGTCTGTCAAGTGTGATGAGCTGCAGAGCGTTCTCACCCTGATATGGATGCTCCTTGGTTTCTGTCGGAGCAGGTTCACCGGTTCCATCCACTACGCCATTGGCTTCGAGGAGTTCCTGTACCTCTTCATATTTATAGCGGCGGTCGCTCTCGATAACGGTGTGCACGATGCGGTAGTTCTTCACCTCGGCATTGTTGTCGAGTTCGAAAATAACGCTATACGCCAGTTTTTCTTCGTTAGGACGAAGTGAGCAGATGAAGTTGCAGAGACGCTCAGGAAGCATCGGGATGGTGCGATCTACGAGATATACGGATGTGGCACGCTTCACGGCCTCCTTGTCGATGATGCTGCCTTCTGTGACGTAGTGCGAAACATCGGCGATGTGAACACCCACCTGCCAGTTGCCATTCTCCAATCTCTGGATGCTCAAGGCATCGTCAAAGTCTTTGGCATCCTTCGGGTCGATGGTGCAGGTGAATACCTTGCGGAAGTCCTCACGCTCCTTGTAATCCTGCTCTGTGATTTCGCCCGAAATCTTGTTGGCTGCATCCTCCACATTCTTTGGATACTTATAAGGCAAGCCATACTGGGCGAGGATGGAATTCATCTCCACATCGTTGTCGCCCTTTTGACCGAGGATATCTACCACCTCGCCTATAGGACTCTTGTTTTCTCCATCCGGCCACTCTATGATGCGAACCACCGCCTTGTCGTCGGTCTTTCCGCCCTTCACCTTTCTTCTAGGAATGATGATGTTGTGGGCGAATACATCGCTTGGTGTAACGAGATAAGCCAAGTCCTTATCCACCTTCAGTCGTCCCACGAAGGTATCCTTGGCACGTTCCAGAATCTTGTTGACCTGCGCCTCCTTGATGTGGTTCTTGCGGCGTGCGAGGAAGGTGAATTCCACGCGGTCGCCGTTGAGAGCACCCATGGAGTTTCGCTCGGAAACGAAGATAGGATTCTCCTCTCCATCCGGAATGACGGAGTTCTTGCCGTTAGCCTTTCTTACAAATTTACCCTCCATTACCTGGATGCTTTGGTTAAGGCGATACGAATTGTCGCTAACCTTAGCCAGATAGTCATCCCATGCCATTTCCTCCATGATGTCGATGGCCAGCATCTTGAGCGGATGCGTGGTGAGATGGAGGGAACGGAATATTTCTTTAAAGCTGAGCGTTTCGCCCGGCCTTTGGGCAAAGAATTCCTGCAGAATCTCGGTGAGCTGCGCCTTGTTCATTCTCTTGCCGCCTTTTTTACCTTTTCCCATAATGATGTCTGTTATATGACTGTTAATAGTTTTATAAGGCAAAGAAACAAAAAAAAATGGAGACTACAAAGTTTATTGGCAACTTTTTTTATTTTTTATTATATATGTAACATTATCGGCTACAAAACTGGCCTTTTTCTCTTTTTTTTAGCGTAGAAGAAAGGTATATGCTTCTTCTTCTTCATTGCGATTTAATAATGGTGTTTTCTGCTCTTTTGGTGGCTTGGACAAGCCTCAGATGTTACAATGCTGTTACAATTTGAATTATCCGTCACAGATATTTCGTAATCAGCGAATTTCTTATTATATTTGCAATCGAAACGTAACAAACATTTCCACAAATACAAATAATTATGGATACAAGTCAATATCTTGTGATATTTTTTCAGATTCTCGGTTCTCTGGCGTTGCTCATTTATGGTATGAAGGTGATGAGCGAGGCCTTGCAGAAGATGGCAGGATCTCAGTTGCGCCATATTCTGGGTGCTATGACTACCAACCGATTTACCGGAATGCTTACAGGTACCTTTATTACCTGTGCCGTTCAGAGTTCCTCTGCAACCACCGTCATGACGGTGTCCTTTGTGAATGCGGGTTTGCTTACCTTGGCGCAGGCTATCTCCGTGATAATGGGTGCCAACATCGGTACCACGTTTACGGCATGGATCATGTCGCTGGGTTATAATGTAGATTTAACCATCGTCGTGTTCCCGGCATTCTTCCTCGGCATCATGCTGATATATAGCAAGAAGCGCCGTTATTTCGGAGATTTCCTCTTTGGTATCGCCTTCCTCTTCTTCTCGCTCGTATTGTTGAGCAGTGCGGGTAAGGCACTCGACCTGGAGCATAATCCGGCGGTTATCGACTTCTTCGGTTCCTTCGATACGAAGAGCCATTTCACCATCGTCGTCTTCCTGCTGATAGGTACGCTTATCACCTGCATTGTGCAGAGTTCGGCAGCGGTGATGGCCATCACCATCCTGCTCTGTTCTACGGGCGTACTCCCTATCTATCTGGGCATTGCCCTGGTGATGGGTGAGAACATCGGAACCACCGCCACAGCCAATCTTGCAGCCTTGGGTGCCAATGCACAGGCGCGCCGTGCCGCCCTGGCGCATCTGGTGTTCAATGTGTTTGGTGTAATCTGGGTTCTCTGCCTGTTCTATCCTTTCGTAGATTTCGTTTGCTCTATTGTGGGTTATGATCCTAATGGCAGCATGTCGGCAGCGCAGAAAGCGAAGTTGCTGCCTATCGTACTGGCGATGTTCCACACCTGCTTCAATGTCTGCAACACGGGCGTACTCATCTGGTTTATCCCGCAGTTGGAAAAGGTGGTTTGCCAGCTTATCAAGCCTAAGGCAGATAAGGAGGATGAGGATTTCCGTCTGCGCTTCATCCAGTCGGGTATCATGAAGACACCGGAGCTTTCGGTCTTCGAGGCACAGAAGGAAATCGGCAGTTTTGGCGAGCGCATCCACCGTATGTTCAGTATGGTGAGCGAGTTGCTGGATACCCAGGATGCCAAGACTTTCGATAAGCTCTATGAGCGCATAGAGAAGTACGAGGGTATTTCTGATAACATGGAGATAGAGATAGCCAAGTATCTCGACCAGGTGAGCGATGCTCATCTCAGCGATGATACCAAGGCGAAGATTCGTTCTATGTTGCGTGCTATTTCCGAAATAGAAAGTATTGGCGACAGTTGCTATAACCTGGCCCGCACCATCAAGCGCAAGGGCGAGAACAAGGAAGAGTTCACTGTCAAGCAGAATGAGAACATCCATCAGATGTTCAAGCTGGTAGATGAATCGCTTACCCAGATGAACTATATGTTTGCCCACGATCGCCAGAGCATCAACATGAACCAGACCTATAATATTGAGACGGAAATCAACAACTTCCGTACGCAGTTGAGAAACCAGAACCTGGACGATGTGGATAACCATCTCTACACCTACGGCGTAGGAACCCTGTATATGGATATCATCCAGGAGTGCGAGAAGCTCGGCGACTACGTGGTAAACGTAGCAGAGGCCCGTATGGGAACGAGAGCATCAGCATAATCGGCATTTCGATATAATACAAAATAATACAAAGAAGCCAAAAGGCGATAAAAGCAGAAGAGGGTGTGTCAAAAGTCCAAGACACACCCTCTTTCAGTTCTTATGCTTTGATAATCTCTGGCTTTTTTCCAATTCTTTTTATTTCTCCAGTATTTCAGTCAGTTCCTTCATGCCGGCAGAAGCCCCCTTCATGATGTGCTCAATCTTGTAGTATCCATTGGTGTTCACGGCACCTGGGTCTATCAGATAGATAGGGATATGAGGCTTGGTATATGAAATCAGGCCTGCGGCAGGATACACATTGAGCGAAGTGCCGATGATGACGAAGATGTCGGCTTGCTGCACCGCTTCGGCAGCAGGTTCTATCATCGGAACGCTCTCGCCGAAGAAGACGATGAACGGGCGCAGCAAACTGCCATCGCCAGCCTTGGTTCCAGGCTCCACCTCGCAGTCATCCTCTGGCAATTCCTTCACGTAGCGATAGTCGTAAGGGTCGCGCGAAGAGCATACCTTAGAGAGTTCTCCATGCAGATGGATCACGTTCTTGGAGCCCGCCTTCTCGTGCAGGTTATCCACGTTCTGCGTAATCACCGTCACGTCGAAATCCTTCTCCAGCTCCTTGATAAGCAGATGTCCCTCGTTAGGTTGAGCGGCATAGAGCTTATGGCGCAACATATTATAGAAGTTAGTCACTAGGGTAGGGTCAGCCTCCCATCCCTCATGGGTTGCTATCTGTTCCACAGGATAGTTTTCCCACAAGCCATCGTTGCCACGGAAAGTTTTGAAACCACTCTCCACAGACATACCAGCGCCGGTTAAAAATACGAGTTTCTTCATCTTATCACGTTTTATTTATTCATATTTTCTTAATCTTTCTATTAAGAATGCACAAATTTAGTAATTTTTCTCCAAATAACATCGTTTTCAGCAAGAAAAATGTTATCTTTGCACTCGTTTTAAGGACAATAAGTACAAAATATAGAATATTAAACAAAGTTATAAGATAAATTTATGGATAAAGTAAGTTATGCTTTAGGCATTGGCATCGGTCGCCAGTTGGCTTCTATGGGTGCAGAGAGTTTGAACATTGATGATTTTGCACAGGCTGTAAAGGATGCGATTGCCGGTAAGCTCCAGCTTGACGAGCAGGAGGCTCAGGAGTTGGTACAGAACTTCTTCGCAGAGCAGGAGGCTAAGGCTCAGGCTGCCGCTGCCGAGAAGGGTAAGGTTGCCAAGGAGGCTGGTGAGAAGTTCCTCGCTGAGAACGGCAAGAAGGATGGTATCATCACTACTAAGAGCGGTTTGCAGTATCAGGTTTTGCGCGAGGGTAACGGTAAGGCTCCTAAGGCTACCGACCAGGTGGAGTGCCACTACGAGGGTACACTCATCGACGGTACTAAGTTTGATAGCTCATACGACCGTGGTCAGACAGCTACCTTCCCATTGAATCAGGTAATCGCTGGTTGGACCGAGGGTCTTCAGTTGATGACCGAGGGTGCTAAGTATCGTTTCTTCATCCCTTATCAGTTGGGTTATGGCGAGCGTGGCGCAGGTGCATCAATCCCTCCATTCTCAGCATTGATTTTCGATGTAGAACTCGTTGCCGTGAAGTAATCTCGCATAGGGAGATGTATATAAGAGAAAAAAGATAATAAACATAACAGAAAAGATGAAAAAGTTATTTTTCGGAGCCCTCGTGGCTTGTGTTGCCGCTACTTTCGTAGCATGTGGCAATTCTACTCCAAAGGCAGACCTCAAGAACGATGTTGATACAATGAGCTATGCTATGGGTATGTCTCAGACTCAGGGTCTGAAGGAGTTTATGGTAGAGCGCATGGGCGTGGATACCGCTTACATGGATGATTTTATCAAGGGTCTTAACGACGGTGCCAACGCTGGTGACGACAAGAAGAAGGCTGCTTACTATGCTGGTATCCAGATTGGTCAGCAGATTTCTAACCAGATGGTAAAGGGTATCAACCACGAGGTATTCGGCGACGACTCAACCAAGACTATCTCTTTGAAGAACTTCATGGCTGGTTTCATCACCGGTACTACTGGCAAGAAGGGCTTGATGACCGTAGAGCAGGCTGCTCAGGTGGCACAGGCTAAGATGATGGCTATCAAGGCTAAGAACATGGAGAAGGAATATGGTCCTAACAAGGTGGCTGGTGAGAAGTTCCTCGCTGCCAACAAAAAGAAGCCAGGAGTGGTAACTCTTCCTTCAGGTGTTCAGTACAAGGTAATCAAGGAGGGTAACGGCCCTATGCCAAAGGATACATCTATGGTAAAGGTTAACTACGAGGGTAAGACTATCGACGGTAAGGTATTCGATTCTTCTTTCAAGCGTGGTCAGGCTGTAGATCTCCGTGCTAACCAGGTTATCAAGGGTTGGACTGAGGCTTTGGTTCACATGCCAGCAGGTTCTGTTTGGGAGGTTTACATCCCTCAGCAGTTGGCTTACGGTGAGCGCGAGCAGGGTCAGATCAAGCCATTCTCTGTATTGATCTTCAAGATTGAGTTGATTTCTGTAGGTGGCAAGTAATTTTTGTGGGAACTCATTTTGAGTAGAGGACTTATAAGAAATGAAGAAATATTTAATGACAGCACTCGTCCTCGTGGCGAGTGCTTCTTTGTTTACTGCTAGTGCAGCAAAGAAGAAGAATGTTAAGAAGGTAACTCCTGTGGTCTTAGCTACTGAGAGCGATTCGTTGAGTTATGCAGCTGGTGTTCATGCCACACGTGGCCTGATTCCATTCATCCAGCAGAGTTATAAGGTGGATACTGCTTATATGGCAGACTTCATCCGTGGTTACGAGGAGGCTATTGCCAAGGCTAATACTCCTCAGGGCACTGCCTACATCGTGGGTATGCAGATTGCCCAGATGGTGAACCAGCGCATTCTGCCTGGAACCCGTGAGGAATTGAAGAGTGCCAAGGATTCTATCGATGCAGCTATGTTCAGCCGCGGTTTCGTGGCTGCTCTTGCCAACGATACAACTCTTTTCAGCGTGAAGAAGGCTGGCGAGTTCAAGACCCAGATTCTGGCTGGTGCAGGCGAGAAATTCCTTGCTGCCAATGCCAAGAAGCCAGGTGTAAAGGTGTTGCCTAGCGGTTTGCAGTATAAGGTTATCAAGGCTGGTCAGGGCGAGGTGCCTAAGGCTACCGACGAGGTAGAGGTAATCTACGAGGGTCGTCTGATTGACGGTACCGTATTTGATGCTACTTCTAAGCATGGTGGTGCCAAGACCGATAAGTTCCGTGCCGGCAACCTGATTAAGGGTTGGACCGAGGCTCTCACTACTATGCCTGTAGGCAGCAAGTGGCAGCTTTACATCCCTTACGAGTTGGCTTATGGAGAGCGCCAGGCTGGTCAGATTCCTCCATATTCAACCTTGATCTTCGACCTGGAGCTTGTCAGCATCGTTAAGCCTGAGGTTAAGGCTGAGCCTGCTGGCGAGTTGAAGAAAGATGTAGCCGTAGGTGCAGAGAAGAAGGTGGTAAAAACTCCAACTAAGTCTGCTGCCAAGAAAGCTGGCTCTAAGAAGAGAAAGTAACAGTTTTTTAGAAGAGAAAAACTGATTTTTTGGTTAAAATCAGTATAAAAAACAACAAAATGCACGGATATTGCAAAATATTCGTGCATTTTGTTGTCTGTTTCGATAGTTTTTATTAATTTTGCTATCTGGTATAGAAATACCTTAAAATAGCAAACATAATAATAGAAAAAGAAATGGAAAAAATAGACAATCTTGACAGAAAGATTCTCGGCATCCTTTCCAAGAATGCCCGCATTCCTTTTAAGGACGTAGCCGCTGAATGCGGCGTATCTCGTGCAGCTATTCACCAGCGTGTTCAGCACCTGATGGAAGATGGATTCATCACGGGTAGTGGTTTCGATGTAAACCCTAAGAGCCTGGGTTATTCTACCTGCACATACGTGGGTCTTAACCTGGAACGCGGTAATATGTATAAGAAGGTGGTAGAAAGACTTCAGAATATCCCGGAGATTGTGGAGTGTCACTTCACAACCGGTTCTTACACGATGCTCCTGAAGTTATATGCCCGCGATAACGAGCAGCTCATGGACTTGCTCAACAACAAGCTCCAGGCTATCCCAGGCGTAGTTTCTACCGAAACACTCATCTCGCTTGAGCAGAGTATCAAGCGCGAGGTGCCTGTTCTTTTGGAGGAAGAGTAATTTTTTTGTATTTAGAAATAAACAAATGGAAACATTTGACTTGGAGTCGCATCTCAAGGGTGCGTACTCTTCTTTTCCCGAAGCGAAGCGTCAGCCCCTGATTGGCATCACTGCCAATTACGAAGGGATTGACGCTACGCTTCGCGACCGTTATTACAAGCAGGTGATTGCGGCAGGCGGAACGCCTGTCATCATTCCCCCTGTTGCCGATAGCACCGTTATCGTCAATACCCTGGAGCATCTGGATGGTCTCATCCTCACCGGTGGCGGCGACCATAACCCGCTGTGGATGGGCGAAGAGCCTTCACCTCGTCTTCACAATATCAACCAGGAGCGTGATGCGGCAGAACTGATGCTCACCCGTCTGGCGTTCAACCGTCAGATTCCGATGCTTGGCATTTGCCGCGGCATTCAGACCCTGGCCATTGCCTTGGGCGGAAAGGTGTATCAGGATATTAAGCAGCAGGTGAAGCACAGTCAGGATGCCGATCGTTCGGAACCTACTCATAGTGTTGAAATCAAGAAAGATTCCACCTTATATAATATATATGAGGCAGAGAAGATTTTCGTCAACTCGTTCCACCATCAGGCGGTGAGCGAGCCGGGCAAGCACATGCGCATCATCGCCAAATCTACCGATGGCATCATCGAGGCGATAGAAAGCAGCGAGTATAAGCAGATTCTCGGTGTTCAGTGGCATCCGGAATGGCTCGGTGAGGAAGGCGGAAAGCTTTTCCTGTGGCTTGTAAATCAGGCGAATAATTTCTATGCAGCCAAGCAGTTGCATAAGCGCATCCTTACCCTTGATACCCATTGCGATACGCCGATGTTCTTCCCGCAAGGCATCAAGTTCGACCATCGTGATTCCCGTATCCTCGTGGATCTGCACAAGATGACCGACGGCCATCAGGATGCCACCACCATGGTGGCCTATCTGCCGCAGCCTAAGATAGGCGAGAGCTTCAGCAGCAAGGTGGATTTCGATGTGCAGGGACCGGCGCAGTATGCCGACCTCATCTTCGACAAGATAGAGGAGATAGTGAGCAAGAACAGCCAGTATCTCAGCATCGCCCGCACGCCTACCGATCTCTACAGCGATAAGCGAAAGGGTAGAAAGAGCATCATGCTGGGCATAGAAAACGGTCTAGCCCTGGAGCACGACCTGAGCAACGTGAAGCATTTTGCCCAGCGTGGCATCGTTTATATCACCCTCTGTCACAATGGCGACAACGACATCTGCGACAGTGCCCGTGGCTGCAACACCCACAATGGCGTGAGCAGTTTCGGAGCCAAGGTGATTCAGGAGATGAACCGCCATGGCATCATGGTGGATCTGAGTCATGCCGGAGAGAAGAGTTTCTACGATGCGCTCGAAATCAGTCAGACCCCTATTGTGTGCAGCCATAGCAGCAGCCGTGCGCTCTGCGATGTTCCCCGCAACCTAACGGATGACCAGATGCGTGCCCTGGCGGCTCGTGGCGGTGTGGCGCATACCACGCTCTACCACGGATTCCTGCGCAAGGAGGGAGGAGCAGACATCATGGATGCCATCGCCCACCTGGAGCATGCCATCGACGTGATGGGCATCGACCACGTAGGTCTCGGTACCGATTTCGATGGAGATGGAGGCATCCGCGGTCTTGCCGACTCTTCTGAACTCATCAACTTCACCCTCCAGCTGCTGCGCCGCAAGTACAGCGAGCAGGACATCGCCAAGATTTGGGGAGGCAACTGGCTCAGAGTGATGACGCAGGTACAGAACTTTGGAAAGTGAGGAATGAAGAGTGAAGAACGAAGAATGAAGAACGAAGAAACAACGTTCGGCGACCAAAGGGAAAGCCAATTCGATAGTTATTAAGTAATCATAAAGTTCAAAGTTCAAATCTGAAAGTTCAAAGTAAATACGATGACGAAGAAAATGAAGATAATTTTGGGCTTGGTAGTGGCTGCCGGAGTGGTGGCTGGTACCATCAGCTATAAGAATGCGAACAGTTCGAGTTCGCCTGAGGTTCAGGAGGTAGAGGAAGCCGAGAAGCTGAATCCCGTAGGTCCTGCCTTCAATGCCGATTCGGCGCTGGCTTATTGCCAGGTGCAATGCGATTTCGGTCCTCGCGTGATGAACAGCGAGGCGCACGATAAGTGTGGCGAATGGATTGTAAGTAAATTCAAGCAGTTTGGCTGTGAGGTGGAAACCCAGAAGGCCGACCTGAAGGGCTATGATGGCACGATATTGAAGAATACCAATATCATCGCCCACTATAATCCGAAGGCGCAGACCCGCATTCTGTTTTGTGCCCATTGGGACAGTCGTCCTTGGGCGGATAACGACCCCGACAGTACCAATTGGCGCAAGCCTGTGCTGGCTGCCAACGATGGTGCCAGCGGTGTGGCCGTGATGCTTGAGGTGGCTCGCCAGTTGCAGGCAGACAAGAAGTTGAATCCTAATATCGGTGTTGATTTCGTATGTTTCGATACGGAAGACTGGGGTACGCCTCAGTGGGCTGATGTGCAGGATGATGGCGACACTTGGGCACTGGGTGCGCAGTATTGGAGTGAGAACAAGCCGGATAGCTACAATCCTCGTTACGGCATCCTTCTCGATATGGTAGGCGGCCAGGGTGCCAAGTTCTACCGCGAGGGCATGTCGATGCAGTATGCCGGAGGCATAGTGAAGAAGGTTTGGGCTGCAGCCCGCCAGGCTGGTTACGGCAGTTATTTCCCTAAGAGTGATGGCGGAATGATTACCGACGACCATATCCCTGTGAACCAGAAGGCGAAGATTCCAACCATCGATGTGATAGCCTACTATCCAGATTGCCAGCAGAGCAGTTTCGGTCCTACCTGGCATACGGTAATCGATGACATGGCTCATCTGGATAAGAATGTGTTGAAGGCAGTGGGTCAGACCATGATCCAGGTGCTTTATACGGAGGAATAAAAAAACGAATGTCCCTAGAGGAAAAAGCAGTTACCTCTAGGGGCATTTCTTTTTTTCATTAGGAGAAATCTCCGTTCAGCGTCGTTGAACGTATGTTCAAAGCTTTTGAACATACATTCAAAGCTTATGAATGCACATTCAAAACTTATGAACGGAGATTTCTCCTAATAGTATAGACAAATACTCTTAATGGTATCCACAACTTTCCCTAAGGGTATTGGTTTTCTTAATAAGGAGTATGATTAAATCTGTCCTGATTCTACCTGTCTTACTACTCTTTCCGTCAGTCTATCCACTCCGTTCGGATCGTACTTCTTGTTGAGGCTGGCA
>USJX01000085.1 GCA_900555035.1 uncultured Prevotella sp.
GTTGCCAGTGGTTAACTTCGCTGCCGGTGGTGTGGCTACTCCAGCTGATGCTGCCCTGATGATGCAGCTCGGTGCCGAGGGTGTATTCGTAGGTTCTGGTATCTTCAAGAGCGGTAATCCTGCTAAGCGTGCCCAAGCTATCGTGAAGGCTGTTACCAACTACAACGACCCTAAGATGCTGGCTGAGTTGAGCGAGGATCTCGGCGAGGCAATGGTAGGTATCAATGAGCAGGAGATAGCTTTGCTCATGGCTGAAAGAGGTAAATAATGAGAATAGCAGTTTTAGCTTTACAAGGCGCTTTTGCTGAGCACAGACAGAAGTTGGCTCAGTTGGGCGTGGATAGTTTTGAGGTTCGCCAGTTGAAGGATTGGGATCAGCCTAAGGATGGCTTGATTATTCCGGGTGGTGAGAGTACCACTCAGGCGAAACTCTTGAATGAACTGGGATTGATGGAGCCTGTGAAGGAGGCGATTGCTGCCGGTTTGCCAGTTTATGGTACTTGTGCCGGCTTGATTCTTCTTGCCAAGAAGATTGAGGGTGAGCCTAGTCAGCGCATTGCTTCGATGGACATCACGGCTTTGAGAAATGCCTACGGTCGCCAGTTGGGCAGTTTCTATATTGAGGCTCCGATGAAGGGCATCGAGGGAAATATCCCAATGACTTTCATCCGTGCTCCTTATATTAAAGAGGTGTGGGGAGATGCTGAGGTTCTGGCTGAAGTAGATGGCAAGATTGTGGCTGCCCGCCAGGGTAACCAGCTGGTTACAGCCTTTCATCCCGAATTGAATGAAAGCTTGGAGATTCATAAGTATTTCCTGGGGATGTGCAAGAAGTAAAATTCAGAATTCTATTTGCAGAATCCATATCATAAAGCAAAAAGCCTTGCGGAATCCCGCAAGGCTTTTTGCTTTTATAGTTTTACTCATTCTGAAAGTTCTTCTTACAACAGCTCAGGAAGCTGGAAGAGCTTCACGCTGTTACTGCCCTTGATGAGGATGTAATGGTCGTGAGGCTGGTTCGCCTTGAGCGCTTCCTTCACTTCTTCTACATTCTGGAACTTGCGGTAGCTGCATGGAATATCCTTGAACTCATCGCCTACCAGCCATACGTTGTCAAGACCGGCTGCTTGCAACTGGTCAACGACCTTTTGATGCTCTTCGTGGCTCACGGCTCCGAGCTCGCCCATCTGTCCGAGAATCGCCATCTTGTTAGGCACATCCATCAAGCGGAAGTTCTCGATGGCGGCTGCCATGCTCGATGGGTTGGCATTGTAGGCATCTACCACCAGCTTGTTGTGCGCCGTCTCTTCCAATTGTGAACGATTGTTGCTTGGGATGTAATTCTCCAGGGCGTGATCTATCTGCTGAGGCTTCACGTCGAAATGAAGTCCGATGGTGATGGCGGCAAGCATGTTGTCGATGTTGTAGGAGCCGATGAGGTGGGTCTGAACCTCATGCCAGTCGAAACTCTCGGTGCGCCAGCGGAACTTCAGGAATGGGGCGCAGGAGATGACTTCTCCCCATACATCGCAGTTTCCGTCCTTGCCGTAGGTGATGAGGCGGTTGATGTTGCGCTGCTCTGCCATCTGCATCAGGTGCTCGTTGTCGGCGTTGATGAAGACGAGGGCATCGCTGGCTGCGAGGTAATCATAGAGTTCTCCCTTGGTCTTCTTCACGCCTTCGAAACTTCCAAATCCCTGAAGGTGGGCACGGCCCACATTGGTAATCATGCCGCAGGTTGGTTCCACGTATTCCACGAGCTTTCGGATGTCATCAGGATGGGAAGCACCCATCTCTACAACGGCAATCTCATTTTCTGGTGAGAGACGGAAGAGCGTCTTTGGTACGCCTACATCATTATTGAAGTTACCCTGGGTGAACATCACGTTGAACTTCTCGCCGAGAACGGCAGAGACGAGTTCCTTGGTGGTGGTCTTGCCGTTGGTTCCGGTGATTCCCACTACGGGAATATCGAAGTGGCGGCGATGCTCACGGGCTAGTTCCTTGAAGGTGGTGAGGCAGTCCTCTACGAGGATGTAGCGCTCGTCGCCCTCCTTGGCATACTCTTTTTCATCTACAATCACATAGGCACAGCCTTTCTCCAAAGCCATGTCGGCAAACTTGTTGCCATCAAACGATGCGCCCTTCAAAGCCAGGAAGATGCTGCCCTTTGGGCAGTCGCGGCTGTCAGTGGTAATCACTGGGTGCGCTTGGTAAATCTGATAGAGTTCTGAAATATCCATTGTCTATAACTGTTGTTTTGAGTGCAAAAGTACATTAAATCGTGGACATAGCAAACATTTTTTCAAAAAAATGTGGTTTTCTCGATTATTCTTTCTATTTTTGCAGAAATATTCAAGTAATCTTTGGAAAGTGAGGTCGGAATGGGCGCAAACATAGAAAGAGATAAATTAAAAACGAGGAAAGACAAGCTAGCTGGTTATTTCTTCGATATCTCCAAACTAAGTTTTGGAGCGATGGTTTTGGGTGGGCTTACGCCAATGATAACAGGAGAATTCGGTTATATGAATCTTCTGTATGTTTTATTTGGTGTGTGCATGACAATTTTGTTTGCAATAGTAGGTAATCGAATTTTAAAATATTAAGAAAATGGAAACAATGATTTTGATATTTGGAATAGGCACTTTAATAGGTGGTGGTATTTTGCTTTGGACATATACTGAATCAGGGAAGAAATGGCTAAAAAGTTTATAGTATGAGCTATTTGGCATTGTTCTTTTTAGTATGCTCAATTTTTAGCCTAAGTTTTATTGCCTGGACTTATACTAAGCCAGGCGAAAAATGGCTTAAAGAGTTATAAACCGATGGAATATACAATTAATATCAAGGGGCGCTTGATGGATTTGAGTACCCCTCAGGTGATGGGCATCCTGAACGTTACGCCCGACAGTTTCTACTCTGGCAGTAGAAAGCAGACAGAAATGGAGATAGCTCAGAGAGCTAATCAGATTATAGAAGAAGGTGGAAGCATCATTGATGTGGGCGCATTCTCCACCCGTCCCGGTGCCGATGAAGTATCGGAAGAGGAGGAGGGAAGACGCCTGAAGTTCGCTCTCGACATCGTTCGCAGGGAGCAACCGCATGCTGCCATCTCCGTAGATACCTATCGCCCTACCTTGGCACGCAAGTGTATCGAGGAGTGGGGAGCCGATATCATCAACGATGTTTCAGAAGGTGGAATCACAGGTATCGCCAATGTGCCGCTGGAGCAGAGACAGGAGGAATATCCTGAGATGTTCCGGGTGGTGGGCGAACTGAAGGTGCCTTATATATTAATGTCGGTGCAGCCTACGCTCGCCAGGATGATGAAGGGCTTTGCCAGGGAAGTGCAGCAGTTGCGCGACCTGGGTGCCAAGGACATCATCCTCGACCCGGGTTTCTGTTTCGGCAAGAATCTCATCCAGAATTATCAGATTTATGATGAGATGGAGAAGTTGAACGTACTGGAACTTCCGGTGCTCGTGGGCATCTCCCGCAAAAGCATGATTTACAAGCTGCTGGGTGGCGATGCCACTACATCGCTCAATGGAACCACGGTGCTTGATACCATTGCCCTGATGAAGGGTGCCAGCATCCTTCGTGTTCACGATGTGAAGGAAGCTGCTGAGGCTGTGAAAATCGTGGAAGCCATGAAGGAGGGCAGAGTATGATAGAGTTTGGAATCAAAGATGCGTTAGACATACTCCTGGTAGCCTCGCTGCTCTTCTACGTCTATCGCCTGATGAAGGAATCCCGCTCGCTCAACATCTTCGTGGGCATCATGCTCTTTGTGCTCATCTGGCTCTTCGTGAGTCAGGTGTTGGAGATGCGCCTGATGGGTTCCATCCTCGATAAACTGGTGAGTGTGGGAGTCATCGCCCTTATCGTCATCTTCCAGGAAGATATCCGAAGATTTCTTTATGAGATAGGTTCACAGAAAGGCATGCGGAGGCTGGTCCGCTTCTTCCACTCCAGCAAGGAGAGCCAGAAGGAGGCGAACAAGGAAACCATCATGCCTATCGTGATGGCCTGCATGAGCATGGCTAAGAAATATGTGGGTGCCCTTATCGTTATCGAGCGTGGCGTACCGTTGAAGGACATCATGGATACGGGCGAGGAGATAGATGCCAAGATCAACCAGCGGTTGATAGAGAACATCTTCTTCAAGAACTCGCCTCTGCATGATGGAGCCATGGTGGTAAGCAACAAGCGAATCATGGCGGCGGGTTGCATCCTCCCCGTGAGTCACAACCTGGATATTCCCAAGGAACTGGGACTCCGCCACCGAGCTGCCCTGGGTATCTCGCAGAGCAGTGATGCCATCGCCGTCATCGTTTCTGAAGAGACGGGTCGAATCAGCGTAGCCATCAAAGGCGAATTCAAGCTCCGACTCTCGGCAGAGGAGCTGGAAAGCATCCTGACTCAGGAAATGTTATAAGTTAAGTGAAGAGTGAAGAATTCTTCACTTTTCTTATTACGTAAACCTTTACGATAATGATTATCTCCCGTTTTAGCTTTTTTTACACATTTTAGTGAGTGTTATTTCAAAATAAATATGTACTTTTGCAAAGTCGATGTGGCAAAACGGCAAAAAGTGCAAAAATGCAGCCTTACCCTTTGACATATCCACTATACGAAGATAATAAAATTATATAAAGAAAGAAATAAAATGGATTTATTACAGCAAATCGTAGCTCGCGCTAAAGCTGACAAGCAGCGCATCGTGCTCCCTGAAGCAGAAGAGGAGCGTACATTGAAAGCAGCCGATAAAGTTTTGGCTGATGATCTCGCAGACATCATCCTCATCGGTAACCCTGCCAACATTAAGAATCTCGCTGCACAGTGGGGTCTTAACAACATCGACAAGGCTACTATCGTTGATCCACAAAACAACCCTAAGTCTGAGGAGTATGCTGAGAAGCTCGCTGAACTTCGCAAGAAGAAGGGCATGACTGTAGAGCAGGCTCGTGAACTCGTAACAAAGAACAATCTCTACCTCGGTTGCATGATTATCAAGACAGAGGGTGCTGATGGTCAGATTTCTGGTGCATTGAGCACAACTGGCGATACTCTTCGTCCAGCTCTTCAGATTATCAAGTGTACTCCAGGTATCACTTGCGTAAGTGGTGCTATGCTGCTCATCTCAGATCAGAAGCAGTATGGTCAGGATGGCGTAGTGGTAATGGGTGACGTTGCTGTAACTCCAAACCCTACAGCAGACCAGCTTGCTCAGATTGCCTATACTACAGCTCATACAGCTCAGTCAGTGGCAGGTATTGCAGATCCTCAGATTGCCATGTTGAGCTTCTCAACAATGGGTAGCGCCAAGGATGCCATCAACAAGGAGACTGGCAAGAGCGTTTATATCATCGACAAGGTGAAGGATGCTGTTGCTATCGCTAAGGAGAAGTTCCCAGAGCTTCACCTCGACGGTGAGCTTCAGGCTGATGCAGCCCTCGTTCCTGAGGTAGCTGCCAAGAAGGCTCCAAAGTCAGAGGTAGCTGGTAAGGCTAACGTATTGGTAGTTCCAAACCTCGAGGTAGGTAACATCGGCTACAAGCTCGTTCAGCGTCTGGGTGGTGCCATCGCTATCGGTCCTATCCTCCAGGGTATCGCTCGTCCTGTAAACGACCTCTCTCGTGGTTGCTCTGTAGATGACATCTACTACATGGTAGCTATCACAGCTTGCCAGGCACAGGATGCTAAGAAGGCTTAAACTAACTTTATTCAATCAATAACATTACAAAATTAACATTATGAAAGTATTGGTTCTGAACTGTGGTAGTTCATCTATCAAGTACAAGTTATATAATATGGACGATGAGTCTGTATTGGCACAGGGTGGTGTAGAGCGTATCGGTCTTGATAACGCTTTCATCAAGGTGAAATTGCCTAACGGCGAGAAGAAGCAGATTATGCACGACATGCCTGACCACAAGGAAGGTGTGAACTTCGTGTTCAAGTGCCTGCTCGACCCGGAAATCGGCGCCATCAAGGACTTGAAGGAAATCGACGCTGTAGGCCACCGCGTAGTGCAGGGTGGTGACAAGTTCAAGGAGAGCGTCATCGTTGACAAGAGCGTAGAGGATGGTATCGAGGAACTTTGCGACCTCGCTCCTGTTCACAACGCAGGTCACCTGAAGGGTATCCGTGCCGTTGACTCTTTGATGCCTGGCACTCCTCAGGTTTGCGTATTTGACAACGCATTCCACAGCACAATGCCAGACTATGCTTACCTCTATGCAATTCCTTACGAGTTGTACGAGAAGTATCACGTACGCCGTTATGGTTTCCACGGAACATCTCACCGCTATGTTTCTAAGCGTGTTTGTGAGATTCTCGGTCTCGACCAGAACAACTCTAAGATCATCACTTGCCACATCGGTAACGGTGGCTCTGTAGCTGCTGTATTGAACGGTAAGGTATTGGATACTTCAATGGGCTTGACTCCATTGGCTGGTTTGATGATGGGTTCACGTTGTGGTGACATCGATGCTTCTGCCGTTACCTACTTGATGGAGAAGTTGAACATGAAGCCACAGGAGATGGCTGACTTCCTGAACAAGAAGAGTGGTGTGCTCGGTATCACAGGTATTTCTTCTGATATGCGCGACATCGAAAACGCTGCCAACGAGGGTAACGAGAAGGCTCAGCTGGCTCTCCGCATGTACGAGTATCGCATCAAGAAGTACATCGGTGCTTACACAGCAGCTATGGGTGGCGTTGACGCTATCGTATTCACAGCTGGTGTTGGTGAGAACCAGACCGACCTCCGCGAGGAAGCTTGCAAGAACCTGGAGTATCTTGGCATCAAGATTAATAAGGAAGTAAATGACAAGGTTCGTGGTGAGGAAGCTATCATCTCTACTGACGACAGTAAGGTGAAGGTAGTTGTAGTTCCTACCGACGAGGAGATTGTTATCGCTCGCGATACAATGGAATTGGTTGCTAAGAAGTAAATCCAGCACAAAGATATAATATAATAAGGTGAAGACTAAAACAAATGTGATAGGTCTTCACCTTTTTAATTTTTTGAGATTTTTGAGAATGATGAAAACAAAGATTGTAACTTTCGGAGAAATATTGCTTAGAATATCTAAGCCTGGTTATCAACGTTTATTCCAAGGTCACCGTATGTTTGGAAACTATGGTGGCAGTGAGGCAAATGCGGCCATCTCTTTGGCTTATTTGGGCGATAACGTGGAGTATGTTACCCGCTTGCCGTATGGCGAGATGGGACAGGCTGCGTTGATGCACCTCAGAGAGTATGGTCTGAATGTTTCTCATGTGGTGCGTGGTGGCGACCGTCTTGGAACTTATTATTTCGAGGAGGCTGTGGCAATGCGCAATTCTCGCGTGGTCTATGACCGCAAGAATTCTTCTTTCTATACCTTGAAGCAAGGCATGGTGAAATGGAATCAGGTATTGGCAGATGCAGCCGTATTCCATTGTTCGGGCATCACCTGTGCCATCAGCCGTGATGCCATGGAATCTACCATGGATGCCATCAAGCTGGCTGTGGCTGATGGCTTGACCATATCCTGCGATATCAACTATCGCAAGAATCTCTGGGGATATGGCCTGGAACCTCACGATGTGCTCTTCCAGATGATGCAGTATAGCGACATCATCTTTGGTGACCAGAACGAGTGGGAGGTGGCCAGTGGTGTGCCTCACATTCCTTTCGAGGCTTTGGATGAGAACTATGAAATTGATAAGGAGGCTTATCTGAAGTATTTCCGCAAGATGCACAAGCTCTTCCCTAAGTGCAAGAAGATGGTGATGGCGGTGAGAAATCAGATAGCCAGCAGTCATCACACCCTGAGTGGTCTGCTCTATGATGCAGTGGAAGACCAGCTCTATACAACAAGAATATACGATATAGAACCGATTGTGGATCCGATGGGTGTAGGCGATGCCTTCGTAGCTGCCTATATTCATGCACATCAGAAGTGGGGTGATAAGAATCAGTATTGCCTGGACTTCTCGCTCTCGGCTAGTGCCATCAAGAATACGATACCAGGCGACCAGAACTTGGTAAGTGAAGAAGAAATCATCAATAACATAACTTCTTCGGGTGGACGCATTCAGAGATAAAAGTTTAGTTGATAGTTTTAGTTAATAGTTTACTATTAATAGTTTATAGTTAATAGTTGATAGTTTATAGCAGGAACCGCTTTAAGCAAGATTGCCCTATAAACTATTAACTATCAACTATAAATTATACTTACGGTTGGCTTTCGCCCTCCACATATTCTTCCATAAACATGTGCTCGCCGTCAAATACGGCATAGGTAAACTGCCATATCCAGTCGCCCAGAATCATCAGGCGGGTCTTCTTGCTCAACATCAAGTCCAATTCGATGTGGCGATGGCCGAACATAAAGTAATCCACATCCTTGTGTCCCTGCATGTACTGCTTGGCAAAGCGGACCAGGAATTCCTTCTTTTCGCCCATGTAAGGCTCCTCCTTGCCATCGGCACGCTTCAGGCGGCTATGCTTCGCCCAGTTCAGTCCCAAAGCCATTCCCCAGCGAGGGTGGATGGCATTCAAGAGGCGCTGGCAGGTACGGTTGTGGAACATAGCCTTCAGAAACTTAAACTTCTTGTCGGGATCGCCCAGTCCGTCACCATGGGCAAGGAAGAATACCTTGTCGTAAATCTCAATGGTCTGCGGTCTGTGGTGTACAATCATGCCACACTCTTCTTCCAGGTAGCCATAAGTCCATAAGTCGTGGTTGCCGGTGAAGAAATGTACTTCCACTCCCATATCAGTTAACTCAGAGATTTTTCCCAGAAAGCGGGTGTATCCTTTTGGAACTACATATTTATATTCGTTCCAGAAGTCGAACATGTCGCCCAGCAGGTAGATGGCTGCAGCC
Source organism: uncultured Prevotella sp. (assembly GCA_900555035.1). Lineage (GTDB taxonomy): Bacteria > Bacteroidota > Bacteroidia > Bacteroidales > Bacteroidaceae > Prevotella. The sequence continues at coordinate 8,883 of USJX01000085.1, forward strand.
TTGTTCTTGATGCTGTCGAGAAAGCGGACGAGGCGGCGCTCCTGCATGCGGGCATGCGGAATGGCCCATGAGCCAAGATGCGCATCAGAGAGGAAATATACATTTTTCATAAGCAATTCTTTTTTATTCAAAACCGAGTTCTACGCGAGCTTCCTCGCTCATCATGCTCTGGTCCCAGGCTGGTTCGAATACGAGGTTTACATTGGCTGATTTCACGCCTTCCACGCTATCTACCTTGCTGCGTACGTCTTCCAGGATGAAGTCGGCAGCAGGGCACGATGGGGCTGTGAAGGTCATATCCAGCTCTACAGTGGCATCGTCCTTCACGTCAATCTTGTAAATCATACCCAGGTCCCAGATGTTCACAGGAATCTCTGGGTCGTAAACGGTTTTGAGTACATCAACGATTCTTTCTTCTATCTTTGTCTTTTCGTCTTGTGTCATAATTTATATTGTTTTCTGCAAAGGTAACAATAATTATAGACAATGCAAAATAAATGGAGAATTATTTTTCCTGTTTGCGCACAAAGATATGAAAAATACCGGGATTTACAACTTTCCCTTGTCGTGATAGGAATAGAAACTGCCATCGGTGATGATGACATGGTCCATGAAAAAGAGACGCATGATTTCGCAGGCCTTCTGTATCTGCAGGGTGAGCTGGTCGTCTGCCTTGCTGGGTAGCGGACTATGACTGGGGTGATTGTGACAAAAGGCGATGATGGTGGCATTGTTGAGTACGGCTTCCTTGATGAGCAGGCGGATATCCACGGCGGTTTCCGTGATGCCGCCATGCGAGAGGCAGGTAGCCTTGATAAGCTTGAAGTTCTGGTTCATCATGAGAACCCATGCTTCCTCTGTGTCGAGGTCCTGCATCTTGGGGAGCATGTAGTTGTAGATGGCGAGAGAAGAGCCCAAATCGGGGCGATTGCCCAACTTATCGAGGGCACGGCGCTTCCCCAGCTCACAGGCAGCAAGGATGGTGATGGCCTTGGCAGGGCCCATTCCCTTGTAGCGCGTGAGTTCCTTGATGCTCATCTTGCCGAGTGAATTGAGATTGTTGTCACAATCGCTCATGATATGTTTCATCAAATCTACGGCGCTCTCGTCCTGAGAGCCGGAGCCGATCAGTATGGCTAGCAGTTCGGCATTGGATAGTGCAGCGGCTCCTAGTCGCTCCAGTTTTTCACGCGGCTTGTCTTCCTCTGCCCATTGCGAAATGGAAAGCTTCTCACTCATAGTGAATTATTTATAGAATGTCTTGTTGTATGCGCTGAATTCGCTTTGTCCCAGCACGCATCTCTTCCACCATGCCGAGAGGAATCCGCAGCCATATCCCATGAGTTGGGTGAAGGCGGCACGGATGCTCAGCAAGCCAATCTTGATGCTGTGGTTCTCCCTGCTGCTGTCGATGAACAGCGCAATGGTATAGAGAATGATGCAGAACAGGCCGATGCAGCCCAGTGCTGCCATCGCATTGCCCAGGATAGGAAATACGTGTACGGTGCCCAGCATGTAAGGGAGGAATCCGAAGAAGAGCAGCAGGAACGTACCTATCACGCCCACGGTAAAGACCATCGGCAAGAGATGCACGAGCTTGAGACTCTCGGGATATTTCTTATAAAGGTTGATGCGGGCGATGCCACTGTTATAGACCTGTCGCCAGAACTTGCGGAAGTCGGTGCGGCGCTTGTGCCATACCCATGCTTCAGGGAACAGACGGCAACGGCAGCCTGCCTTGAAGATGCGGATAGAGAAATCGATGTCCTCACCGAAACGCATGTTGGAAAAGCCATTCAACTTGAGATAAACATCCCTGCGGATGCCCATGTTGAATGAACGAGGGTAGAACTTATCCATCTTCTTCTTTCCGCCACGAATACCACCGGTGGTGAAGAAAGAAGTCATGGAATAAGAAATGGCTTTCTGAGTGTCTGTAAATGATGAGTGTGCCTTGTCAGGTCCGCCGAATGCATCGGCAGGCTTGCGGCTCAGCTCATCACTTACAGCCTTCAGATAGCCTTCTGGCAAGACCACGTCGCTATCGAGTATCAGCAGATACTCGCCCTTGGCACGTTCGGCACCATAGTTGCGACTCTGGCCCGGACCAGAGTTCTCCTTATAGTAATAATGTATATCCATCAAGTGCTCGTATCGCTTGCACACTTCCTCGCAAGGAGTCTGCGAGCCGTCCTCTACGATGACCACCTCAAAGTCCTTTTCCGTTTGATGGGTAAGGCTCTCTAAAAGTTCGTCCACTTCGTCGGGACGGTTGAAAACTGGTACTATGATGGAATATCTCATTATTCTTACTATTAAGGGTTAGTTTTACTCAATAAGAGCGTAATGTTCTTGTTGAAAAACGGATTACTCGCTTACACGACCAAGGTAGCTACCGTCACGAGTGTCGATCTGGAT
>USJX01000086.1 GCA_900555035.1 uncultured Prevotella sp.
ACTTGTCAATCTTGGTCAAGTCGTGAATCTGATCTACGGTATAGCCCTTGTGCATTGCCTTTGAAATCACGAATACACGCTTATCTGTTGGCTCGCGCAAAGCTGCATCGATATCGTCGATTTCCAGTTCCTTGTTCTCTACGAAACCGTGCATGCCCTGACCAATCATACGAAGACCCTTCTGGATGGCCTCCTCGAAGTTGCGGCCGATGGCCATTACCTCACCTACTGACTTCATAGATGAACCCAACTCCTTATCTACGCCACGGAACTTAGACAAGTCCCAACGAGGAATCTTACAAACCACGTAGTCCAATGCTGGCTCGAAGAAAGCTGATGTGGTCTTGGTTACAGAGTTCTTCAACTCAAACAGACCGTAACCCATACCGAGCTTGGCTGCAACGAAGGCAAGAGGATAACCGGTAGCCTTAGATGCCAAGGCAGATGAACGGCTCAAGCGGGCATTCACCTCGATTACGCGATAGTCCTCGCTCTTAGGGTCGAAGGCATACTGCACGTTACACTCACCCACGATTCCGATGTGACGGATAATCTTGATGGCGAGGGCACGGAGCTTATGATACTCTGCATTGCTCAGGGTCTGAGATGGAGCGATGACGATACTCTCACCGGTATGGATGCCCAGTGGGTCAAAGTTCTCCATGTTACAAACTGTAATACAGTTGTCGTAACGGTCGCGAACCACCTCATACTCAATCTCTTTCCAGCCCTTCAAGCTCTTCTCTACCAATACCTGTGGAGAGAATGAGAAGGCCTTCTCAGCGAGCTTGTTCAGCTCCTCCTCGTTGTCTGCGAAACCGGAACCGAGTCCACCCAAGGCGTAAGCAGCACGGATGATGACAGGATAACCAAGTTCGGCAGCAGCCTTGCGGGCCTGCTCGATGTTCTCGCAAGCCTCGCTCTTGATGGTCTTCACATTGATTTCATCCAGCTTCTCTACGAAGAGCTCACGGTCCTCAGTATCCATGATAGCCTGTACTGGAGTACCCAACACCTTGACATTATATTTCTCCAGGATGCCCTGGCGATAGAGTTCCACACCACAGTTGAGGGCTGTCTGACCACCGAAGCTGAGGAGGATACCGTCTGGCTTCTCCTTCTGGATAACACGCTCTACGAAGTATGGCTGCACTGGCAGGAAGTAAATCTGATCGGCAACGCCTTCTGATGTCTGTACGGTTGCGATATTCGGGTTGATGAGCACAGTCTCGATACCTTCCTCGCGCAATGCCTTCAGGGCCTGCGAACCTGAGTAGTCGAACTCACCTGCTTCACCGATCTTCAAGGCTCCAGAACCTAAGAGGAGCACCTTCTTTATATTTTCGTCTTTCATCTTTTTTCCTAATTATTTAAGTGTTTCTACAAACTTATCAAACATGAACTCAGTATCCACAGGGCCTGAGCAAGCCTCTGGGTGGAACTGGCTTGAGAACCAAGGGTTCACCTTGTGGCGGATACCCTCGTTAGAGCCATCATTCATATTTACAAAGAGTTCCTCCCAATCGTTGTCCAATGTCTTGGCATCAACGGCATAACCATGGTTCTGAGAGGTGATGTAGCAATTGTTGGTTCCTACCATGCGCACTGGCTGGTTGTGTGAACGGTGACCATACTTCAACTTGTAGATGGTAGCACCGGCTGCCTTGGAAAGCAACTGGTTACCCATACAGATACCGCAGATAGGTTTACGGCTCTGGCTGATCTGCTTGCGAATAATGTTTACTGCATCCTCACACATGTCTGGGTCGCCAGGACCATTTGCCAGGAACAGTCCGTCGAAGTCCATATCGGTGTAATCGTAATTCCAAGGCACACGGATCACCTCAACGCCTCTGTTGATGAGGCAACGGATGATGTTTGCCTTCACACCGCAGTCAACGAGAACCACCTTCTTGCCGGCACCCTCGTTGTAACGGATAATCTCCTTGCAGCTCACCTGGTCAACGAAGTTTACACCCTCGTAGTTAGCCTCAGGGATGTTGTCTGGTTCATCATCAAAGAGAATCTTACCCATCATCACACCATGCTCACGAAGCACCTTAGTCAACTCACGGGTATCGATGCCTGTGATTCCTGGCACCTTTTCGCGCTTCAACCAGTCGGCAAGACTCTCCACTGCATTCCAGTGGCTGTACTGCTCGCTGTAATCATTCACGATGATGGCAGAAGCATAGATCTTGTCGCTCTCCATGAAGGTAGGCAAACCGTTCTCCTCGAAAGTAAATGGTGGCACACCATAGTTACCTACGAGTGGGAAGGTAAGTGTCATCAACTGACCGGCATACGAAGGGTCGGTCAAACTCTCTGGATATCCCATCATGGCTGTGTTGAACACAACCTCGCCCGCTACAGGAGCGTCATATCCAAAAGATTTACCATGGAACTTGGTTCCATCGCTCAAAACTAAGGTTACTTTTTTCATATCTGACATTTGATTCTTTTATTTTCTTACTGATGATAAACGTTTTCGATATAGTTCACAAACGACTGGTTGCAGAGTTTCGTGCCGCCTGGGGTTGGATAATGACCGGTGAAATACCAGTCGCCCTTGTGGTTTGGAATCGCCTCGCGCAAGCCCTCGATGCTCTGGAACACGAGCTGGATAGGAGTGGTCATGCCTTCCGGACGGAGCATCTCTACTATCTTCTCGTTGATTTCCTCGATGGTGAATGGCTTGTAGATGGCACGCACCGGGTTCACCTGTTCCTCCTTCGGCTTGGCAAGTTCTGCCTTGCATGCCTCGTAGGTCTGCTCGATGAGGTCCTCCATCTTGCGCTCTTTCAGCAGCTGGATGGCCGCACGGAACACGCAGAACTCTTCCAGTCTTGCCATATCGATGCCGTAATAATCCGGATAGCGGATCTGAGGGGCACTGGATACAACTACAATCTTCTTAGGATGCAGACGGTCGAGAATGCGGAGGATGCTCTCCTTCAGGGTAGTACCACGCACGATACTGTCGTCGATGATGACGAGATTATCCACATTCGGCTCGATGCTTCCGTAGGTTACATCATACACGTGGCTCGCCAGGTCGTTGCGGCTGTTGCCCTCAGTAATGAAGGTACGGAGCTTGATATCCTTCCATGCAATCTTCTCCGAACGGACGAAATCGCCGAGAATATCGTATAATTCTTCCTTAGATGGAATATGGTCGAGGTTGGCTATCTTCTCTATCTTGCTTTCGTTGAGATACTTCTTGAAACCGCTCAGCATGCCATAGTAAGCCACCTCGGCTGTATTCGGAATATAGCTGAACACGGTGTGATCTACATCGTAATCCACTGCCTTCAGGATAGGCTGGGTCAACTGCTCGCCCAACTGCTTGCGCTCCTGGTAGATATCCTTATCGGAACCACGGCTAAAGTAGATGCGCTCGAATGAGCAGGCTGAATCGCCCTTCTGCTCCATGATGCGCTCGATGCTGCACTCGCCGTTCTTCTTCACGAGAAGTGCCGTGCCCGGCATCAGCTCCTGCACATCCTCTGCTTCCAGGTCAAAAGTGGTCTGAAGCACAGGACGCTCACTGGCTACTACCACGATCTCATCGTTCTTGTAGTAGAAAGCAGGACGGATGCCCCAAGGGTCGCGCATGGAGAACATCTCTCCCGAACCGGTGATACCGCAGACCACATAACCGCCGTCGAAGTCCTTCATCGTGGTCTTGAGCACGTTGCTCATCTTCACGTGGTCTTCGATGTAATTGGTGATGTCGGTGTTCTCCATCTCCATCGCCTTTGCTGCCACGAAGTTTCGCTCCACCTCTCTGTCCAGGCGATGCCCCATCAGTTCGAGCATGATGTAAGTGTCGCTGTAGATACGTGGGCTCTGGCCCTGCTTGGTCAGCTCCTGAAAGATTTCATCTACGTTGGTCATGTTGAAGTTGCCGCAAAGGCAGAGGTTCTTCGCCTTCCAGTTGTTGCGGCGCAGGAATGGGTGCACATACTGGATGCCACTCTTTCCGGTAGTACTGTAGCGCAGGTGGCCCATGTAGAGTTCGCCTGCGAAAGGCAGTTCCTCTTGGGCAAACTTTGCGTCGGCAAGCTGCTCGGGAGTCAAGTCCTTGAAGTTGGCATTCGCCTTACCGAAAATCTCGGTCACGGCGTTCTTGCCCTCTGCACGCTCACGAAACATATACTCATGTCCAGGCTTTCCGCCCAGTTTGACACAAGCCATACCAGCACCCTCCTGTCCACGGTTGTGCTGCTTCTCCATCATCAGATAGAGTTTGTTGAGTGCGTACATCCAGGTGCCGTACTTCTGCTGGTAATACTCCAGTGGCTTGAGCAATCTGATCATTGCTACGCCACATTCATGTTTCAATGGTTCCATCTCACTATTATCCTTTATCTTAATTAGTTAAATTTGAATATACCTATTACGAGGGATATCCCTCCAAAAAAAGGGAAACGTCAAGAAACGACGATTCCCTTTATCTTTTATTCGACAGTAACTGACTTGGCCAAGTTTCTAGGTTGGTCAACGTCCTTGCCCTTACATACAGCTACATGGTAAGCCAAGAGCTGCAAAGGAATGGTAGCCAATAATGGCTCCAAGCATTCCAAGGTCTCAGGGAGTTCAATCACTTCGTCGGCAATCTTAGAGATGGTTTCGTCGCCCTTGCTGACAATGGCAATGACACGACCCTTGCGGGCTTTAATCTCCTGGATATTAGACAAGACCTTCTCGTACATGAAGTTGTGAGTAGCGATGACAACCACTGGCATATCGCTATCAATCAGGGCGATAGGACCATGCTTCATCTCCGCTGCAGGATAACCTTCAGCGTGGATGTAGCTAATCTCCTTCAACTTCAAAGCACCCTCCAGGGCTACAGGATACTGGAATCCGCGGCCCAGATAGATGAAATTGCGAGCGTACGTAAAGGTACGGCTCAAGTCAGCTATCTTATTGTTCAGCTTCAGCACCTCCTTCATCTTGGCAGGAATGTTCCAAAGCTGCTCTGTAATCTTCTGATAATCGTTTTCGCTGATGGTACCCTTCTCCTTACCGATGGCAAGTGCCAGGAGGATAAGGACGGTAACCTGACCGGTGAACGCCTTGGTAGAGGCAACACCGATTTCCGGACCTACGTGAATATAGGTACCGGTATCTGTGGCACGTGCAATAGAAGAACCTATCGAGTTGCAGATGCCATAGATAAACGCTCCATTCTCCTTGGCAAGCTTGATGGCAGCCAGGGTATCAGCGGTTTCACCACTCTGGGAAATGGCGATGACGACATCATCCTTCGTTACCACAGGATTGCGGTAACGGAACTCTGATGCATATTCCACTTCCACCGGGATGCGGCAGTAGTTCTCAATCATCTGCTTGCCGATGAGTCCGGCGTGCCATGATGTTCCACAAGCCACGATGATGATTCGCTTGGCATTGAGGAGCTGCTGGCGATGGTCGGTGATGGAGCTGAGCACTACGCCCATCTCTGTCTCCGTCTTGCAGGTTGTATCGTCGCCGTCGGTCATCACACGGGTTTCCACGGTGCGGCTCACCACACGGCCACGCATACAGTTGCGCAGGCACTCAGGCTGCTCGAAGATTTCCTTCAGCATGAAGTGAGCAAATCCGCCCTTCTCTATCTGGCCGAGGTCGATATCCACGGTCTGCACCTCAGGGTTGAGCTTCACATTCTGGATATTCACCACCTGCAAAGGCTCGCCCAGGCGCATTACGGCGATATTGCCATCCTCCAGGTAAACCACCTGGTCGGTATATTCGATGATAGGACTGGCATCAGAGCCGAGATAGAACTCGCCATCCTTGCCGATGCCCACTACCAGCGGGCTCTGCTTGCGCGCAGCGATAATCTGGTTAGGATTATGCTTGTCGAGAATAGCAATGGCGTATGCGCCGATTACCTGGCGAAGCGCCACCTGAACGGCAGTCAACAGATCAAGTTCCTTCTTTACCTGGATGTATTCGATGAGCTGTACGAGCACCTCAGTATCAGTCTCGCTTCTGAACTCCACACCCTTGGCAATGAGGTTTTTCTTGATGGCGGCATAGTTTTCGATGATACCATTGTGAACGATGGCAAGATTCTTGCTTGCAGAATAGTGAGGGTGAGCATTCTCTGCCGAAGGCTCTCCATGCGTCGCCCATCTGGTATGAGCGATACCTACATGTCCCGTAATATCCTTGTCAGAGCAGCATGCTTCCAAATCAGCCACCTTGCCCTTTGCCTTATACACGTTCAAAGAGCTATCGTTGCTGACAAGAGCCACACCTGCTGAGTCATAACCACGGTATTCCAGACGCTTCAAGCCCTTGATGAGGGCTGGATAAGCGTCTCCCTTACCTAAATATCCTACTATGCCACACATAATTTTATTCTAACTTTATGTTGTAATCCGTTCTTTTATCCTGATATTCCTCCTTTCATCCTCTCATCTTATCTCAAAATGTTAACTACCAAAGATGCGATAGAAGTCAGGATGCTCAATCCAGACATCAGCAAAGTGGTAGAAGAACCGATAGAAGAGTTCTGTGCCTTCACCTTGTTAGGCTCAACATAGATAATATCGTTCTGCTGGAGATAATAGAATGGAGAGTTGATGATGTTTGCATCGTTCAAGTTCATGCGATAAGTATGCTTCTCACCCTCAGCATCCTGGCGGATGAGCAGCACGTTGTCACGCTTACCATAGATGGTAAGGTCGCCTGCCTGAGCCAGAGCCTCGAGTACGCTCATCTTCTCCTGAGGAACCGAGATGATACCTGGCTTGGTAACTTCACCGATTACTGAAACATGGTAACTAGCCATGCGCACGGTGACGATTGGATTTTCTGAATCTGCCAAATATGGCTTAATCTTGCTCTTCACCAAATCCTCAGCCTGCTTCTTGGTCAAACCACCTACATGCAAGGTGCCTACTACCGGAAATTCGATGTTGCCGTTGTTATCAACCAGATAACCCTGCAAAGAACCCTGCGAAGAACTCAGCTGTCCGCTAGTACCGATGGTATTAGACACCGCCAAGTTGAATGGCATGGCTACCTTAGGATCTGTGGTGATAACGGTGATGGTCAACTCATCCTTAGGCATGATTTTTGCCTCGTAAAGCATCTTAGATGCAGCCAAACTGATAGAATCTGCATTTTGGAAATAAGCCACGTTCTTGGTGCTCCCGCAACCGCTGAGCATCAAGACCATAGTTAAAGCGACAAGCGCTGAATAGATGATTTTTTTCATTATCAACAAATTTCGTTTATAAATATCGGTGCAAAATTACAGCATTTTTTTGAATGCTGCAAATATTTTGCACCAATATTTGCTTTAACATATTATTTTTCTTGAAATAATAGCCTTTTACATGCCCTTTAGGGCATTTTTACCTGCCAGTAAGAGCATTTTCTTTCCTTCTACGCTATTTCTTACTTGTCTTCAATACCATTTGAAGGCAAATTGAAGGTATAGCTATTATCGAATATCTTCTTCACCTTGTTAATCTCTATGAATGTGGTACCGCCACCTTCACCGAAGCTACCACTCAGGTAGGCTATCTTGTCTTCCTCTTTCAGATAACCCTTCTGGCGGAGCATGCGTACCGCTGCGGTAAACATATCCTTAGAAGATACGTAGTCTTTCTGGTGAATTGGGATGATACCGTAGCTCAGGTTCAACCAGCGCTGCAGCTTCTCCTTGTAGCAGATGGCGAGCACAGGGTTTGGACCACGGAAGGCAGCAAGGTCGCGTGCGGTCTGGCCGCTCTCACCGTCGGTGATGATGCCGGCTACGCCCAACTGCTTGGTTGCCTCGATGGCAGCGTGCGCCAAGAAGAGTTTCTGGTCTATCTTGCCATCCTCCATAGGGTTGATGTCGTTCAGAGGCGACTTGTCCTTCTCTGCCTGCTCGGCGATGCGGGCCATAGTCTGCACTGCCTCTACCGGATACTTACCGCTTGCAGTTTCGCCCGAAAGCATCAAGGCGTCTGTGCGATAGAAGATTGCATTGGCGATATCGGTTACCTCGGCACGGGTAGGACGAGGGTTCTTGATCATGGTGTGGAGCATCTGTGTAGCCACGATTACCGGCTTCTGGGCCTTCACGCACTTGGCGATGATGCGGCGCTGGATGCCAGGGATTCTCTCGATAGGCACCTCGATACCCAGGTCGCCACGGGCAATCATGATACCGTAGCAGGCATCGATAATCTCATCGATGTTATTTACACCTTCCTGGTTCTCAATCTTAGAGATAATCTTGATGTCGCTGTTGTGGGCGTCGAGGATATCCTGCACGGCCTTTACGTCAGCGGCATTGCGCACGAATGAGTGAGCGATGAAATCGATGTCGAGTTCGATGGCAAGTTCGATGTTTCTGCGGTCTTTTGCGGTGAGGGCAGGCAGGTCGATGTGCTCGCCAGGAACGTTTACACTCTTGTGGGCACCGAGAACACCCTCGTTCTGCACCTCAGCCACGAGCATAGGTCCCTGCACCTCCATTACCTTCATATCGAGTTCACCGTCGTCAAACAAGATGTCATCGCCCACCTTTACATCGGCAGCGATATCAGGATAGCTCAAGTTCACGATATCGTGAGAAGACTCCATCTCTGGGCGACCGAAGATTTTCACCACGTCACCTGTATGATACTGAATAGGTTCCTTCACATCGGTGGTACGCACCTCTGGTCCCTTGGTATCAATCATGATACCAATATGTGGAGATACGGCTCTCACGTTCTTTACAATATTACGGATACCTTCCTCTGTGGCATGTGCGGTGTTCATACGAACCACGTTCATGCCAGCAAAAAAGAGTTTGCGGATGAAATCCTGATCACATCTACGATCACTGATGGAAGCGACAATCTTTGTTTGTTTCATATTTGTAATTAACCTTATTGAAATTTCAATTATTTTCGTGACTTTTTCGTCACCTTTCCCAAATTTTGTGCAAAGATACAAAGAAAATCTGAAATATGATTCATCTTAACTACAAAATATCTATAAAATGTTGCGATAGTAATAGATTGAAAGAAAATCAAACACGCCCTGCAAGGACAAAAACATTTCATTATTAATGCTTTTGCCATTGCAAGGCGTATGGGGGATATCTGCTAAACTGAATTATATTTCCTAGATATCCAAGTCGGGTGCCTTCTCGGCGCCTGCGGCAGCCTCGAACTTTGGCATCACATTGAAATGGAAAAGACCGGCGATGATGGCGTTAGGCATCTTTCTTACGGTCTGGTTGTACGACTGCACAGCCTCGTTGTACTTGCGGCGAGCCTCGCTGATGCGGTTCTCGGTGCCTTCTTCCTGAACCTGAAGGGCCTTGAAGTTCTCGCTCGCCTTCAGCTCTGGATATTTTTCTGCCACCAGCATCAACTTAGAGAAGGCATTCGCCAACTCGCCCTGGGCTGCAGCATACTGCTTCATGCTAGCCTCGGTGAGGTTGTTGGCATCCAGCTTCACCTGTCCCACAGAAGCACGGGCCTTCGTTACCTCCTCGAAAGTCTCCTTCTCGTGCTTGGCATACGCCTTCACAATCTTAGCCAACTGCGGCATCATGTCGGCACGGCGCTGATACTGAGCCTGCATGTTAGACAACTCGGTGGTAGCCTTTTCCTGCTCTCCCACCATTCCGTTATAACCACTGAACACCCACAGCACCAACACTACGATGACGCCTAAGATAATCCATCCTGTTTTCTTCATAATTCTTAATTTATTTATTAATTATACATTATTATATTAGTGTTTATTGATTACATTTTTAACCATCACCAGCTTCCGCCGGATCCGCCGCCCGAGAAGGTGCCGCCGCCAAAGGAGCCGCCCGAGAAGCCTCCTCCGCCTCCACCGCCGGAGAATCCGCCTCCACCCATGAAGAACGGCGGGAACCAATCATCGTCATCGTTCCTTCTCCTATTCTGGTTCCTACCCTTGCCCTTAGGCCTTGGCTTCACCAGTCCCACCTGCTCCAGGATGTATCTGATGAGGTAATAAATCGGAATTCCGAAGAAAAGAAGAAACAGGATGATAACCAGCGCCCAATCTTCTTCTCCATTCACCGACCCCTCATCTACCTGCTCTATTCCAGTGCGTCCGCTCTTCACCTTATTATATATAGCACGGCTCACGGACGCCACTGCCTCGCCCGGTGCATCCTCCCGCATGTATTTCACGATGCACGCCCTGGCTATGTCGTCGCAATCCACATCGGTAAGTTCGCCCTCCAATCCGCTACCTGGAGCAATGAAGTACTTGCGGTCTTCCACGGCAATGACGATGACCAGGCCTCTTCGGCTCTTCTTATATCCGATGCCATACTTGTTGCCCACATCCTGCGCCATACGGAAGGCATCCTGGTTCTCTACCCTGCCCACGATGATGAGCACATTCTGCACGCCACACTCCACCTTCAGTTTCTGCAGGTAGAAATTGGCAGAATCCTTCTGCGCCTTTCCCACCAATCCATCCGGATCTGACACATACTGCGTGGAGTCCTGGAGGAACGGAATCGGCACATTCTGCGCGTTCCACTCCTTGCTGGCCGACAGCGACAACACGCTGAAAGCCACTCCTATGAAAAGCAAAAAATATCTCTTAAAACCCATAATTTCCCTATTTTTGTGCAAAAATACATAATAAAAACCTAATATGCAAATACTTAGAGCATTTTTTTCAAAAAAAAGCCTTAACTATTTTGTTATATCACAAAAAACTTGTATCTTTGCACACCGATTTGAGATAATTAAAGTATAAAAGTAAATAAAAGAAGAAATGACCAAAGCAGATATCATTAATGAAGTAGCAATCGCTACTGGCATGCCAAAGAAAGAAGTGGGCATGGTAGTTGAGTCTTTCATGGAAGAGGTTAAGAAGAGCCTCATCCAGAACAAGGAGAATGTTTACTTGCGTGGTTTCGGTAGCTTCAACATCAAGCACCGTGCAGCCAAGACCGCTCGTAACATCTCTAAGAACACAACCCTCACCATTCCAGCTCACGACTTGCCAAGCTTCAAGCCAGCAAAGAGCTTCATCGAGGAGATGCAGAACGCTCAGTAAGAGCGTGAGCAAGAGCGATAGTAATATCATTTTTAATAATAACAATATTTTAAAATTTTAAAATCATGCCAAACGGAAAGAAAAAGAAGGGCCACAAGATGGCTACTCAC
>USJX01000087.1 GCA_900555035.1 uncultured Prevotella sp.
CGGCTGCGGCTTGGAATATGGAAGTATTGGGCGAGGAACAGAGAGACGGATATAAAGCGCAGAAAATCGCCTTTAATATCAACGCCTATTCCCGTATTACGGCTTATCTCCTGATTCCGGATTCTGAATACGGAAAGAACTCGAACGCAGAAGATGGAAAGAACTCGAAAGCAGAAGATGGATTGCTGCTTTCTGCTCAGAATAAGAAAGCTGGGAAATTCCCAGCCGTGGTGGCGCTTCACGACCATGGTGCTCACCTCTTTATAGGAAAGGAGAAGATGATTCGCCCTTTCTTCATCGCTTCTGAAGAGCAGGATGCGGATGGGAAGATTTCTGAAAAGAAGAAGGCTGCCAACCAGGAGATATTGGACGATGCAGATGCGTGGGTAAACCAGCTTTACGAGGGTCAGTACGTGGGCGATTACCTGGCGAAGCATGGCTATGTGGTGCTTTCGATTGATGCTCCGATGTGGGGAGAAAGAGGCCGCAAGGAGGGTGTGGATAGAAACAAATACGATCTCATTGCCGGCAACATGATGATGCTGGGTAGAGACCTCTCTGCCTTCATGACTTACGATGATATTTCCAGCACCGAGTTCCTGGCTTCGCTGCCGATGGTAGATGCAAAGCGTATAGGATGCGTAGGCTGTTCGATGGGAGCCTATCGTTCGTGGATGCTCTCGGCTTTATCGGATAGGATCAAGGCGGGTGCTTCCATCTGTTGGATGATTACTACGGACGCTCAGCTTACCCGGAGATTCGGAAGAAAGGAAAATGGCGGTTTTGCAAATTGCATTCCGGGGTTGAGGCAATATCTCGACTATCCGCACATCGCCTCCCTCGCCTGTCCGAAGCCGATGCTCTTCATCAACGGCACAAAAGACAAGCTCTTCCCTGTGCCCGGCGTAAAAGATGCTTTCAGCGAAATGCATCAGGTTTGGAAGAGTCAGGGAGCAGATAATCTGCTGGATACGGAGCTTTGGGAAATCCCTCATTCCTGCGGATTGAAGGCGCAGGAGAAAATGCTGGAATTTCTGGATAAGAATCTGAAATAGGGAAAATATCAAAAGTCCACTACGCTAACCCCTTAAAAAATGGCGTTAGCGTAGTAAACTTATGGGTTCTAATTTGTCTTATATCTTAACTTTTTGTCTTTAAATCCCCCAAAAGTGTGTTTTTTTTTGAGATTTGGGGGTTTTGACGACAAAAAGTTGTATCTTTGCACCCTATTATAAGAAGTAATAAATATTAGTGAGCTTATGTTAATAGGGCGTGAAAAAGAAAAGCAAATTCTTCAAAATGCTTTGCATGAAGAATATTCTCAGTTTATTGCTGTATATGGAAGAAGACGTGTGGGTAAGACTTTCTTGATACGAGAGTCTTTCAACTATCAGTTTGCTTTCCAATTTACAGGTGCGGCAAACCTGTCTGCAAAGAAGCAATTGGCTCGTTTCAGAAATGCCTTGAAGATTCATGGATTGAAAAATGTGCCTCAGTTGACCAATTGGATAGATGCATTTTTTGAATTGGAGCGATACATTGACAGTTTGCCTGAAGGAAAGAAAGTTATATTCTTAGATGAATTACCATGGATGGATGCTCCCAGAAGTAGTTTTCTTTCTGAGTTGGAAGCCTTTTGGAATGGTTGGGCTTCGGCTCGTAAAGATATTGTGTTTGTGGTTTGTGGCAGCGCTACAGCATGGATGATAAAGAAGATATTGAAAAACAAGGGCGGTCTTCATAACCGCTTGACGCATCGTATAGCATTGCAGCCATTTAACTTGGGATTGTGCGAAAAAATGGCTGAGGCTCAGCACTTAGCTTTGAACCGGATGCAGGTCTTGGAAGCCTATATGGTGTTTGGGGGTGTGCCGTATTATTGGAGCCTTTTGCAATCAGGACAAAGTGTAGCTCAGGAAATAGACCGACTGATATTTTCGCAAGAAGGAGATATGCATGATGAATTCCAGATGCTATATGCTTCGTTGTTTACCAATCCGCAGTCATATTTGGATATAATAGAAACTTTGTCGAAAAAGAAGTGTGGAATGTCAAGAGAGGATTTGGTAACAACGTTGAATTTGAAGTCTAGTAGTACTGTAACAGATTTGCTCGAAGATCTGGAGTGGTGTGGCTTCATCCGCAAGTACAATGCCTTGGGCAAGAAGACGAAGGATGCTTTGTATCAATTGATAGATCCTTTTACCTTGTTCTATTTCGAGTTTGTGAAAGGCAATCAAGGAATGACGAACTATTGGCAAGCTATTCATGGGATGCCGAAGTATAATGTATGGTGTGGATTGGCATTTGAAAGAGTATGCTTTGCCCATGTTGAGCAAATAAAGATGAAACTAGGTATCAGTGGTGTGCTTACTGGTGTTTATTCTTGGCGCTGCCAGCCGAATGAAGAGAAAGGATACGGAGGAGTACAGATAGATATGCTGATAGAGCGAAACGACGGCATTATCGATCTATGCGAGATGAAGTATTCAGACACAGAATATTCCATCTCTTCTCAATATGCTCAGGAGATGACTCGTAAGCGTGCTGTCTTCCAGCAAGTAAGCAAAACCAAAAAGGCGGTGCATCTGGTGCTTGTCACAACCCAAGGTATTGCACCAGGCATTAATCAATACTCGGTGCAAGCTGGTGTCGTGCTAGATGATTTGTTTAAGTTGGAGTAAACTAAAAGAGCGAAAAGCAAGTTGGGTTAACAGAGTTAACAGTTAACAGTTGTTTTTCCGCTCTTTTCAATATGATTTTACCACAATTCTGCTGGTGACAGATCCTTGTCCTTTCTGCCCATCAGATAGTAATCGGCAAGGAACTGAAGATTTGCCTGGGTAATCTTCAAGCCTGCCTCCTTTACGTATCGGCTGGTGAAGAGGTTG
Source organism: uncultured Prevotella sp. (assembly GCA_900555035.1). Classification (GTDB taxonomy): domain Bacteria; phylum Bacteroidota; class Bacteroidia; order Bacteroidales; family Bacteroidaceae; genus Prevotella. The sequence goes on from USJX01000087.1 coordinate 2,892, forward strand.
GCATCAGGCAACATGTTGTTGTCTATCAGCTTGCACACAATCTCGTAAGGGAATGGGCGACCGTTGCCGCTGATGATGTTGAAAGCATCAACTTCTGCACGCTCAGCGTTGTAATATGGATTCTCAGGAGCTGCAATGCAATGAGCCATACCGAAACAGATGTTGATGCCCGTATATGGACTTCCGCAAACGATGATTCCCTTCTCGTATTTTGGAGGGAACTTGATGTTGGCAGGTAATTCGATGCCTACCTCCTGCAAGAACTCCTTCAGGGTCTTGACATCCTCCAGGAAGATGAACTTATCCCCGAAATCCTTCGCCTTGAGCAGGTTGTAATCGTGAATAGGCTGCTTGCGGTTCAGGCGGTCTTTCTCAGCCTCAATCTGCTCCTTGTTCTCCTCGTAAGGAGGGTTCAGTAAGGCACCCGTCTGCCACCAGTCACCACCGAAGTAGAAGAGATTGGTAACTATCAGCTGCTCGCCGCTGAGGAATGCGCTCGCATCCTCAATGTTGGTAGAATCCTTGCGCACTCTGAGCAGATTCTCCTCATCTGCATCATCCTTCGAAGTCTCTTCCGAAGCATCATCCTTTGAAGTCTCTTCATCCGAAGCCTCTTCCGAAGCATCATATACATCTTTCAGATAGAAGAAGTTATCGTCCTCCTTGATCATCTTGAAGGCACGGGTACTCTTGTAGTCGATGTCTGTCCAGAGCTTGTGGGCAGGATGATGTTCGCTCACCTTGGCAAGCCATTCGGCAGAGGTGAGGGCGAGCAGGTTATTGCGGCTATTCATCGTCTGTTCTATCTGGATAGAGTAGGCGATGATGTCGTTGAAGCCCTGTGGAGAGTGGGCGAGGCGCTCCAGCTCCATCTGAAGGCGGAAGCGGTTGCCCACGTTGAAGTAGCAGCCATAGTGGAACCAGGCGAGTGCATCGCGATATTCATAGAACTTATCCTCATCGGTAGGCAGTTCGCAGAGGAACTCATAGAGGCGGTCGTTCTCTGGTGCCGTTTCATACTCCTTGTCGAGCACATTGTAGGCAAGCTTTGCTGCCAGCTCTATGGTGCTGAAGAGGAAAGGCACGGCTTCCTGCACATGACTGCTCTGCTGGTAATGATGCCAGCAGAGGAACTTGATGTCGGCGAAGTTGATTTCATCCGGGTCGTATGGAGGCATATCTTCGTTCAGGGTATTCTGTATGAATTCTTCCTCGTTCTCATAGAAAGGGATATAGGAGCCGTAGCGCTTCTTGCATTCGGCAGTAAAGGTCTTCCAGATGCAGGTGCCCGAGATGATGTCCTCGAAGTAGCCGGCTATGCTGAGTGCAAGCTGCTTGGCTTCCTCCACGTTGGGAAACTGGTGGGTGAAGCATGCCTCGTCAAGGGCGTGATATATTTCGTTGGCAAGTTCTGTGTAGTACTGGTCAACGTCGTTTGGCTTCTCGTATGGATGCATTGCCATCCACTCTTGGGTGAAAATTACCTTCTTCATATCGTTTGATTCTTTGTTGTTTCGAGGTTATAACGGATGCATCGTATAGGTGCGAGGGTCGTTATTCTCGTTGTTTGTTATTATCAATTGTTAGTCGTTCGGCATAGAATGTCGCCCGATTTATCTGTAAAGATAATGCAAAGATAATGATTTCTGCGCAAAAAATGCAAGAAACTCGCATTTTTTTCGTATCTTTGCACCCGAATTTATGCAATCTTAATAAAAGCGTAGGATTGCCGCAAGCGTTTCGGAAGGATTTTGCACCCTAATTCATGGCTGGGAGGGTGAATTCGGCCTTCCATTTTGATTATAATGAATTAAGGTTAAAAAGATTTGAAGACATTTGAAGAATTGGGCGTGAGCGAGGAGATTCGCCGTGCCATCGAAGAGCTTGGATTTGAAAATCCAATGCCAGTTCAGGAAGAAGTTATCCCATATTTGCTTGGTAATAAGAACGACGTGATTGCGTTGGCGCAGACCGGTACGGGTAAGACTGCATCTTACGGTATTCCGGTAATCCAGAAAACTGATGCCAGCAGCAAGCAGACACAGGCTATCATCCTCAGTCCTACACGTGAGCTCTGTCTCCAGATAGCAGACGATTTGAACAGTTTTGCCAAGTACATCGACGGTTTGCATATTGTCGCTGTTTATGGCGGTACCGACATCGGAAGCCAGATTCGCACCCTGAAGCATGGTGTGCAGATTATCGTGGCTACCCCTGGTCGTCTGCTCGATTTGATTAATCGTGGCGTGGCTCAGTTGGAGAACGTGAACAACGTGGTGCTTGATGAGGCTGACGAGATGCTGAACATGGGCTTCTCTGAGAGCATCAATGCCATCTTTGAGAACGTTCCGGAAGATAGAAACACTCTGCTCTTCTCGGCTACCATGAGCAAGGACATCGAGAAGATTGCCCTCAACTATCTGCACGACCACAAGGAAATCGTAGTGGGTTCGCGCAACGAGGGTGCTGAGCATGTAAACCACATCTACTATCTGGTAAATGCCAAGGACAAGTATCTCGCCCTAAAGCGTGTGGTGGATTTCTATCCGCGCATCTTTGCGATTATCTTCTGCCGCACCAAGCTGGAGACTCAGGATATTGCAGATAAGCTGATTAAGGATGGTTATAATGCAGAGGCACTGCACGGCGACTTGAGTCAGCAGCAGCGTGACCTCACCATGCAGAAGTTCCGCAACCATACCGTTCAGTTCCTGGTGGCTACCGATGTGGCTGCCCGTGGTCTGGACGTAGAGGATCTGACTCACGTTATCAACTACGGTTTGCCTGATGATGTGGCTAGCTACACCCACCGAAGCGGTCGTACGGGTCGTGCCGGAAAGAAGGGAACATCCATCTCTATCATCCATACCAGAGAGAAGTTCAAGGTTCGCCAGATTGAGAAGCAGATTGGCAAGGACTTCGTGGATGGCGTTTTGCCAACTCCAGAGGAAATCTGCAAGAAGCAGCTCTTCAAGACCATGGACGACATCATGAAGACCGATGTGGATGAGGAGCAGATTGAACCATACATGGCAGAAATCAACCGCCAGTTTGAGTACATCGACAAGGAAGACATCCTCAAGAAGATGGTAACTATCACCTTCGGTAAGTTCCTCGATTACTATAAGAACGCTCCTGAGATTATCAAGCCTGAAACAGGCAAGGGTTCCCGTGGCGGCGAAGGTCGTGGAAATCGTGGCGAAGGCCGTGGCAAGGTTTCCAATGGCCGCAGAAATCATGAGACAGAGGCTGGTTTCAAGCGTCTGTTCATCAACCTGGGTAAGGCTGATGGTTTCTATCCGGGCGAAATCATGCAGTATCTGAACAAGCATGTGAAGGGTCGTCAGGAGGTGGGTCACATCGACCTGCTGAGTAAGTTTGCCTACATCGAGGTGCCTGAGGAGGATGCGAAGCGCGTGATGAAGGCTTTGAACGGTACTGAGTACAAGGGCAGAACCGTGAGATGTAACGATGCTGATGAGGAAGGTCATGGCAGAGCAGCCCGTGGCGGACGCAGTTCTGAGGGCAGAGGCGGCCGTTCTTCAGAAAGAGGAGGTCGCAGCCGCAGAGGTTCTTCTGATGATGTAAGAGATTCTCGTGATTCTCGTGGAAAGGGCGGCCGTGGAAGCCGTGGCGAATCTCGTGGCGGAAAGAAATCTCGTCCTCAGGAGGATACAGGCGATTGGCGCCAGTTCTTCCAGAACAACGACAACGTGAAGTTCAAGGGCGAGGAGCCAAACTTCGAGGAAGAAGGCTGGGCTCGTCGCAGACCTAAGAAGAAGTAAAGCATATTTTATATGTTGAGTATGTTTAGATAGTAAGGAGCACTCTTTCTTGTTATTCAGGAAAGGGTGCTCTTCTTATATGTAGATGTCTCTACTCCCTATGCTAATTAGTGTTCTCTTCTATCAAATAAATATCTACTCCTAATAGAAAGTTTCGTTCAGCGACGTTGAACGTATATTCAGCGACGTTGAACCGACATTCAACGACGTTGAACCGACATTCAGCGACGTTGAACGGAACTTTTTCTTCGTAAAATAGAAAGAAATCTCAAATAAAATGATTATATTTGCAGGCGAATTAACAATACCTAAAAAATGAGAAGAATAGTTTTAATCGCTTGTCTGGGACTGGTAAGTCTGGGCTTGCAAGCACAGAGCATTTCGCTCGCTGGTGAATGGAATGTGGAGTTGGGAAAGAGCGGTAGCGCTTTCGCCAAGAGTAAGCGTGCCTCGCAAGGTGAGGTGAAGCGTGCCATCCTTCCCGGTACCATCGATACGAACCATCTGGGATTCGCTCCGAAAGATACGATGGAGACAACGCATCTTACGAGACTCTATGCCTATAAAGGAGCTGCAAGATATTCCAGAACCATCAATATCCCGAAGGACTGGAAGAAGAAGCCGGTAGAACTCTTCCTGGAGCGTACCCGACCAACATGGGTGTATGTGGATGGAGAACTGGTGGATTCCTGCAACTTCATCTCTACTCCCCAGCGCTATCTTCTGCCAAAGAAGGTGAAGCCGGGCAAGCATCTTCTGGAAATCGTGGTGGATAATGGAAGAGGTGTGCCTGAGCAGGTTTACGGCTCCAGCCATGCTTATACGGAAGATACGCAGACCAATTGGAATGGAATTATCGGAAGGATAGAACTCCAGCTAGCCAGCTCTGTAGAGAGCAAATCTGCAGAAACTCTAACAGGAGCAATCCCTCGTAGTTCTGTAGTTTTTTCAGCAGGAGCAATCCCTAGCCGTTCTGTAGCTTCTCCTTCCGCCCTTCAGATGCCTGATTTCGCCAAGGATTTCCATATTGAGGGCGCTCACTTCTACGCCAATGGTCATAGGATATTCCTTCGTGGCAAGCACGATGCGGCTGTATGGCCGCTGACGGGACATGTGGAGATGAGCGTGGAAGGCTGGATGAAATATCTCGGAACCTGCAAGGAGTATGGAATCAATCATGTGCGCTTTCATTCCTGGTGCCCACCGGAGGCGGCTTTCGTGGCAGCGGACAGTTTGGGAATCTATCTCCAGCCGGAACTTCCTTTCTGGGGTTCTTTCGATAAGAAGGATGAAAGGCTGATGGCGTTCCTGCATCAGGAAGGCGAGAATATCCTCAGAGAATACGGTCATCATCCTTCTTTCAGAATGATGGCGCTGGGTAATGAACTCTGGGGCGACATCGACAAGATGAAGGAGTTTGTGGATGATTTCCGCAAGATTGCACCCGATAAATACTATACCTTCGGAAGCAATTACTATCTCGGTTATCAGGGAATAAAAGAAGGAATGGATTACTTCACCACTTGCCGCATCGGAGGCGAGGGATGGGGCAAATACAATACCCATACCCGTGGTTCCTTCTCGTTTGCCGATGCCTACGATGGAGGAATGATCAATCATTTCCATCCTAATTCTACGATGAATTTTGATGAGGCTTGCGATAAGGTAGGAATCCCAATCATCTCTCACGAAACAGGCCAGTTTCAGACCTATCCTGACTATCGGGAAATAAAGAAATACACTGGAGTGCTTCATCCTTATAACTTTGAAGTGTTCCGCCGCAGGCTGGCTGCTGCCGGAATGCTCTCGCAGGCAGATGATTTCCACAAGGCTTCGGGCTTATGGAGCGTGAAACTCTATAAAGCCGATATAGAGATGGATTTGAGAACCCGGAATATGGCGGGCTTCCAACTGCTCGACATTCAGGATTATCCCGGTCAGGGAAGTGCTTTCGTAGGCATCCTGGATGCGTTTATGGAGAGTAAGGGAATCACTACGCCTGAGGAATGGCGCCAGTGGTGTTCGCCTGTGGTTCCTCTGCTGGAAATGAAGAAGTTCTGCTTCGAGGATGGCGAGAAGATTCAGGCTAAGGTAAAGGTAGCCAACTATGGCGGTTCTTCGCTGAAGGGCAAGAAACTGAAATGGCATCTGGCTGCCGAGAACGGATTGTTCTGTATGGATGATGGAACTTTCAGCACCAAGGATGGTGAAGTGAGAAAGAATGTGGGCGACTTGATGGCAGAGGATGAGGGAGTATTGAACATCTTTTCATACGATGAAGGTTTGGTGGATGTGGGTGAACTGAATGGTGTTTTCCACGTGCAGAAACCTACCAAACTGCTTCTTACATTAAACATTGAAGGAACTGAGGCGAGAAACTCCTACGAACTTTGGGTTTATCCGAAGAAGACGTTGGAAAAGAAGGGCGTCATCATAGCCAAGGATTTGAATCAGGAAGTGGTGAAAGTCTTGGAAAAGGGCGGAAAGGTGCTTTGGATGCCTACGGCTTCCAGCCATTTTGTAGCTGCCGATAATAAGGCTTTGCAGTCAGATAATTCAGTTTTGCAGGCAGATGATACGTTATCGCAGGCAGATAATGCTACTCCTTATACTGTTGGTGGACTCTTCCAGACCGATTACTGGAACTATCGCATGTTCAAGACCATCTGCGAGAACAACAAGAAGAAGGTTTCTCCAGGAACCCTGGGCATTCTGACGAATCCGGAACATCCGATATTCAAGGGATTCCCAACGGAGATGCACACCAACTGGCAATGGTTCCCGGTTATTAAGGAATCGCATCCGCTGGTGCTTGACAACTTCGCCAAGGATTATCGCCCGATTGTTCAGGTGATAGATAATATCGAGCGGAATCATAAGTTGGGTTTGGTGATGGAATGGAAGGTGGGAGCCGGAAAGCTTCTCGTCTGCATGAGTGATTTGGAGAAGGCTGCCAAATACCCGGAAGGCAAGGCTTTCTATCAGAGTGTAATTGATTATATGCGCTCTGCCGATTTCAATCCATCTGCAGAAATAACGGTGAATGAATTGAAAAAGAAACTTGTCGAGAAGCCTCGTCAGGTTTCATTGAAGGAGCTGAATAATATCTCGCAATATTAATTGAAATTCTGTAGGTCGCGAATCTGTAAGATAAAACAAGCTGAAAATCAATAAGATAGCAAGAATAGAAAGCCTAAATAAAATAAGAGCGGAAAGCCAGAAGTTAACAGGTTAACAGTTAACAGCTGATTTTCCGCTCTTTTTATATCATCCTGAGACTAATCTTTAGCCCAGGATAAACCATTCTATCATCTCTATTGATTCAGAGATAGAATTTACTTTGCATTGATCTCCTTCAAGAGGCGGTCTGCGTGTCCCCACTTATCCATCAGGTAGAGCACATAGCGAATATCTACACCGATGCAGCGAGCCAGGCGCTTGTCGAAGTTGATGTCAGAGCTGAGGCTGTCCCAGTTGCCATCGAAGGCAAGACCAATCAACTCGCCCTTGCCGTTGAACATAGGGCTACCAGAATTACCACCGGTAATATCGTTGTTGGTGAGGAAGCAGAGCTGCATCTTGCCAGTCGTCTTATCCTGATACTTGCCGAAATCCTTCTCAGAGAGAAGTTCGTGCATGATAGGCTCAGCGTAGTAATCGATTACCTTATCGCCCTGCTTCATCTTCTCAACGAGACTTTCTGCTGTGGTATAGTAGCCTGATGGCTTGCCACCGAGGTCGAAACCGCCTACCTGACCGTAGCTCAATCGCATGGTGAAGTTGGCGTCGCTGTAGTGAGGCATGTCTTCCTCCATACGGAGCTTGGCAGCACAGAGATACTTCTCCTGCTCGGCGATGCTGTCGTTGATGCTGCCCATCTGAGCAGCGAAATCTGCAAATACATCGTTCAGATCCATACCGAAGCTTACGCCTGGATCCTTCTCATATCCCTTCTTGTTGAAGTAGAGCTTGGCGCCCTTCTTCATGATGAGCGACTTCTCCCAGAGATAATCCACATACTTGGCGTAATTGCCGCCAAACTCAGCGTCGATGGTCTTGTAGAACTTAGGCAACCATTTTGCATCTACGTGCTCCTTATAGTTCTTCAAGAGGGTAGCGAGCACCTCCTTGTCGAGTGCCATATCCCATTCTGCAGAGTTATCTTCAAACTCATGATACTGCTTCTTCTTGTTCTTCTCAGGACCCTTCACCTCCATGTTGGTCTGGAGCTTGATGGCACGGGTAGAGAACTCGATATTGCTTCTTCTGGTGAAAGATTCAGAGAAGTTGGTCCAGGCATACTTCACGTCTGCGCTCTCCTTGTAGAGCTTGGCGAGCTTATCGAAATCTACCTTGTGGGCGAGGTCGTTGGCTGCCTTGGCTGTATCCTGCCAAGCACGGAGAC
>USJX01000088.1 GCA_900555035.1 uncultured Prevotella sp.
TCCGCAGAGCCTAAATAGGTTAGGACATTTTTTTACGCCGGATTTCAAATCCGGCAGGACGCCTAGCGGGCTTGCGTTTCAAATCCGGCGGGGCGCCTAGCGGGCTTGCGTTTCAAATTCTACGTAACGCCTAGCGGGGCTTTCGTTTCTACGTAACGCCTATCAAAAAAAGGTGTGCCGGAATCTCCGGCACACCTTCTATTCTGTGATTTTATTTCATTTTCTTGATGTACCCCTCTGCTCGGGTATCGCCCAGTTCCTTGGCTTTCTCCAGGTTCTTGAGCGCCTCGTCTTTCTGCTTCAACTCTATCTGGAGCAGACCGAGCAACAGGTAGCCATCGGCATACTCTGGTGCCAGGGCAATGCACTGCTTGGCAGCACTCACACCCTCCTCATATCTCTTCACACGCAAATCCAAACTAGCCCATTCGGCAAAATAAGTAGGCTCCTTTGGATCGAGATAGCAGGTGCGCGCAATATCTATCAGCGCCGGCTGCCACATGCGCAACTTGGTCTCACACTTATAACGCACATAGAAGAAATCCGGATTCACCGGACGGGCGATGGAATCATACTGGTTGTAATCCGCCAGCGCACTGCGATACTCGCCATGATCGTCCAAGAATTGGGCACGGGCCAGATAATAGCTGGCTGCTATCGCACCCGCATCCTTCGATGCATCCACCGCACTATCCAGAAGCGCCTTGATCTCATTGGATGGTGCCTTCAGCTGACTCTTGCTCTGCGCAGCCTCCAGGAACAGTTCGCCGCTTCGGATATTAGTCTTGGTCAAATCCATGAATATATCATACGCCTTCAGGAAATCCTTCTTCATAAAGAGGATGCGGGCTTCCTGATGCCTGTAAATCGGGTTCGCCTTGATGCTATACGCCTTCTGCGCCTCTTCCAGCGCCTTGTCGTAAGTCCACGCCTTGAACGTAGAATCGCCCTTATACACCAGTTTCTGACTGATCAGCTCTGAATAGTTAGAGTGCGCCTCATCCTTGGCAGTAGCCTTCTTGATGCCTTCCTCCATCAGTTTGGCAGCATTCTCAAACTCGTTGTTCTCTACCAGAATCGTACCCTTCTCCTTGTATCCGAAGGCAGAAGTAGGGAAGCTGGCGATGAACTCGTCGGCATACTTGCCGTAGGCATCTTTGCTCAGGCGCGCCTTGTTCAGCGTCATCATGGTTACGGCATCAGCCTCTGTGTCAGGCAGGGCAGTGCGGATGCCCGACTGGCGGAGTGCTGCATCCAGTGTAGAGAGACCCGTAACCTTCAGTTCCTTGGCATAGTTGGCATCGATGGCAGTAACCTGACCGTTGCTGTGCATGATACCGATAACCTGACCTTCCTTGTTCACGAACGGACAGCCCACCGCATTATCAGGCACGGTGTTGGAGAAGATATAGTAATTATAGGTTTCCTTGAACTTCTCCACGCTCGATACGTCTTCCTGCTGTATGGGCGATTTCTTGATGGAATAAGGCACGAGCCACACCTTGCTGCCAGCCTCCGACTCCTTGGTGGCGATGCGGGCACCGGCGGTATTGGCTTTGACTCTGAACTTAGCCACATCGTAAAGCTCGTCGGCTCCGAGGATGGCATCCACCTCCATCGATTTGCCCGCAGCATCCACGATGCTCGCCTTCACGGCTCCGATGAATGGCTTGAAGGTACTGATGGCAGTGCCCTTGTTGTCAATAAATACACCCTGTGTAGATGAAATGATGTTTCCATCCTTGCTGAAGGTGGTAAGAGTAAAAACGCTCTTGGCTGATTTCTGCACAGCCCCTGGTTGAGCGAAGAGGGACGATGCACCCAGCATCAGTCCCACCATGATCATATATATTTTCTTCATATTCTAAAACAATCTGTCTTTACTGCCGGTTGGTTTTCAGCAGTTCCCTGGCATTGGCTAGTGCCGCCTGGGTAATGTCGCTACCGCTGAGCATCTGGGCGATTTCCTCCACCCGCTGCTCCTTGTTGAGCTCCTTCATCTGCGAGATGGTGCCCTGTTCGGTTTCCTGCTTCAGCACCTTGTAGTGGTGACTGCCCTTGGCGGCTATCTGTGGCAGGTGGGTGATGGAGATGACCTGTCGCTCCAGGTGCCCCATCTCTGCCATGATATCTGCCATCTTTTCGGCTATCTTGCCGCTTACGCCGGTATCAATCTCGTCGAAGATGATGGTAGGCAACTTCACGGCGCCACTGATCATCGCCTTGAGCGAGAGCATGACGCGGGCTATTTCTCCGCCCGATGCCACCTGGGTAACAGGCTGCAGAGGCGTGCTCTTGTTGGCGCTGAAGAGGAAGCTTACCTTGTCGGAGCCGTTGCTGCTCAATCCCTTGTCGGCAAAGGCTATCTCGAACCTTACGTTCGGAATGCCCAGCGGCACCAGGCGCTGCCTCATCTCTGCCTCTATCGTCTTGGCCGATTTCTGGCGCACAGCGGTGAGGAGGGCGGCTTGCTTCTGTGCCTTTTCGTGCAGCGCAGCCACCTTCTTCTCTAATGCTTCTACATGTTCATCGCCACCATCGATGCTCGAAAGCTGGTCGGCGATATGGTCGCGGGTGGCAATGAGGTCTGCCACCGATTCTACACGGAACTTCTGCTGAAGGGTGTAGAGTTGGTCGAGGCGGGTGTTGATGGTTTCGAGCCGGTTGGGGTCGAAGTCAACGTTATCCACGCTGCTGCTTATTTCCTGGGCGATGTCTTTCAGCTCGATGTAGCTGCTCTGCATGCGGTCGGAAATCTCGGCCATGCTTGGATATACCTCGCGAATATTTTCCAGTTGGCTAGTGGCGGTCTTCAGTTTGTCGAGTATGCTGTTGTCATCGCCGTTCAGGGCATTGTCGGCCTCAAAGAGAGCCGTCTTGATGTCCTCGCTGTGGCTCAGCGTCTCGGCTTCCTTTTCCAGTTGCTCCAGCTCTCCTTCCTTCAGTTGGGCATCTTCCAGTTCCTTGTGCTGGAATCGCATGAACTCCTCGTTTTCCCGGTTTTTGAGTATCTCCAGTTTCAGGTTTTCCAGTTGAACCTTTGCTTGATGGAAAGCCTGGTATTCCTTCTGATAGGCAGCGAGTTGCTTGTTGTCATGGGCGATGATATCTACCACGTTGAGCTGGAAGTCTTCCTTCTGCAGCAGCAGGTTCTGGTGCTGCGAGTGGATGTCAACGAGCTGTTCGCCCAACTCACGCATTCGGGTGAGTGGCACGGGGGTGTCGTTGATGAAGGCACGGCTCTTGCCTGCTGCCGTGAGCTCTCTTCTGATGATGGTATCGTCTGCATCGTAGTCGATGTCGTGATCATCGAAGAAGGCCTGCATGCCGTATCTCGACAGGTCGAAATGGGCTTCTATCACGCAGCGGTCTCTGCCTGCCTTGATGGCCTTGGTGTCGGCACGGTTGCCCAGGAGCAGACCGATGGCGCCGAGGATGATGCTCTTTCCGGCTCCTGTTTCGCCCGTGATGACTGAGAAGCCTGGATAGAGAGCAATGTCAAGCTCGTCGATGAGTGTGAAGTTCTTGATATATAATTGCTTGAGCATAGTTGGTTATATTATTCCTTTATCTTGTCCCAAAACTTGTTTTGCGACGGATTGATGGAGTTGAGGATTTCATATACGCTTTCCTTCTCCTTCTGGGTGCCCTTGCCCTTGTAGATGTTGGCGAGTTCATCCTTCTTGTAGTCCGTCCAGATTTGTGGCAACATACTGAGTGGGCGATTTTCCTTCGCTTTCTTCAGGCCTGTTTCCAGGGCTGTGGTTATCTCGGTTCTGCCGCGCTCCACATTGTTGGCCATCTCGTCGAGTCCCTTGCGGTAGTAGTCATACTGCAATTGGCGGAAGGGTTCCATTGCGCCGTCCAGGTAGTCGTTGATGATGGCGAAGCGGTTGCGGTCGTTGTCGAAAGCCTTCCAGCCAGGGAAGTCGAGGTTCTGTGCATTGTTGGTGAGATTCATGCAACGCTGCAGCACATCCTCGCCGCCCTTGGGTGAAAAACTGTCGAGGTCTAAGCCGATGAGAAGATACGCATAGTAGGCGAAGAGTGCCGTCAACTGGTTGTCGATCTGCTCTTCGTTGAACTCCAGCTGGTCGAATTCGGCAAACTTGAACATGAAGTTCTCATCCACATTATTATATAGGGTGGTGGTGTAGGCCGAATTATATACCGGGCGGTTGGCCTGTATGGTAGCCTTGCATGTAAAGACGCCCTGGTCTTTATCATACTTGGTTACCTGCAGGTTGAAGTTGCACTGTATGCGCTCGTTCTTCTGAAACTGAAGATGAGTCCATTGGCGGTCGTTGACAAACTGCTCCAGGGTTTGTTGCAGGTTGTCAAACACGCTTTTCTCCGTGCCTGAAATCTGGGCATGGTTGATGGTAATCTTTGCTTGCAGTTCCTGTGCCGCGAGGGTTGCAGGATTACAGCAGAAGAGCCAGCTCATCAATGATGTCGCGAGCCACTTCAGTCTTCGGTTTCTTTTCATATTCTTTCTTTCCTTTTTCCGAGATGATGGTAATCTGGTTATCGTCTGTGCGGAAGGTAGTGCCTGGGTTGCGGGTAGAGTTGAGCACGATGAAGTCGGCGTTTTTCTTCACTCTCTTCTTCTGTGCATTGTTCTCTTCGTCGTTGGTTTCCAGGGCGAAAGCTACGATTCGTTGATGTTTTTGTTTCATCCCGCCCAGGGCTGCCGCAATATCGTGGGTAGGCACCAGGGTGAGTTCCAGGTCATCTTTCTCTCGCTTGATTTTCCTGTCGGCCACGGTGCTCGGCTTGAAGTCGGCCACGGCTGCGCAGAGGATGGCTGCATCGGTTTGGCCGAAAGCCTGGGTTGCCGCCTGGTACATCTCCTCGCAGCTCTCCACGTTGATGCGGTGGATGGCTGGGCTGCAGCTCAGGGCCACAGGACCGGCGATGAGGGTTACGTCAGCGCCACGGCGCAGGCACTCCTCGGCGAGGGCGAATCCCATCTTGCCAGAGGAATAGTTGCCGATGAAACGCACGGGGTCTATCTTCTCGTAGGTAGGACCCGCCGTGATCATCACCTTCTTGCCTGATAAATCGAGCAAAGCATCGGAGTCTTCTTCGGCCTTTCCTTCGGCATTAGCTTCTGTTTTTTCTTCAGCTTCATCTTCTTTCATCTGGAAATATCTGTCCAGATAATCCACGATGACATCCGGTTCCTCCATGCGGCCCTTCCCTTCCAGTCCGCTGGCAAGGAATCCCACTTCCGGCTCGATGATATGGTTGCCATAGCTGAGCAGGGTCTTCATGTTGGCCTGTGTAGATGGATGCTTGTACATGTCAAGGTCCATGGCAGGGGCAATGAACACCGGTGCCTTCATCGAGAGGTAGGTGGTGATGAGCATGTTGTCGGCTATGCCGTGTGCCATCTTGCCCATGGTAGAAGCGGTGCAGGGAGCGATGACCATGGCATCCGCCCAGAGACCGAGGTCAACGTGCGAGTTCCAGGTGCCGTCGCGCTGCGAGAAGAACTCGCTTACCACGGGTTTATGGGTGAGTGCCGAGAGGGTGATAGGAGTGATGAACTCCTTGCCCGCTGGGGTAATGACCACCTGCACCTCGGCACCCCGTTTGATAAGGCCACGTATGATGAGGCATGATTTATAGGCTGCTATGGAACCTGTGATGCCTAATACGATTTTCTTTCCTTTTAACATAGTTTATTTTCCCATTCTCTTGTTGTACTCACGAAGGCGGATGCGGGTGAGCACCTGCTTGGTGTTGTTGGTGAACTCGCTGCCCAGAATCCAGGTGTAGTAACCAGGGTCCTTGGTCAGGATTTCTGCCACATCCCAGCCTTTGTACTTGCCGAAGTTGAACACCTCGTGCTTCTTTGGCTCGCCGTTCTCGTCGAGAATCACGTTGCCCTGGGCATCCTTCAGCTCCTGCCATACGATGCGGCCCGCAAAATCAACATTGTCGTTGTGCTTTGAGAACTCGGCAAGCTCGTCCATGTTGTTGTTGAGCACACGTTCAGGCTCTTCCTGTACGCCCGGTGCATAGCGGTCGAGCTCGCCCATCAGTACGCGATAGGTAGCCTCGGTATCCTGGTCGGCACGGTGGGCCTCGAAGTCTTCCTCCATCTTTCTGCCGCAGTAGAACTTGTAGGCAGCAGCCAGGTTGCGGCGCTCCATCTTCATGAAGATGGTCTGTGCGTCGATGAGTCGGCTCTTGCCGAAATCGAAGTCGATGCCTGCGCGCAGGAACTCCTCGGCGAGCATAGGCACATCGAAGTGGTTGGAGTTGTAGCCGGCGAAATCGCAGCCTGTAAACTCCTGGCTCAGGGTGGCAGCCAACTGCTTGAAGGTTGGCGCATCCTTTACATCTTCGTTGCTGATGCCCGTGAGTGCCACTACCTCTTCAGGTATCTCCTTCTCAGGGTTGATAAACTGGTTTTTGCGAATCTCGGTTCCATCAGGGTTTACCTTAATATATGAAATCTGAATGATTCTATCCTTTACCATGTCAAGTCCCGTGGTCTCCAGGTCGAAGACGATGAGGGGCTTCGTAAGATTTAATTTCATTTCTTTTCTTTTTGGTCCTTTTTTATTTAATCCGTTGAGGATTCTTTGATTCAATCCGTTGAGGATTCTTTGATTTAATCGTTGAGGAGCATTGGCATGATGAGCATCAGAACGTCTTCGTCCTCTGGCTGCTCAGATGGGATGACGATGCCCGCACGGCTTGGGTCGGCAAGCTGGAAGATGACGTGCTCGCTGGTGAGATTGCCCAGGATTTCCATCAGACTGCTTCCCTTGAAGCCGATGTTGATGTTATTGCCTGTGTATTCGCACGCCAGAACCTCCTTGGCAGATGTGCTGAAGTCGATATCCTCTGAAGAAACCTCGAAGCGTCCGCGTTCGATGTGGAAGCGAACCAGCTGACTGCTCTCGCTGGCGAATGGCATTACGCGGCGCAATGCACTCTGCAGGGCCTTGCGATCCACGGTAACGATGCTTGGGTTGTTGGTCGGAATCACAGAGTTGTAGTTTGGATAGCGGCCGTCGATGAGTCGGCATCTCATGACGCCATCGGTAAACTGGATTTCTGCGCTGCGCTCATCAAACTTGATGGTAGCATCGTCGCCCTTGCTGAGGATGGTCTTGAGCAGGGTAGCAGGCTTCTTTGGCAAGTTGAATGCCGAACGGGTTTCGTTCTTGATGGTGAAGTTCTTGCTTCTTACCAGCTTGTGGCCGTCGCTTGACACGATGCACAGCGCCTCTGGGGTGAGGTCGAAGTAGATACCGTTCATCACAGGGCGCAACTCATCTGAGGCTGTGGCGAAGAGAGAGCGTGTGATGTTCTCGATGAGGATATCGGTAGGGAGAGTGATGATGGTGCATCCTTCTGCCATCTCCTGCGAGCGAGGGTAATCTTCTGAATCGATGCCGGTGAAGTTATAAAGACCATTCTGATATACAATCTTGATGGCGTATGATTCTGTATCCACATCAAAGTTGAGTGGCTGCTCTGGCAGTTCCTTGAGGGCATCGATGACCACGCGTGTAGGCACGCAGAATTCGCCCTCGCCCTCACTGTCGGTCAGGGCGATGTTACTCTTGATGATGTTGTCGTTGTCGCTAGCGGTGATGCTCAATTCTCCGTTGGCAACTTGGAACAGGAAATTGTCGAGGATAGGCAACGAGTTCTTGCTGCCAATCACCTTCACAAGCATGTTGAGCTTGCTGCTCAATGCTGAACTTGATACTGTAAATCTCATGAGTCGTTATTTTTATTATTATTATTTTCTTATTATCGATTCTTAATCGCATTTATTGTATTTGCCCGACCCTTGTTTTCGGGTCATTTCGCAATTATGAGCACAAAAATACAAAAAATATTGGTGATAGACAAAAATAATCGCAGAAATGTTTCAGTTTTAGAACTATTTTTAGTAATTTCGCAGTCAGAAATAAAAAGTTACTAAAAGATTCACTCTATTTTGTGCGTTCTGGGTGTAATAATCGCAGAAATTATTTTCAAGATTGCATTCGCTGTGCGCTACAATAGAATTGACAACATTAATAAATTAATTATATGGAATTACAAGGAAAGGTGATTGCCGTTTTGCCTGAAAGAAGCGGCGTTTCTGCAAGAGGTGAGTGGAAGGCTCAGTCATTCGTTATCGAGACTCACGAGCAGTATCCTAAGAAGCTTTGCTTCGATGTGTTCGGTGCTGACCGTCTTGCACAGTTTAACATCCAGAGTGGTGAGGAGCTTCTGGTTTCATTTGATATCGATGCTCACGAGTATCAGGGCCGCTGGTTCAACAGCGTTCGTGCATGGAATATTCAGCGCATCGATCCTAACGCAGTAGCGGGTGCGATGGGTGCTATGCAGCCAGGTGCTGCTCCATTCCCTCCAATGGGTGCTGCGCCTCAGGCTGCTGCTCCTGCAGCAGGTGCTACAGCTCCATTCCCTCCAACTCAGCCAGCTGCTCCAGCTGCCGGTGGTAGTGCAGACGATCTCCCATTCTAAGAAGAGGGTTGAATCGTAAGAAAATATAAAGAGCATCTGAGAGAACTCCATTCATCTGTTCTCTTAGATGCTCTTTTTATTTTGTATGGAATAATAGGATTAAGCCTTTTATTTTGTATGGAATTACCTGATTAGTCCTTTCGTCTCCTTTTTTCAAAAAATGCGCGGGAGGCGGCAAAGAACAGAATCACGGCGGCGGCATTCTCTATTGCTATCATCCAAAAGGCGATGTTGTAATTGAAATGTTCCGCCACAACACCACCCAGCAGACAGCCGATGCCGAAACCTAAATCCCATCCCGTAAGAATGCTGCTATTCGCCGTGCCACGCTGGTTGTGGCGCGCCACATTCACAAACATATTCAAAAAGGCAGGGTAGAGATAACCATTGCCCAAACCTATCAGCGCTGCCGACAGATAATAAGCTATCGGGTGCTTGATGGCTACGAAAATGGTGAAACCCACCAGCGATATCAACATGCCCTCGGCGGCATTCTGTGTCAACTTGCCCTGGCTCAATGCCTTCTTGCCCTGCAAGCGGCTCAGAAACAGACCCATCGAAAGGATGGCGAAATAGGTGCCCGTTCCGCCCGTAATGCCCAACTCCTCCTTGCTGTAGATGGCAAGGTAGTTGCTCAATACACCCCAGCAGAATCCGAACATGCAGATGTTGATGGCAAGCAGCCATGCACGGGTCAGGAAGAATCTATCCAAAGAAAGCTTCTCCTTGTTTTTAACAATCTCTTTCTCAGGAAGTTTCACGGTTCCAGCTATCACTACGGAGGCTATTGCCACCACGAAAGCAATCCAGAACAAGATCATGTAACTATCCACCATATTGTGAAGATAAATGCCGATGGACGGCGCTATCGCCATGGCGAAATTGTTGCTCAATCCGTAGAGTCCGATGCCTTCGTTGCGACGGCTGGCTGGCAATACATCGATGGCGCAGGTGCTGTTGGCCACGGTCACAGCCCCGAAGGGTGCTCCGTGTAGGGTACGGCAGATGGCGAACATCAGGATGGTGCTGGCGGCGATGTAGCCCGCAAAAAAGATGGCGAAGGCTGCCAGACAGATCATCAGCACCTTCTTGCGGGAAAAGCTATCCACCACATATCCGCTGAACGGACGGATGATGAGGGCGGCCACCGTATATCCGCTCAATACGATGCCTATCACATCCTTACCTGTTCCGAATGTCTCGCTGAGATAGAGCGGAAGGAGTGGGGTGAGGAGGTAGAAGGCGAAGTAGAGCAGGAAATTGGTGGTCATCACCTTGATGTAATTCGCATTCCAAAGTTTTTCTTTCATCGTTTCTTTTCTTTCATCGTTTTTGTTTTGTTGTTTCTGTTTCAACGCTTCTCTTTAACGTTTCCGTTTCAACGTTTTTCTTTCAACGTTTTTGTTTCATCCTTGCTAGATTTTATCCTCCAGCCAGGCATCAATGAGTCGGCGGGCGATGGAAAGCTTCTCTGGAAGTATCGGCAGGGCATCCTTGCTGAACCACTTGCCACGAGAAAGTTCTTCTTTCTGAAGATGAATCTCGCCATCTACGTACTCAGCGGTGAAGCCTACCATCAATCCGCAAGGATAAGGCCAAGGCTGGGAACTGAAATACTTCAAGTTCTTGATAGTCAAGCCTATTTCTTCCTTCACTTCGCGATGTACGGCTTCTTCCAGGCTCTCTCCTGTCTCCACGAAACCAGCCACGAGCGAATCGAAGTTGCCCTTGAAGTTGCGGGCATGAACCAGGAGCACCTGGTCGCCCTTCCTGATGAGCACGATGATGGCGGTGGCGAGGGATGGCCATACCGACTTGCCACATTCTGGGCACTTCTTGCTGATGTCGGTATTCATCTTCATCGGAGTGCCGCAAACGCCGCAGTACTTGGTGTTTGCATCCCAATAGTTGAGTTCCTGGCACTTTCCTGCCTTCTGGTAAAGCTCGGGGGTGAGCTTGTAGAAGCTAGGGCGCAAACCGCACATCTCGTATTTCGGGTTGTCGGTCACGGGCTCGGGAATGGTGAAGGTTTTCACTTCCGTGCCATCGCTCATCGGGGTGATATTGAGGACGTGAGTCCAGGGTTTGAGCTCTATCGGACTCTCCTCGCTACATGGAATCGTATAGGTTCTGTCTTCTCTCTTCTCGAGCAAGATATCTGTCTTGCAAAATATAAACCAATACTTCATTCTTTACTTTGAACTTTGAATGTTGAACTTTGAATATTGAACTTTGAACTTTTAACTTTTAACTTTGAGCTTTATGATATGCTTTGATGGGGTTTCGTTTTTCAAGACCGCAAGTCTGCCAGGCGTCCCGCAAAGCAATTCTTTTTTCAAGACCGCAAGTCTGCCAGGCGTCCCGCAAAGCAATTCGTTTTTCAAGACCGCAAGTCCGCCAGGCGTCCCGCCGGATTTGCAATCCGGCGTTAAAAAATGTCCTAACCTATTAATGCTCTGCGGATTTGCAATCCGCAGCAAAGAAGAATGCTTTCCTTTTGTTGTTGTTGGGGGATTACAAATCCCCCGGTTTTAATAGGTCGAACCTTTTTTTACGGCGGAT
>USJX01000089.1 GCA_900555035.1 uncultured Prevotella sp.
TATCAGAAAAGATGGTTATTGCTAAAATCGGCATGGATACCATCAAAGTATTGATGAAGTAATGTATAGAATGACCAAAAAACTGATGAAGACGGAAAAACTCTGTTTTTAAAATTTCAATATAAAATACTAACAGAACACAAGCCCCGCTTAGCAGAGTAAACGCTCTCGCTAAGCGGGGCTTTGTCTAAACTTAAAAAACATAAATCAATTACTTGCAGCAAAAAAATGAAAAATTCTTCAAACTGTCAAACTTGGGTTAATTGGAATTGGCAGGAGTGTTACGTAAAGAATTCGCAACGCTCCTTTGCCTTTGAGATAGGCTTCCTTTGCGTTGCTGCCCCAATTGTCACCCTAGATGTCACCCTGAAACTCTTGACAAGAAGCGATTTTTTTTGTATCTTTGCAACCGTACTTCAAAGTGGAGTATCCTTGTCTTGCAGTGTGTGAACGCTAGCCGGTCAAGGTAAGCGCTTACTCATTGAGCAGATAACGGGAGAAACATTGCTTATTCAAGGTAATCGTGGAATTAAACTTGATAAGAAGTATGTTGGAAGATAGACTTATTCAGGTGGAAAACGGCATCAGACAGTGTAGAATGATGCTGGATGACCTTGAAAAAGAGGTCGTGGTTTTGAAAATGGCATGCCGGCAGCAGCAGTGTGGCGACAGCGAAGCTAACTTGCTGAGCCTCGTTGGGGACCCGGATAAGGTGCGCATTATCCAGAAGGCGATGGAAAAAGGCCTGCTGGCGATGACTCCGTCGGGACATCTGCACGGATTGATGAGAAGCAAGACTTTGCTGGCTTATTTCATCGGCAGATTATGGTCGGGGGATGAAGTGAAGAATGATGCCGTAACCCATGAGCCGATATGGGTGCTGCGTTCTTCTTTCCCCACGAAGCTGGTGGAGGATCTTTTCGAGGAGAAAGGCTTGCGCGACCTGCGAAAGCAGCGCCGCAACATGCCTCTTCCGCAAGGGCACGAGTTGATTGACTCCCTGTTTTGAAAGAATATTCCTGCGGTGGGATAATGTTTGGGATAAAGTGGGATATATGCCCTGGAAAATTCGCCGTATCTTTGCCCCGCAATCAGTTGATAAAGCTGGTTGCGGGGCTTTTTTGTATCCGGAAACCTGGTACCACTTCTGGCGTATGGAATTTGGCGAATGGTCGCAGCCTCAATCATATAAAATAAGTATCAGATATGAAAGAACTGATTCCTTATATTTTTGAGCATCCGCAGTACGGAAAGCTCAGAGTGGTGGTGGAAGAGGACAGAATTTACTTCGACCTCTTCGATGTGAAGAAAATCTTCGTGAAGACGGCGCAGCAACTCTTCGAGGTTATTGCCGACTCAGAAGGAGAACTGAAAAACTTCAATGTGGTGATGAAGCCTGCGAAGAAGAACCAGCACAACCTCTTCTACAGCGATGATATCATGGGTGTGGAAACTGCCGGCAGAAAGAAGAACGTGGCTGCTGACTTCAACTTCTGCGACGAGACGGTGGTTGTCGACCTGATGAATGCCGAATACGCCAAAGAGAAGCTGGCTGCCAAGTGGGTGCTGGGATTCGTGAAGAAGAACCTGAAGGACCCTACGATGTCGTTTATTCATGAGGCACAGGGCGTGGCGATGATATCAGACAACACCATCCTGGAGCCTATCAACATCTATATGGACGTGAATGATAGACTCATCATCAATGACCAGATTTTTGATTAATACATATTTCTAAAACTTTTATATATTTATTTACATGAGTAAGACTAGTTTTGACGCAGCAGCTAAGGCTGCAATGGCTAAGGATGCAGCTAAGGCTGCAAAGCAGGCGATTTTGAACGCCCAGAAGGTGGATGCCAGTATCATTACTGACGAGTGTGGTAAAATTGCTATCCGCAAGTCGCCATGGAACGACATGGAGATTATCTCGGATAATCCGAAGGTGATTCCGGGCAGAATGGTGTGCAGCGGTGGTGATTTCGGTGACCAGCTCGACTTCAAGCCGTATGCTCAGACGGGCGAGAAGAAATACACCGAGATTATCCATACCTCGCATGGTGCCCTGAGAACATCGCCGCAGCGTGTGTTCGCTTCATTCTCCTTCCCGAAGGAGATGAACAAGGTTGACATCATGAAGTACCTTTATAAAGAGGTGCTGGAGATGAGAGGTAAGGTTAAGAAGTTTAAGGAGGACATTGCATGGGAAGAGTACAAGTAATGGCACTGAACCCTGCACGCAAGGGCAACATGGGAAGAATCAACTCTTCCCAGCCCCTGGCGGTGTACGACCAGCTGATAGCCCAGCCGTGGCTGAAGGGGTTGGTAGAGCAGATTCGTGGCGAGAAACCGATAGCTGGCTTGAATGCTCAGGATGCTCAGGATGCTTCGAAGGCATCGGATGAGAAGTATGAGAAGGCGCTGGCGAAGGCTAGGGAGGAACTGAAGAAGCAGTTGCCTTTCAGAGCCATCCACTATGCGAGATTTCTTAACAACCACCGTTCGCAGGGGGATGCTGATCCGGAAAGTTTCCTGTTTCAGACCACCGTGGATGTGGATGATGCGGAGTATGTGGAGAAGGCGCTGGAGAAGGCTCGTGAGCTGAACTGCAGCGACACCATCTGGAGGGGTAAGCTGCTGCATCTGGAGTATTCGGCAAGAAAGAAGCTGCACATTGATATTCGCATGCCGGTGGGTATGACCATCGAGGAAACGCAGCGTGCGTATTGCGAGGCTTCTGGGATTCCGTATGACAAGAGCTGCATCACGCCCGAGAGAATCATCTTTATCACGGATAAGGATTCCGAGATTTACCGTTCTAAGGAGTGGTATGCGGTGCTGCCGATGGAGGAGATTTCGTTGAGAAGAGAGGCCTTCTTGAAGAGGGGGCTGACGATTGACGGCAGGGGCAAACAAAATTTCCCACAGATTCCACAGATTCCACAGATTCATTCTGCGGGAAGTGAAAATGTTAATAGTAATCATAAAGTTCAAAGTAATGACCATGTTCAAAGTGAATATAATCGATTTCAGGGCACTAACGGCGATAACGCTGTTTATGCTGGCGCTGCTGCTCAGCCTGCCCAACCTGGTGATAGCCATCGTGTTAATGATTCTCATCTCAGCCCTGCTGGAGATCATCAAGCTGCTGGCGGAGTGGCAACCCAAGAAGCTAGTGAGAAGAATCTCATAGCTTTCGAACTCTTCAAGGAGGCAGCGGGATTGAGCGGGATGGATATCGATACCGTGGGTTCGAGACATTCTTCGCTGCTCGCCATCATGAGCGCTGGTGCATCTAGAGTAATGGGCGAGGACGAACTGATGAAGGTGGTGGCTAAGAAGATGCCTAGCTATTACGAGGAGCGTGACTGCCACCAGCTGATTCATGATTTCTATGCAAAATATGGTGACAGTTCCAAACCTTTCTCTCGTGATGTGATCCGCATCAATGCTACGGCAGAACAGGTGGCTTCTGGATTGGTTGGGGGCACTGTTATGGGCGATGCTGGCTACAGCTTGCTTGCCGGGGATTGCAAATCCCCGGGGCGCCTGGCGGGCTATAATTCTGCTTTGGGCCTGGCGGGTAATCATACAGTTCAAAGTTCTAAGTTCCAAGTTCAAAGTAACGAAGATGAATATCCGCCTGCTCCACCCATGCCCAAGAAACTGCCCAAGCTCGTAGAGCTTCTGGTATCCCAGTCTCCTGATATCTACAAACCTGCCGTGGCTTGCGCCATCTTCCCTCCTCTGGCTACTCATCTTTGGAAAACAAGATTCAGATACATTGATAATGTGGAGCATGAAGCTACCCTAATGTGCTGTCTGTTAGCTGGTACAGGTGCTGGTAAAAGCTGCGTGCAGATGCCGATTTCGATGATTATGGAGGATATCCGTAAGCGCGACATGGAAAACCTGCAGCGTGAAAAGGAGTGGAAGGAAGAGATGATGCGCAAGGGTGCCAACAAGGATAAGCGCAAGCGTCCAGACAATCTCATTATTCAAGAGATTGATGCCGACATGACTAATCCGGCTTTCGTGATGCGTACAGCAGAGGCTAAAGAGCACTTCCTCTATACTTCGCTTAACGAAATAGATCAGTTTGATGCCTTGAGGGGTATTGGAAATCAGCACTTCCGAATTATGTGTCTTGCTTTTGACCCGGGTAATATATATGGACAAACAAGAGTCGGACTTCAGAGTGTTACCGAGCGTGTTACCATACGCTTCAACTGGAATGCTTCCACCACCATCGAGAAGGGACAGCGTTACTTTTCAAAAGTGCTGACCGACGGACCGCTGAGCAGAATCAATTTCTGTACGATTCCCGAAAGAGAAATCGGCGAGAGAGTTCCTGTGTATGGCACCTATGACGATCAGTTTAGAAAGAAGCTGAAGCCGTATATCGAGAACCTCTGTGCTGCCACGGGGTTGATAGAATGCCCGGAAGCATACGCCTTGGCAGATAAACTGAGTGAGGAGAATGCTGATTTTTCGCAGATTATGCAGAACAGAATCTACGAGAATTTCACCTTCCGTGCCAATGTGATTGCCTATCTGAAGGCTTGTGTGCTTTATGTGGCAAATGGCTACAGATGGGAGGAGGAGATTGAGGATTTCATCCGCTGGAGCGAGCGTTATGACTTGTGATGCAAGATGCGGTTCTTCGAGGAGGATATCCGCAATTCTGCCAACAGGGGTGAGCATTCCAACAAGCGCGGACCTTCCAATCTTCTCCAGGCGCTGCCGGATATGTTTACCGAGCAGCAGGTGGTGGATGCACGTAATGCCTTGGGGCTGCCGAAAGAGGGTACGGCTCATCTGCTGGCTACCTGGGTATATAGAAAATATATAAGACGTGGCAGCAATGACAGTCACAATAACAGTTATCACAGTTTTACGAAGCTTAAGTACAGACGCGACGGGCTGGATTTGAGTTAGTTTACTGGGTTTATTACACATTAAAACTTAATGCTTATGGAAATAGTTTTAGAGCGTATAGCAAAGAAGAACACTTATACCATCGGGCGACTCTATATTCTGCCCGATGATGACGTGAAGCGCAAGATGATCAGCGGCAAGAATGCCGGTGACAAGTGCAGTTTTGAACATACCTTCAATAAGAAGTTGCTATCCCAGGATACTTACTTCTGCGATACCCTGGAGCCTACGTGGCGCAACCTGAAGGGGGTGGAGCTGAAGCCCGAGGAGGTGAACAGCAAGTATAGTAGGGTGAGTGGCAAGGTGGCGAGAAAGATTCCGGGGCACACTGCCATTCCCGAGGGAACCTATCATGTGTTCATCACCATGTCGCAGAAGTTCAAGAAGTGGCTGCCATATCTGATGGGCGTGCCGAATTTCGAGGGCATCCGTATCCATGCCGGCAACTATCCCGATGATACCCAGGGCTGTATCCTGGTGGGCGAGAACAAGCAGAAGGGTATGGTGGTGAACTCCCGCATCTGGCTCCATCGACTGATGAAGCTGATGGAGGAGGCGCAGCAGAAGGAGGAATCCGTCTGGATTACCATCATCTAGATATATCGGAATGCAAACTCCTTTGCTGCGGATTTCAAATCCGCAGAGCCTTAATAGGTTAGGACATTTTTTAAGAGGGTGTGTCAAAAGTCCAAGACACACCCTCGCTTCAGATCTTATTTCTCCAAAAGCTTCTGGCTCATGTTGAGTGCAGCCTTCCGGCCATCTCCCATGGCGAGAATCACGGTGGCACCACCTCGCACGATATCGCCTCCGGCATAAATCTGCCCGATGGAACTCTGCATCTCATCGTTCACGGCGATGGTGTTCTTTCTGCCAAGTTCCAGGCCCTCGATGCTCTGAGGTACCAGTGGGTTAGGACTCACACCCACGGCTACAATCACCTGGTCGCATTCCAGGGTGATGGTCTTGCCTGTAGTCTCTGGGCGACGGCGACCGCTGGCATCTGGCTCGCCAAGCTGCATCACATCCAAGACCACAGCCTTTACTGCGCCCTTTTCATCCGCCTCATATTCCTTTGGATTATGTAAGGTCATGAAGTTGATGCCTTCTTCCTTGGCATGCTTCACCTCTTCGAGACGGGCTGGCATCTCTGCCTCCGAACGGCGATATACCAGGGTTACCTCGGCTCCCAGACGCTTGGCGGTGCGGCAGCTGTCCATAGCTGTGTTTCCGCCGCCTACTACCACTACCTTCTTGCCCAGGTTGATAGGGGTATCGGTATGTGGATTGGCAGCATCCATCAGGTTGACACGGGTAAGATACTCGTTGGATGACATGATGTTCAAGGCATTCTCGCCAGGGATATTCATGAAGTTAGGAAGTCCGGCTCCCGAACCTACGAAGATGCCCTTGAAGCCCTGCTGCTCCAAATCCTTTACGGAGATGGTCTTGCCCACGATGCAGTCGGTGATGAACTTCACACCCATCTTCTGGAGATTCTCTATCTCCACATCTACGATGGCATTTGGCAATCGGAACTCCGGGATGCCATATTTCAACACGCCGCCTATCTCGTGCAGAGCCTCGAACACGGTGACGCTGAATCCCTTCTTCGCCATATCGCCTGCAAAGCTCAATCCGGCAGGACCCGAACCTACTACGGCTATCTTGATGCCGTTGGCTGGGTCGCATTCCGGTACGGAGATATTGCCGCTCTGGCGCTCATAGTCGGCTGCAAAACGCTCCAGATAGCCGATGGCTACGGCTGGCTCGTTCATCTTGAGGTGTACGCACTTGCTTTCGCACTGCTTCTCCTGCGGACATACTCTTCCGCAGACGGCTGGCAGGGCTGAGGTGTTCTTCAGAACCTTGGCGGCGGCTAGGAACTGGCCACGCTCGATGTTCTTGATGAAGGATGGGATGTTGATGCTCACTGGGCAGCCCTCCATGCAGGTAGGCTTAGGACAGTCGAGGCAGCGCTTTGCCTCGGTGAGTGCCATCTCCTTGGTCAAACCGATGTTCACTTCCTCGGTGCGGGTGGTAGCACGATATGCTGGGTCCAGCTCCGGCATCTTCACGCGCTGGATGGCGGTGCGCTCCTTGGCTTTCATCGAAGAGCGCAGTTCCTTGCGCCACTCTGCGTTACGGTCGGTAAGTTCTTCTATGGATGCATCGGTAGGCTCCACATCCATCGTCACGTCTGTGGTCTCCTTCTTCTTCTTCTCGGCATCCACCGTAGCCAGATGTTCCTCGAAGTGCTCCATCTCCTCGCGCTCCACATCCTTGAAAGTGCCCATGCGCTTGAACATCTCGTCCCAATCTACCTGGGCGCCATCAAACTCAGGACCGTCGATGCAGACAAACTTGGTCTTGCCGCCGATGGTAAGACGGCAGGCTCCGCACATGCCGGTGCCATCCACCATGATGGTGTTGAGCGATACATCGGTAGGGAGATTGTATTTCTGGGTGAGGAGGCAGCAGAATTTCATCATGATAGGAGGACCGATGGTGAACACCTTGTCGATGTGTTCCTGGTTGATGAGCTTCTCGATGCCCACGGTTACTACGCCTTTCTCGCCGTAGCTTCCGTCGTCGGTCATGATGATGAGTTCATCGCTGGATGCACGCACCTCATCCTCCATGATGACGAGGTCTTTGTTTCTGCCTGCAATCACGGATAATACCCGGTTGCCTGCGGCCTTCAACGCCTTGATGATAGGGAGCATAGGAGCCACGCCCACGCCACCACCGGCGCAGATTACGGTACCGAAGTTCTCTATGTGGGTAGGGTTGCCGAGTGGTCCCACCACGTCGTGAATCTCATCGCCCTCGTTCAGGGCGCAGAGCTTGGTAGAGGAGAGACCTACCTTCTGTACCACCAGGGTGATGGTGCCTTTCTCGATGTCGGCATCAGCGATGGTAAGCGGCATGCGCTCGCTGTTGTTATCTACACGGATAATCACAAAGTTGCCAGCCTTGCGGCTCTTGGCGATGAGTGGGGCTTCCACATCGAAACGGAATACCTTTTCTGAGTATTGTATTTTCTTGATAATCTTGTTCATTGGCTACTAACTTTTTATGTTGAATATTATCTGTTCTTTCTCTTTCTTATTATTAGTTGTTCTTATGTTTGCTCATGGTATAGAAAACGCAAAAGGATAACAGCGGCCGCCTTTATGGGGTAGCCGAAGTTATCCTCGTACAATATATTTTATTTTAAATTTATCGAATTATCGATTCTTTTTCGAATGAATCGAATTTCTTCGAATGAATCGATGTTTATCGAATTAATCGAAATTCTTGTCGTCGAGCATTTCGAATCCGCAGTAAGGAACCAATACCTTAGGTACGCGGATGCCCTCTGGAGTCTGGTTGTTCTCCAGGATGGTTGCTACGATACGTGGCAAGGCGAGAGCAGAACCGTTAAGGGTGTGGCAAAGCTCAATCTTCTTGTCCTCTGCATGACGGTAGCGGCAGTGGAGACGGTTGGCCTGGTAGCTCTCGAAGTTAGATACTGATGAAACCTCCAACCAGCGACCCTGTGCTGCACTCCATGTCTCGAAGTCGTAGCAGATAGAAGAGGTGAAGCTCATATCACCACCGCAGAGACGGAGGATGTGGTATGGCAACTCCAGCTTCTTCAAGAGGCCCTCTACGTGGTCGAGCATCTCGTTCAGGCTCTCGTAAGAGTGACCTGGCTTGTCGATGCGTACAATCTCTACCTTGTCGAACTGGTGCAGACGGTTCAAGCCACGAACGTCCTTGCCGTAGCTACCAGCCTCACGACGGAAGCAGGCAGAGTAAGCGCAGCGCTTGATAGGGAGATCCTTCTCGTCGAGGATAACATCGCGGAAGATGTTGGTTACAGGAACCTCGGCTGTAGGGATGAGGAAGAGGTTGTCGAGATTAGCGTGGTACATCTGACCCTCCTTGTCTGGCAACTGACCTGTGCCGCGACCGGAATCCTCGTTTACTACGTATGGAGGCTGAATCTCCAGGTATCCGCTCTTGCGGGCCTCATCGAGGAAGAATGCCTCGAGAGCACGCTGGAAGCGAGCCATCTTGCCGATATATACAGGGAAACCGGCACCTGTGATCTTCACACCGAGGTCGAAGTCAACCAGGTTGTACTTCTTCAAGAGATCCCAGTGGCAGAGAGCGTCTGGGCCGAGGTTAGGCTTCTCGCCGCCTTCCTTTACAACCACGTTGTCGGCTGCATCCTTGCCCTCAGGTACCTGCTCGCAAGGGATGTTAGGAATTTCGAGCAACTGGTTGGTCATATCGTTCTGTGCCTTCTCCATGATCTCTTCAAGAGCCTTGGCGTCAGCCTTGAGCATAGCTACCTGAGCCTTAGCGCTCTCAGCTTCCTCTTTCTTGCCTTCCTTCATCAGGGCACCAATCTGCTTGGCAAACTGGTTAGCCTGCTGCTTGTTGTTGTCCAGCTTCTGCTGAGCTTCGCGACGAATTTTGTCGTACTCCAAAACTTTCTCTACGGCCTCACGAGCATTTGGGAAATG
The DNA here is from genome assembly GCA_900555035.1 of uncultured Prevotella sp. GTDB lineage: Bacteria > Bacteroidota > Bacteroidia > Bacteroidales > Bacteroidaceae > Prevotella. Next base: position 9,456 of record USJX01000089.1, read on the forward strand.
CTTCTTTTCAAGACCTTTAACTACACGTTCAGTTTCTTCACTGATGAGTTTAAGTGTAAGCATAAAATTTCTTTTTTATATTAATTTTCTATTTTGAAGGCAAAATTACAAAAAAAAATTGTGATAGCGCAAAAAAAAGCCAACTTTTTTGCAGAGAAGGGTAGAATTAAAGTTTTTTCGTGGTTTTATGGGGTTAAGGAGCTTGGAAATAAACGAAGAAAGCCTGCTCTAGGTATGAGCAGGCTTCTATGTTGTTTGTTTGGAATAGTTTTTTTCTAAAACTTTAAAATTTAAGCGTCAGCTTTCTTAGTCTTCTCAGCGTAAACCTCTGGAGAGAGAACAGAAACAGTACTCTTGTCCTTGCGGCCCTTGTGGAAGTATACGATACCGTCTGCGAGAGCATACAATGTATCGTCCTTACCCTGAGCTACGTTCTCACCTGGGAAGTGCTTGTTACCACGCTGGCGTACGATGATGTTACCTGCGATGATGCTCTGACCACCCCAGATCTTAACGCCTAATCTTTGTGAAGCTGATTCACGGCCGTTCTTTGAACTACCAACACCTTTCTTATGTGCCATTTTCTAAATCCTCCTAATTTTAAGCGATTACAGATTTGATTGATACTTCTGTGAACTGTGCACGGTGACCGTTCTTCTTGCGATAGTCCTTGCGGCGCTTCATCTTGAAGACGATAACCTTGTCACCCTTTACGAGTGGGTTCACTACTTCTACTACTACTTTTGCACCCTCTACAGCTGGTGCACCGACAGTGATTGCGCCGTCCTTGTCAACGAGCAAAACCTTGTCGAACTCAACAGTCTGACCTGCCTCAACATCCTTGATGTGGTGCACGAAGAGCTTCTTGCCCTCCTCAGCCTTGAACTGCTGACCGTTAATTTCTACAATTGCGTACATTTAATTATTATATAAACGGGTTTCTTCGGGAGGCGTCTGGCTTAGTGCCAGATCTTGTTTGAGCCCCTTCGAACTAAACTTTTTCTGTAACATTTGCCCAATCCATGAGCATTTCGGGGTGCAAAGGTACTAACTTTCTTCGAAATAGCCATCATGTATTTCTAAAAATGCCGATATTTTATGAAGATTTAACTAAAATCAGAGGAGGCGTAAGGTGCCTTTCACTGGGAGGGCAGGTTTGTTACCTGCCCAATTAGCACGAATGCCCCATTATTATAAAGAGCATTTTCCCTATTGGGCAGGTAACAAACCAGCCCTCCCAGTATTTCTTGCTGATAGGCAACTGTGGAGATTATGATTCTTTCGCGCGCACGTATTTTGTCACGCGCGCACGTATTTTTTTGAAAATAATTGCCGCTAAATGACTTAACTTCTTGATAGTTAGTGAATATAGTGGTGACAATGACATATGGTTTATTGCCGCTAAGTTGTCATTAGTTGTAAGCGGCTCCGCATTTATACCTTGCCCATTATCGTAAAAGTTCTTACCTTT
>USJX01000090.1 GCA_900555035.1 uncultured Prevotella sp.
ACTTCAAGGGCAAGTCTTATTTCTTCTATCATACGGGTAAACTGGGTGGCGGATTTGGACGCAGTGTGGCTGTGGAAGAATTCAAATATAATGCCGACGGCACATTCCCAATTATCCACCATACTCAGGAAGGAGTGGCTCCTATCGCAACCCTCAATCCTTACAAGCGTCAGGAGGCTGAAACCATCGCTTTCTCTAAGGGAGTGAAGTCGGAGCAGACCGACGAGACGGGTGTTTATATCTCAGAAATCCATACAGGTGATTATATCAAGGTGCGCGAGGTGGATTTCGGAAATGAAAGTCCGGATGCATTTGCCATCTCTGCTGCGTGCTCGTCGCTCGGCGGTTCGCTGGAGGTTCATCTCGATAAGAAAGATGGCGAACTGATAGCTAAACTTGATGTTACCAAGACGGGTGGCTGGGAAAAGTGGAAGACTTTCTCGGCACAAATGCTAAAGAAAGTGACAGGAAAGCATGATATATACTTCGTGTTCAAGGGATTGAAGGGAAGCAAACTCTTCAATTTCGACTGGTGGAAGTTTGAGAAGAATTTCGCCAATCCTGTGGTTTGGGCTGATGTGCCTGATGTGGATGTAATCCGTGTGGGTGACAGCTTCTATATGGTAAGCACCACCATGCATCTGATGCCGGGTGCGCCTATCATGAAATCGAAGGATCTGGTGAACTGGGAAACCGTGAACTATATCTTCCCTAAACTTACCGATTCGCCTAAGTATGACATGAAGGAGGGTACGGTGTATGGTCGTGGTCAGTGGGCCACTTCGCTGCAGTATCATCGTGGCAAGTTCTATGCGCTCTTTGCTCCAAACGATAATCCTGGTGGAGAGACTTATATCTGTACAGCCGATGATATCGAGGGCAAATGGACTATCCACAGCCGTTTGCAGCATTTCCATGATGCCGCTCTCTTCTTTGATGATGATGACAAGGCGTATGTAGTTTATAGCACAGGAGAGATGGTGCAGCTGAATGCCGACCTGACGGATGTGGTGCCGGGCAGCCATCGTAAACTCTTTGAGCGTGATGCTGATGAAACAGGCTTGCTCGAAGGCTCCCGCATGATCAAGCACAACGGCAAGTATTATCTTCTGATGATTTCGTGGCCACAGGGACATCCTCGTCGTGAGGTTTGTTATCGTGCTGATAAAATAACGGGTCCTTACGAAAAGAAGGTGATTCTGGAAACGGAGTTTGCCGGATTCAACGGTGTGGGACAAGGTACGATTGTAGATGATAAGGATGGCAACTGGTATGGCATCGTATTCCAAGACCGTGGTGGTGTGGGCAGAGTGCTCACGCTGGAGCCATGTACCTGGAAGGACGGATGGCCTATGCTGACCGATGAGAAGGGCAATATTCCAGCCAAGATGCAGAAGCCTGTGCTGGGCTACGATGGCAAGGGACTCGTGTATAGCGACGATTTCTCGAAGGATAAACTGGAATTGCAGTGGCAGTGGAACCACAATCCTGTGGATAATGCCTGGTCGCTCACAGAGCGCAAGGGCTGGCTCCGCCTGAAGACATCCCGTATTGTTCCTAACATCTTCCTGGCTCCTAATACCATCAGTACCCGAACCGAGGGACCAACCTGCGAGGGAATCATCAAGATGGATGTAAGCAAAATGAAAGATGGCGATGTGGCTGGCTTGTCAGCCTTCCAGGGTGATGCGGCTTTGCTCTCTATTGTAAAGGAAGGCAAGAAACTCTTTGTGGTAGGTACTAAGGAGAGTGTAGCTTTGACTGAAAAGGAAAAGGCTGTGACCGATGTGAAGCGTGAGGAGGTGTATCGCCAGCCTTTGAATCTGAAGCAGGATAAGGCAACGAAATCAAGCATCATCTATCTGAAGATGAGTTGCGATTTTCGTCTTCATCAGGATCTCGCCACCTTATTATATAGTATAGACGGAAAGACCTGGATTCCTGCCATCAAGGATTTCAAGATGCAGTATGATTATCGCCGCCTCTTCATGGGTACCCGTATCGCCATCTACAATTATGCCACAAAGGCTGCTGGCGGATATATAGATGTAGATTCTTTTGAGTATTCTAAAAGAAGATAGGTTTAAAGTTTGAGATATTTTTAATTTTGACGGCACAAAGTGATGGAAAATCAAAAAGTTTCCTTATCTTTGTGCCGTTTTTAATTACTAATCAATGCTGATTTTATGAACAGAAATAAGATGATTTTGGGGGCTTGGGTCTTGGGACTATTGTTTCCGATTGAGATGATGGCTAAGACAAGTTGCACAGATAATAGTACTCTACTTTGGTATAACGCCCCTGCCCAGCAGTGGCTGGAGGCTCTACCTATCGGAAACTCTCATCTGGGAGGTATGGTGTATGGTGGAACCACGGACGAGAATATCCAGTTGAATGAGGAGACTTTCTGGAGTGGCGGTCCTCATAACAACAATAGCAAGAAATCCCTGGAGAATCTGCCAAAGGTGAGGGAACTCATCTTCAACGGAAGGGAAGAGGAGGCAGCGGCTCTCATCAACCAGACCTTCATCCCCGGACCTCATGGCATGCGCTTCCTGCCGATGGCAAATCTGCATGTCAGAATGAAGAACCAGGGAAAGGCTGAGCAGTTTGTGCGCAACCTGGATTTGAAGAGGGCGATTGCCACGACTTCTTTCGTGATGGATGGCGTAAGATATACCCGTACTACCTTTGCTTCGCTGGCTGATGGCGTTATCGTTTGCCACATCAAGGCGAGTAGAAAGGGTGCCCTGAATATTGATGTTACCCTGGATTCGCCTTTTGAACATCAAGTTCAGAAAACGCCTTCAGGGATTATGCTGAAGGTGAAGGGACAAGACCAGGAAGGCATCAAGGCGGCTCTCGCTGCCGAATGTGTGGCAGATGTAAAGACAGATGGCACCGAGGCAACCATCCTCGTGAGTGCTGCCACCAATTTTGTGAACTATCACGATGTGTCGGGCAATGCTGCCCAGCGCAATGCCGACTATATAAATAAAGTGAAACTGATGAGCTATGCACAGTTGGAGAAACGCCATGTGGAGGCTTACCAGAAGCAGTTCGCTACTTCTTCTCTGATTTTGCCAACCGATATCAATGCTTCGTTGCCTACCAATCAGCGCCTGGAGAAATTTGCAGGCAGCAAGGATATGGCGATGGTGGCACTGATGTATAACTATGGTCGCTATCTGCTCATTTCTTCTTCACAGCCTGGTGGACAGGCGGCAAACCTGCAGGGCGTTTGGAATGACAGTAAGAATGCGCCTTGGGACAGTAAATATACCATCAACATCAATACGGAGATGAACTACTGGCCTGCCGAGGTAACGAATCTCGGTAACACCACGGAGCCTCTGTATTCGCTGATTAAGGATTTGAGTGTAACGGGAGCACAGACGGCTAAGGAAATGTATGGCTGTCGTGGCTGGATGGCACATCATAATACTGATATCTGGCGTATAGCAGGCCCGGTGGACGGTGCGCAGTGGGGTATGTTTGCGAATGGCGGAGCCTGGCTCACCACCCATCTCTGGCAGCATTATCTCTATACGGGCGACAAGGCTTTCCTCAAGCAGTGGTATCCGGTAATAAAAGGTGCTGCTGAGTTCTATCTCGACTATATGCAGAAGTTGCCGGGCACCGAATGGAAGGTAACCGTGCCGTCGGTGAGTCCGGAACAGGGACCTATGGGTAAGAGAACTGCCGTAACGGCAGGTTGCACGATGGATAACCAGATAGCCTTCGATGCCCTGACCAGTGCTGTGAAGGCTTCTGAAATATTGGGGGTTGATGAGGCTGAGCGCAAGGCGATGCAGCAGCTGATTTCTCAGATTCCGCCGATGCAGATAGGAAAGTACGGACAGTTGCAGGAGTGGCTTGTGGATGCGGATAATCCGAAGAATGAGCATCGCCATATCTCGCATCTCTATGGATTGTATCCATCCAATCAGATTTCTCCTTTCTCTCATCCGGAACTATTCCATGCCGCAGCCACCACTCTGAAGCATCGTGGCGACCAGGCTACGGGCTGGAGTCTGGGTTGGAAGACGAACTTCTGGGCACGCATGCTCGATGGCAATCATGCTTTCAGAATCATCAGCAATATGCTTCGCCTGTTGCCATCTGATGCGCAGGTAAAGGAGTATCCTGATGGAAGAACCTATCCGAATCTCTTCGATGCCCATCCGCCTTTCCAGATAGACGGCAACTTCGGAGTAACAGCCGGCATCGCCGAAATGCTTCTGCAGAGTCATGATGGAGCCGTGCATCTCTTACCGGCATTGCCTGATGCCTGGAACATGGGAAGCGTAAAGGGACTTCGTGCCCGTGGCGGCTTTGTGGTGGATATGGACTGGAAGAATGGCAGACTGATGAAGGCGAAGATTCGCTCCACCATCGGAGGCGTGCTGCGTCTCCGCTCCTACGTTCCGCTGAAGGCGAAGAATCTGAAGAAGGCTGAAGGCGATTGTCCGAATGCCTTGCTGGCGCCTGCTGTGGTAAAAACCGCGATGGAGCAGCCGAGAGTGGAAGAAGGCGTCAAGGCAAATATCCCAGCGGTGTATGAATATGATTTGGAAACAGAGTCAGGAAAGACTTATCAACTTTCAGGTTTAAAATAGGTGTTTCAAGTCTTATAATCGTATTTTATATAGGTAAATATCAAAAAAAGCCGTAAAAGTATCGTTTTGTCCACCGATAAGTGGATAAAAAGTGGTACTTTTGCGGCTATATTATTAATTATAAAATTTTAGACCTGAGAATTACAATGAAGAAAGTATTAATTGCAACCTGCTGCATCGCTCTGCTGAGCGGCTCCTTGAGTGTTTCGGCACAGACTTTGGCTGGCAAGTCATGGTCGGCTGATAACGGGAATGGTACCTTTACCAACCCCTTGTTTTATGATGAATTTTCTGACCCGGATATCATCAGAGTGGGGGAGGATTACTATCTGGCAGGTACCACGATGCACAGTGTGCCGGGACTGGTGGTGCTGCATTCCAAGGATTTGGTGAACTGGGAATTCTCTTCTTATTGCTTCGACCGATTGGATGATTCAGATGACTTCAATCTCAGAAACGGCAAGGAGGCTTACGGACAGGGTATCTGGGCACCTGCCATCCGCTATCACAACGGAAAGTTCTATATCTTCTCTAATATCAACGGACATGGCTTGCAGGTGTATATTTCGGATAGTGCCAAGGGACCTTGGACGCATCATAAAGTTAATGGCGATATCTACGACCTCTCTGTGCTCTTTGATGAGGATGGTAAGATTTATGCCGTGCACAAGTATGGAAACGTGACCGTTACGGAGTTGAAGCCCGATTTGAGCGGTCCGGTAGAGGGCAGCAGCAAGGTGGTGATTCCTGAAGGCAATGCGATGGGTGAGGGACATCATGTGTATAAAATCAACGGCATGTACTACATCCTCTCTGCCGATTATTCACCGATGGGCCGCATGCAGTGTGCCCGAAGCAAGAGCATTTGGGGACCTTATGAAACTTGCGTAATCAGCGAGCGCGAATCGTATGGTTATGCTGCTGGATGGAGCGTAGGTAACATGGGAATCGGTCGGCCTTTGCCGGAAGATGGTTTTAAATTCCAGAACAACAAGCCTAATGGCGTGAACTTGGGTTGTGCTACCATTCACCAAGGTGGCATCGTGCAGGCGCCTGACGGCAAATGGTGGGGCGTTTCTATGCAGGACTTCAATGCCGTGGGTAGAACGGTGTGCCTATCACCTGTTACTTGGGTGGATGGCTGGCCTTACTTCGGCTTGGAGAAGAACCTGGGCCGTTCGCCTCGCACCTGGTTTAAGCCGAATGATGTGGTGAAGACACCTCAGGCACCATACGAAAGATGTGATGATTTCTCTGGCAAGACCTTTAAACCGATTTGGCAGTGGAATCATAATCCGAACGACAAGATGTGGTCGCTGAACAAGGAGCGAAAGGGATGGCTCCGTTTGCATTCGATGCCTGCCAAGCAACTGCTCTGGGCAAAGAATACATTGACGCAGCGTGCCATCGGACCTGTTTCTTATACATCCGTAAAACTGGATGCTTCCCGACTGAAAGTGGGCGATGAGGCTGGTCTGGGTGCCATCAATATGCCGTATGCTTCGCTGGGTGTAGTGAAGGACGAGAAGGGAATGAGCCTAAGATGCTACGACCAGAATACCAACAAGGAGGTTGTAAAATCGTTGGGTAAGAATAAATTGGTGTGGTTGCGCCTTTGGGGTGACTACGACAAGAGCCAGTTGCAATATTCCTATTCTTTGGATGGCAAGAACTGGGAGAATATCGGCGAGCAGATGATTTCGCCTTATCAGTTGAAGACCTTCCAGGGTGTTCGTGTGGCACTTTATGCCTTCAACAAGAAGAATGTGAATGGTGGTGTTGCTGATTTTGATAATTTCAAGGTGGAGGAGCCAATGGCAGACAGAACTGCCAATTTGCCTATCGGAAAGACCGTGAGATTTTTCAACCTCGCTGATGGAAGTTTGATGGACGCTACCCGCCACGGGTTGATGCATAGTTCCGGAAACCGGAAGAATATGAGCAATGGCGTAAAGTTTGTGGTGGTAGATAGAGGACAGGGCAAGATTGCCTTGAAGACGGTTGACGGAAGATATGTTTATATCGCAGGTGCCGGTCTGTCGGGCGATGTACGACTCACATCGGATGCCAGCAAGGCAGAGGAGTTTGTATGGCAGGATATGCTCTATAACCATTGCATGCTTCTTTCCTTGAAGATGCAGCGCTATGTGGGTAAGCATACAGCTGATGGAAGCCCATATTCTGCTGATTTCCAGGGTGCTGATGCGGGCATGAAGAATGGATGTGTCTTTGCTTGGGAAATAGTGGATTAGGCACATTCTCGTTATGTTATATATGAAAAGAGCTTGACTCCCTAGGGTTGGAGACAAGCTCTTTTTGTATTGGAGTCAAGCACTTTTTGTGTTGGAGTCAAACTTTTCTTATTTTTATTCTCTTGTTCTTTTATTCGAAGTAAAAGGTCAGGGCTATGATTTTGCTGTGTGCTGCTTTTGCTGCCATGGCGTATGGCTTCTTGCTGTCGTCTCTGACGTTCTTTATCTGATTGCTGTCGAAGGTATCGGTGATGCCATACATAAACTTGAGCTCAGGGCGCAGTTTGAAGTAAGGCAGATAGAAATCACATCCCACTCCCAGTTCGAGGAAAACTTCTGATTTCTTCAGTTTGATGAAACCGGAAGTATTTCCGCTCAGATTCATCATCGGGGTGACACCAGCCATCACGTAAGGGCGGTGGTTGTTGAAGCGTTCTGCGGCAAAGATGAGGTCAAAGGCGCTGGCTATATAGGCGGTCTTCATCTCCTGTCTCTGTTCTGTAGGTTTTTCCTCTCCATCTTTCGCCGTAAGATTACGGAAGGTGAGATGGCGGGTACCGAAATACATGGCAGGGGCAATGCGGAACTGGAAGCTCTGATTGAGGCGGAATTCGCCCAGAACGCCCACCGTGAAGCCCAGATCGTATTTGTCCTGATCTACGGTGACGGTGGAGTTTTGCTCCATGCCATCCGAATCGATGTAGGTGATGGGACCTGCATTCTGGAATTCTATATCCTGGAAGTGTGTACCCACCACCACTCCGAAGTGAAATGGTCGCAAGTCGGTGTAAGGGCGATTCTCTACCGTCCTTTCCTGTGCCATCGCCTGTATTCCGATGGTTATGCCTATCAATAATGCTATAAGTTTCTGTTTCATATAATATAAACGTAAGTATTTCTATCTTATTGTTTGGCATATTATTTCGATTATGTATAAATTGAGTAAAAAACAAAAAAAAAGCATACCTAAATGTAGGTATTCCAAAAATAATTATTATCTTTGCACCATAAAAAGTAGGTAGTAGAAACAATATTATTAACATTATAAAAACATTAAGAATTATGGCATACGTAATTGGTGACGATTGTATCGCATGCGGTACATGTATCGATGAGTGCCCATCAGGCGCTATTTCTGAGGGCGAGAAGTATTCTATCAACCCAGACGTCTGCACAGAGTGTGGTACTTGTGCTGATGTTTGCCCTAACGAGGCTATTAGCCTTGGTTAATTTCTAGGGTAGATACTTTTAGTTACATAAAACATTGAGAGCGGTTCCTTCCGGGGAATCGCTCTTTTCTTTTTGGTATGACTCTTTTCTTTTTGGAATGGCTCTTTTCTTTTTGCTCTTTTCCTATGCTTTTTTTGTTTCACCCCATGAAACTTTCAGTTTCACCTGGTGAAACTGAGTGTTTCTACCGGAGAAACAAAAAAACGGCAGTGAAGAATCACTCCCCACTGCCGCACTTGCTTATGACTTTAAAAAAATGAATCTGTTTGTAAAAAACAGCTTTCAGAGTGTACTAAATTACTGAGCTGCTTCTTCCTCCAAACCCAATGCCTTCTTGGCAAGTGAGTTGTTTGGATCAAGCTTAATTAGCTTCTCGAAGAATGGACGCGCTGTATCCAAGTCGTTCTTAGAACTCCAGTAGATATAACCTGCATTCTTGTAAGCCTGCATCAGGTAGCCCTTTTCATCCTCGTCGTACTGCTTGTTCTCTACCTCGTCAATCACCTTCTGGTAGTTCTCAAGAGCCTTGTCGTCCATCTCGTTCTGGAATGCGATGTTTGCAGCCTGCAAATCAGCGTATGCCTTCAACTGTGGATATTTGGCAGCGAATGAGTTATATACAGAGATAGCCTTGTTAACATTGGCAGCCTTGTCTGCGCCACCCTTCTGAGCCTTAGCGTTGTAAATCTCTGCCATCTTCACGTAGTCAGATGGTGTAGCGTTAGGATTCTTATCCATATAAAGCTGAGCGAACTCGATAGCCTTATCCTCTTCACCCATCTGCTTGTAGGTCTCAGAGATATACTGGTATGGCTTAGCATCTTCCTTGTTCATCTCCAATGCCTTGTTGAACTGAGCCAATGCCTGGTCGTACTGCTTGTTGCCAGCCAAAGACAAACCATAGTATGAGTAGATACTAGAGTTTTTCTTGATGTCGGCGTTGTTCATTACGGCGTTGGCATAGTTGAGTGCGTCCTCAAACTGCTGAGTATCTACAGCAGCACGCATAGCCAAAATCTGGAAGGCTGTATCCTTAGGATATTTCTGGATACCCTGCTTGCACAACTTGAGAGCATCCTCCTTTTTGTTCAATACGTATGCAGTGAAGCAGTACTCGTAGTAGATGTACTCTTCCATGGTATTGAGATTAGCCTTTGTGAAGTTCTCGTAGGCCTTCTCGTAGTTACCGATAGAGTAGTAGTTGTGACCTGTCTCTGCCTCGATAGGGTAGTTAGGATCTACCTCTCTCAACTTGTTCAGTGCCTCTGCAGAAGCCTGTGGGTCAATTTTGCGATATACGTTAGCGTAGCTGATGTAACCCTGAGGATTCTTAGGATCCATAGTCATACACTGACCATACCATGTGGCAGCCTCACCACCATTGTCCTGCATAGCGTAGATATCACCCTTGAGGATGTAGGCATCACCATAATTCTTGAACTTAGCGATGACAGCATCTGCTACAGCCATTGCGTTGGTGTAGTCTTTGTTGATAACAAGGGCATTACCCAAAGCAACGAGAGCCTTAGGATCCTTCTTATACTCCTTCTGGTACTCCTTGAGGGTCTTAGCAAATGTCTTAGCATCTACATTTCCAGCCTTCAAAGTTGTCTCTATAGGCTTAAGAGCGTCCTTGTAGTTAACGTCCTGAGCCATTGCAGGAGCTGCCAAACCCATGACGAGCAAACCTGCTACTAAATATTTAACTGCTTTCATAATTCTACTTTAATTTCGTTCAACTTTTAGCGTTTCCGCTTCTCAACTTTTTAGCGCTTCCGCTCTTATCGTTTCACGTTTACTGTTCTGATTGTGATGTCTCCGCGATATGGCAGCAGTCCGGTTTTAAAGAGGATAAGCTGACCCTTAGGATTTGTGATGTAATTGGCAAAACTCCAAGGCAATGCCTTATGAGGATCTACCACAATAGCGTATATAGTTCTTACGAATGGATATCTTCCATCCAGCAAGTATGCCTGATATGGCTGCCAGCTGTTGGATGGAGTAGCCTTATCCTTGATGGATACTCGCATGACATGAATATTCTTCTTGAATGTAGTATTGGTGGAATCGCGTCGGTCGTTCAACCAGTTGGATCCGATAACACCAATGGAACCTGGGTTCTGATCAACGAAGTCAATGACCTGTTTACTGGTCTTTGCCGCCATGATCTTGGCACCCATCTTCTCTCCGTGCAGAACTGAATCTACCACGAAGTTGGTAGTAGCCGAGCGGGTGTTGTCGAAGATTACCTCGATGTCACCTCTCTTGGAACCTGGCACAACATCACTCCATTTGGTAGCCTTTCCTGTAAGAATGCGCTTGATATCGTTCACGGTGATGCAAGTATCAGTGTTGTTCTTGTTGACAATGAATGCCAAGCCGTCATATCCGATAGGGAAAACTGAAGGAATCACATTGCTTTTCGACTTCAAGTAGGCAATCTCACTATCCTTTAGGTTACGGGTAGTGAAGAGGAGTGCTGTCTTGAAATCCTTGATCATCTGAAGTCCTGTGACTTCATCTGTGTATTTTGGTTTGAGCTTAGCCTTAGGGTATTCATACTCAAACTGACTTCTTTCTTCGTCAATGATAGGACTCAAACTCTCGTCAGCCACAAATTCAATAGTGCCTGAAGTAGGAGTATCAGTTCTACCATCTTTGGCTTTCTTCTCGCCGCAAGACGAGAAGAAAGCCATTGATAGTACTGTTAATCCTATACCTAAAAAAATATAAGATGTTCTTTTCATTCTATTACTGCAATCTAAATACAACTGGTACAGTA
>USJX01000091.1 GCA_900555035.1 uncultured Prevotella sp.
TCGGTACGACGGTTTTCAAGACCGTTGTAATCGACCACTCTACCATCTCTCCAAATTCGGTCGGATGACTATAGCTTGGTTTTCTTAAGCGGGTGCAAAGGTACAACTATTTTTTGAATCCACCAAATTTTTAGGGAAGTTTTTTCAGAAAATAGTTGATTTTTGATGAAATACATAGAGTAAGCTCGGTAAAATGCCTGAAAATTGCTGTAAAAGCTCGGATAAAGACATAAAAAAAGGGCTACCGCCGTAGCCCCAACCTTGATAACCTTAAATCTAATACTATGAAAAACACAGTGCAAAAATACAAAATTTATCCATTCGTCTTGTATAGAAAATGGAAAAAATGCATGTTTCCTGTGATTTTTTACTTTTTTTAAATGTTATCCTTCTGATTTCAGATAACCTTTCTTCTTGAATTCCTCCATTAATGGCAAGGCGAGAACCTTGGCGTCTGGATGAGGAGCACCAGTAGTGCCTAAGGCACGGAGATCGAAGAAATGCTTCCAGTCGCTGATAAAGGCGGTGTGTACCAATTCGGTATTGCAATCCAATGGCAGGATAGCACGTGCCTCCTGTGGCTTGCAGCCTGCCTCAATCAGTTTCATGTAAGCGTATTCTGCTGCCTGGTTGGCAAAGATCCAGGTATCGAGCTTGCTCCACTGCTGTGCTCTGCCTTCTGTTATGTCGGCACACATATCTTCCAGACGGTAATCGCCTGGGTCCTGAGAACCGTCGAAGCCTGCTTCTTCTGCCCAGGTAGGGAGATTGATGGTAATCTCGTTGTCGAACTTGTTCTTCGAGTAGTTGCAGTAGCGGGTGCTCTGTTCGGCCATAGAGTTGGCACGATGGCGGTTGTACTCTCGGGTGATGGCAATCTGGGTGGTGAAATGCACGGTGATGCGGAGCTCGTGCTTTCCCTCTTCGTAATCGCTGAGATACTTCAGGTCGTCCATCGCCTTGTTCTCTGCCAATACACGCAGATTGGTGGTGATGTAATCCTTGCCATCAATGGTGTTGCAACGGGAGAACTTGTTGTGGATGTAGAGAGGGAGTTCGCCATGGTTGCAGATGAGATAGACTGTGCCATGCTCCAGCATGGCACAGTGCTCGCTCTGAATCATGCGGCCCACGAAAGGCTTGGCAGAGTCTTCTGTGGTGTTGTTCTCACTCTTGTAGCATACTCTTCCGGCGCGTTCTATCTGCTGATAGACACCGAGTTCTCCAGGATTCTGGAGCCAAATCTCATATTCTGGTCTTTCTATTTTCATTGTATTGTTTTGCTTATTTGGCTGCAAAGGTACATTATTTTAGGGAGACAGCAAAATAATTAACTAGTTTTTGCGTACTTATAATAATTAATATATAAATAAGGTATTTAGAATGGAAATAAAACCGATAGCAAGATTTCGCTCGCCTTTCAGCAGCAAGTTTGGTATTCCCAAGCAGGCAGGACTGGTGGCTGAACTGGAAGGACAGATAGTTTTTGAACCGGAATATCGAAATCCTGATTTCCTGAGAGGGATGGAGAGCTTCGATTTCTTATGGCTAATATGGGAGTTCTCGGCAAACAAGCACAAGGCTAACAGTCCGGTGGTCCGGCCTCCCGTGTTGGGCGGCAATGAAAAGGTGGGAGTATTCGCTACCCGCAGTCCGTTTCGTCCGAACAACATCGGCTTGTCTTCCGTGAGAATCTCCCGGATAGAGTGGGAGACCAGCAAGGGACCTGTGGTTCATGTGAAGGGAGCCGACCTGATGGATGGCACACCTATCTATGATATCAAACCTTATGTGGTATATGCCGATTGTCATCCTGATGCCCGTAGTGGATTTGTGGATGATAGAAAATGGGCAAAACTGGATGTGGAGATATCGGAAGAGGTGAAGGGGTATCTGAAAGAACAGGGGCTGACGGATGCCAAGATTGAGATATTGAAGGAGGTTCTGGCTCAGGACCCACGCCCTCATTATCAAAAAGACCCTCATAAGGTATATGGAATGCCTTATGAGGGTATGGATATTCACTTTTCGGTGGACGAGCATATGCTTACCGTGGTGAAGTAATTGATACTATTATCATCTTATATCTTCGCCGGCTTACTTGTTGAAGGTAGCGAAGTGAACATTGTCGAGCTTGATTTTGCAAGTTGCATCAATGTCCTGTGCCTGCTTGTCGTAGAAGATGTATGTATTCTTGATGGTAATATCGTGAATCATACCTTCTGCGCCATGGGCTACGATGCCATTTTTGCATCCACGTACATAAACATCACTGATGTGGATGTCCTGGAAGTTAGGCAGATATTCCTGTTTTACAGGCTTGGTCTGCTGTTTGGCTCCCACGTGGTTGTCCCAATAGGTGGTCTCGAAGGTGATGGCATCACCAGTGATATCGGTCATGTAGATATGGTCGATATAGATATTCTCTGATGTTCCGCCTCGTTTTACGGCACTTTTGAAGCGCAGACCTGCGTCTGTGCCCTGGAAAGTGTTGTTGCGAACCAGGATATTCTTCATGCCGCCACTGAATTCGCTGCCGATAACGAAACCGCCATGAGCATGGTAAACGGTGTTGTTCTGGATATTGATGTTCTCGCAAGGACCAGCCTTTACTCCTGCAGCTCCTGCGCCACCCTTCATGCAGATGCCGTCGTCGCCGGCATCAACGATATTGTTGACGATAAGCACGTCCTTGCAGCTGGAAATGTCGATAGCATCGCCATTCTGTGCATTCCATGGGCATTTTACGGTGATGCCATCGATGACAACATTCTTGCATCGGGTAGGGATAAGGTGGAAACGGGGACTGTTGAGCAGGGTAACACCCTGAACGAGCACGTTCTCGCAATCGGTGAATCGGATCATGTGGTTGCGTACCTTCTCCTGTGCATCGATGTTATCTACTACATTGGGTGTATGCTTCAGATTCAGCGGATACCAGATGTCACCCTTTTCGTTCAGGGTGCCACCCATCTGCTTGAAGCGGTTCCATTCCACGTCGCTCACCTTGCTGCGCTTCACAGGTCGCCACCATTCGCCATTGCCGTCGATGGTACCTTCTCCCGTAATAGAGATGTTCTTTCTCTTGCTGGCATTGATTGCCGCAGTAGCGCGGTCTTCCTTCTTGCCGGTTTCCTCGTCTGTCTTGATAAGGTCGTTCTTATCTTCAGAGAATACGATGATGGCATTCTTTTCCAGATGAAGATCGATGTTATCTTTCAGGGAAATCAGACCGGTGAGATAGATGCCGGCAGGAACGTTGAGGTGACCGCCGCCCATCTTGCTGAGCTTGCTGATAGCCTTGCTGAAAGCCAAGGTGTTCATTGACTGTCCGTCGCCATTGCCGCCAAAGTCGATGATGCTGACCTGGTTATTCGGAATGGTTGGGAGGGTTGGCTGTGGCATAGCCACAGGCAGATTCTGATAATACTTGCTGTAATCGTTGGCAAAAGCAGTTGCCACGGTAAAGCATGCCAATAGCGAAATCAAAAACTTCTTCATAAGCTTTTTAAGTTTAGTTTGTTTGTTATAATACTTTTTAGAGAATGTAATACTTGTTACCTCGGTGTATAAATACCAAAAAGGCGGCTCTAACCGAAGTTAGAAACCGCCTAAATGAAAGGAGGAGTGGTACCACCAGGAATCGAACCGGGGACACAAGGATTTTCAGTCCTTTGCTCTACCAACTGAGCTATGGCACCTTTTTTCTTTTGCGGTTGCAAAGGTACAATATTTTTTTTAATTGAGCAAGAGAAAACGAAATATTTTCTCTTGCTTAATGTATTTTAACTAAAAACTAGTCTTTCAGGGGATTCCATCCCTGTGCTTTGAGCTCGAATTCCTGGCCATCGCGGGTGATGAGGAACTTGCCAAGGCTTTCCTTGGTGATGTAACCAATCTGTTTCACACCCTCCATTGCCTCGATTTTCTCGTGGTCGCCGATAGGAACCGTGAAGAGAAGTTCGTAATCTTCGCCGCCATTCATCGCACAGGTGGTGAGATTCATGTTGAATTCCTCTGCCTGTACGGCTGTCTGGTAGTCGATAGGAATGTTCTTCTCATATACACGGCAGCCGCAATGGCTCTGCTCGCAGATGTGCATCAGTTCGCTGCTGAGGCCGTCGCTGATATCCATCATGGCTGTAGGGCGGATACCGGCTTCTCTCAGTTGGGCCATGATGTCGCCACGTGCTTCAGGCTGGAGCTGGCGCTGCAGCAGATATTCCTTTCCGGCAAAGTCGGGTTGGAAGTTGCGCATCTCCTGCAGGTCCTTGTTGAGGGCGGCAAGCTTCTGGTTGTCGCCATTTGCCTTGGCCTCTGCCATCTTCTTGCGGATGTCTTCCACCTGTCCGTAATACACTGCCTTTTCGCGTTCCAGGAGCTGCAGACCCATGTAGGCTCCGCCCAAGTCGCCCGATACGCAGATGAGGTCGGTTTCCTTGGCGCCGCTGCGATACACGATGTCTTCCTTGGCAGCCTCACCGATGCAGGTGATGCTGATGGCAAGACCGGTGAGCGATGAGGTGGTGTCACCACCTACGATGTCAACTCCCCATTTATCGCATGCCATTCGCAAACCTTTATAGAAGTCGTCTAGGTCTTCCACCTTGAAACGCTTGCTCAGTGCAATGCTTACCACCATCTGGCGTGGTGTTCCGTTCATGGCGAAGATGTCGCTGATGTTGACCATGGCACTCTTGTAGCCCAAGTGCTGCATGTCGATATAGGTAAGGTCAAAGTGTACACCTTCCATGAGCATGTCGGTGGTCATAAGCACTTCCTTGTCCGGATAGTGCATCACCGCACAGTCGTCGCCCACACCATAGACGGTAGAGGCATTCTTGTTTTCATATCCCTTGGTGAGATGGTCGATGAGACCGAATTCACCTAACTTAGCTATATCCAATTTTTTACTTTGAACTTTGAATGTTGAACTTTGAACTTTATGATTAGCATTAGAAGCTGGAAAAAGCTGAAGTCCGGCTTTTAGCTTCTGCGAATCATCTCTCGCATAATCTCCGTCATCTTTGGCTGGGCAGCATTGGCTGCAATCTGCACTTCCTCATGGCTTACCTCAACTGGTACGTCGAAGCCGCCGAGGTCGGTGATGATGCTGATGCCGAATACCTTGATGCCGCAATGGCGAGCCACGATAACCTCTGGCACAGTGCTCATACCTACAGCGTCGCCACCGAGGATGCGATACATGCGATACTCGGCAGGAGTCTCGAAGGTAGGACCCTGTACACCTACATATACACCATGCTTGGCATTGATACCCTTCTCCTTGGCAATCTCGTCGGCAAGGTCGCGGAGCTGCTTGTCGTATGCCTCGTGCATGTCAGGGAAGCGAGGACCGGTAGGGAAGTTCTTGCCCTGCAGTGGATGCTCTGGGAAGAAATTAATGTGGTCATCGATAACCATCAGGTCGCCAATCTCGAAATCAGGGTTCATGCCGCCTGATGCGTTGCTTACGAAGAGGGTCTCGATGCCCAGCTCGTACATGACACGCTCTGGGAAGGTAACCTCCTTCATGCTGTATCCCTCATAGAAGTGGAAGCGGCCTTCCATCGCCATGATATCCTTGCCACCCAACTTGCCGAAAATCAGCTTGCCGGCATGACCTTCTACTGTAGAA
Source organism: uncultured Prevotella sp. (assembly GCA_900555035.1). GTDB lineage: Bacteria > Bacteroidota > Bacteroidia > Bacteroidales > Bacteroidaceae > Prevotella. The sequence goes on from USJX01000091.1 coordinate 5,639, forward strand.
ACAGGGAAGTTTGGTATCTCACTATATGGAAACTCGTAACTGTCAGTTATTTCTGAAGCTAATTGTCCTAGACCTGTTCCCAGAATGATTGCAGTCTTCGGACTTGTGGTCATTCTTTCTTTTAGCCAGGATGCTGTTTCTTGAATTTTTTCGTACATAGCTAATAATTTTTTCGTTAAAGTTATTTTGTTGGTCAAGCATGAAGCTTACCTTGATAGGCAGTTCGTACATGCTCTTTTTCACACTCTCGTTGAGTCCTTCGGAGTCTCTCAGTCTCACGGCATCCTTTTCTGTGGTGATGATGATGCGAGGTTGAGGCATAGCCTCGAAGGTTTCGTTGATGCAATCGATGTCCTTGCTCTTGAAGTGGTGGTGGTCGCCGAAGGAGAGTGACTGCATATCCTTGACCATTGGCTTGAGGTCGTGCTCCATCTGCTTAGGCGATGCGATGCCCGTCAGGAGGAGTACATGATAGTCTTTCAAACCCGCCAGGTTGGGGTCGATGATTTCTTCCTCTTCCGTGCTTTCGATTTCCTTGGCAGGCAGCAGCTCTCCCGTGAAGACTCCCTTGGGTGTATCATAGTTGATGCACGTGAAGTAGAGTTTCTGGAATGGGTAGAGGTTCATCGCCTTGGTGAGTACACGGAATTCCATCGGCTTCAAGTCCTTTGGACATTTCGTGATGATCACGATGTCGGCTCGGTTCTTTCCGCTCAGAGGCTCACGCAGTCTTCCTGCCGGGAGCATCTTGTCGTAGATGATGAGTCGGTGGTAATCTACCAGCAGAATGTTGATGCCTGGTTTTACGTAGCGATGCTGGAAAGCATCGTCGAGCAGTACCACATCCACATCTTTCGTAGCTTCATCACACTGCAGGTTGTTGATACCTCTTACCCGTTTGGCATCTACAGCCACATAGATGTCGGGGAATTTCTGGTGCATCTGGAATGGCTCGTCGCCAATCTCCGGCATTTCCGTATTTTCGTCGGCAAGTACATAGCCGTGGCTCTTGCGTTTGTAGCCACGAGACAGCACGGCAATTTTTCCCTTGTCGTGTAATAATCTGATGAGATACTCCACATGTGGAGTCTTTCCTGAACCGCCCACGGTGATGTTGCCCACCGAGATGACGGGTATAGAGAAAGCCCGACTCTTCTTCAATCCGATATCGAAGAGCCAGTTGCGGAATCTCACGATACCACCATATATCCAACTCAGTGGTAGCAGCCAATCGTTGATCTTGATAAGATCACCTTCTGTTCTCATTTCACTCTCTCCTTTGTTTCTTATACCTTATTATATATATACACATTTATTGTATGTTCAGTACAAATGGCATGGCTGCCTGTACTGGTTCCTTTTCCTTCATGGTGCGAATCATCATGAATGGCTTGTAAAGGTCGCCCAGGGTGAGGCGCAACTGCTCGTCGAGATAGTTGCCGCCATTGCCCGATACATCCTGCATCAGTTGGGTAAACCAATCTGCTGCCAGAGGGTATTCCGCCGTGCCGTAGTCTGACACCTTGGCAAGTTGGGCAGCCTTGGCTACGGCATCGTTCAAACTGCCGAAGCCGTCAATCAGCTTGATGTTCTTGGCATCCGTTCCGAGCCAAACTCGTCCCTGTGCTATCTTCTCCACATCGTTCACGTTCATCTTTCTGCCGTCTGCCACACGCTGGCGGAAGAGGGTATAGCCACGGTTCACGTAGGCTTGCATGTTGGCTATCTCGTCGGCACTCCAAGGACGGGTGCTTCCGGCTCCGGTGTAGGCACTGTTGCGGTTGGTCTTCACTTCGTCATACTTAAAGCCCAACTTCTTGGTCATCAGTTCGCTGAAGTCTGGCAGGGCACCGAAGATGCCGATGCTGCCCGTCAGGGTAGTAGGCTGTGCCATGATGTAGCTGGCTCCCATGCTCATATAGTAAGCACCTGATGCAGCCATGCCGCCCATGGAAACGACAACCGGCTTTTTCTTGTTGAGCTGACTCACGGCACGCCAGATCTGTTCTGAGGCATACGCGTCTCCGCCACCCGAATTGATGCGGAGAACCACAGCCTTGATGCTCTTGTCATTGCCCAGTTCCTCCAGGTCCTTGATAACATCGGTGCTTACTATCTGCTGTTCGTTGCCGTAAAGGCTAGGAGTAGCTGTGCTCACGATGCCACCTTGACAGTAATATACGGCAATCTGGTCGCCCATCAGGTTGCTGTTGTCAATAGCTGCGTTTACATCATCCATGGATGCCTGGCTAATCTTCTCGTCTTCTTTCAGACCCAGCTGTTTCTTCACCACATTTCTAATCTCGTCGTAGTAGCAGAATCCATCCACCATCTTGCGAGATTTCAGCCGTTTGGTATCGTCAAACACCATCAGGCCGTCGGCATAGTGATTCAGGGAATCCTTGTTGATGCCTCGGCTCTGACTTACATCGGCGAGCACTTTCTTCCAGAGTCCACCTATGTATCGGGTCACCTGCTCACGGTTGGCATCGCTCATCTTGTCCTCGGTGTATGTTTCGGTGAAGCTCTTGTATTTGCCCACCTTTACCACAGTGAAGTGAACGCCAAACTTGGCTGCTACATCTTTTATGAATTGTGGCTGTGAAGCGATGCCATGCCAGTCGATATGTCCCTCAGGATTCACATACACCTTGTTGGCGATGGAAGCGAGGTAATATCCGCCCTGTGTGTAGTTGTCGCCGTATGCGATGATCCACTTTCCGCTCTTCTTGAAGTCGGCCAGAGCATCACGTATCTCTTGCAGGGTTGCGTAATCGGTGGCGAGGATGCCTGTTTCCAGATAGATGCCCTTTACCTTATCTTCAGTCTTAGCCTTTTTGATGGCTGAGAGAATATCGTTCATACCTAGGTTGTTGAACTTGTTGCCCGTAAGTTGTCCCAACCAGTCGTCTTCTGCTCTGTCGTCGATTTGACCTTGCAGTTTCAGTACCATCACCGAATTATCTGCCAGTGAAGGCTTGCTGCTACTACTGAGTACCATGCCCATCAGGCAGATGAATGCGAGAATCGTCATGATGATTCCGAAACCGAAAATACCAATGATGGTAGCTGCTACGTTTTTGAAAAACTGCTTCATAATCCTAATAGTTTTATATTTTTCTGCAAATTTAGTAAAAAAGGAGCAAACGGCAAAGGGTTTTGTACAAAATAACCGAAAATTGACGAAAATATAACATTGTATTAACGAAAAAATGCGTAACTTTGCACTCGGAACTTAAAAATTAAATACGGAATGAAAAGATTTCTAGCTTTGTCGTTGGTGGCTTGTGCCTCCTTGACGATGTTTGCGCAATCAACAGCGCGCAAGTTCGTGCTAAAGAATAGTACGGATGGTAAGAGTGAACTCACCTGTTATCTGCCACAGAATCCTAGCGGTCGTGCCGTGGTAGATTGTCCCGGAGGCGGATATTCTCATCTCGCCATGGAGCATGAGGGACATCAGTGGTCTGAGTATTTCAACAAGCAGGGCATTGCCTATTTCGTTTTGAAATATCGTATGCCGAATGGTGACCGCAACATCCCTTTGAGTGATGCATATAAGGCGATGCGTACGGTGAGAGACAGTGCAGCCGTATGGCATATCAATAAGGAGGATGTGGGTATCATGGGCTTCTCTGCTGGCGGCCATCTGGCTTCATCGGTGAGTACCCATGCAGAGTATGATGCACGTCCTAACTTCTCCATCCTCTTCTATCCTGTAATCTCGATGGATGAGCGCATTACCCACAAGGGTTCCTGCGTCAACTTCCTGGGTGAGGAACGCAAGACCAATGCCGGTCTAGTAAGGGAATGGTCTAACGACAAGGCTGTCCGTCGCCATCTTACTCCTCGTGCCATCATCCTGATGTCGAGCGATGATGAGGTGGTTCCACCAGTAACCAACGGTGTGGCTTATTATTCAGCGATGAGAAATGAGGGCAATGAATGCACCATGCACGTTTATCCAACCTGCGGTCATGGCTGGGGCTTCCGTGATGCGGCCCATGGTTTTCCATATCATGAGCAGATGCTGACCGACCTTACCTGCTGGCTCAACAGTTTCAAGGCACCGAAGGAGGATGCCATCCGTGTGGCTTGCATCGGTAATTCCATCACTGATGGCTTTGGCATCGGAATGGCACCTGCAAAGGGCTATCCTGCTCAGTTGCAGAAGAAGTTGGGTGATAAATATGAGGTGAAGAACTTCGGTGTTTCTGCCCGTACGATGATGAATAAGGGCGATTTGCCTTATATGAACGAGTTGGCATGGAGAGATGCGCAGGCTTTCAATCCAGACATTGTGATAGTCAAGCTGGGAACCAATGACAGCAAGACTCACAATTGGGCACACGGGGCAGATGAATATCGCCAGAGCATGCAGGCGATGATAGATACCCTGAAGGCTTTGCCAAGCAAGCCAAAAATCTATCTCTGTTCTCCGATTCCTGCCTTTAAGGATAGCTGGACCATCAGTGATAGCATTATCGTAAATGGCGAAATGCCAATCATTAAGAAGCTTGCCAAGAAGAATAAATGCCAGTTCATCGATCTCCATACTTCCTACACCTATGGTGATATGATGTTGAAAGATGGTATTCATCCGAATGCCAAGGGAGCTGAGAAGATGGCAAATATCATTTTTGAAGCTATTGAGAAAAAATAAAAAGTTTTTGCAAATCATCTATCACCCATCACGATTTTCAGGAAGAAATCGGGTAAGGTGTTAATAATTAAAGAATTATATGCGTGACAGATACTTAAAATCGGGAATTTATCCCTCACGCATCCCTCACGATTTGGGCTTCATCCCTCACGATTTTGCCTATGCTGTTAAGCAAAAAGGCTTTTTTGCGATTGAAACTGGCTTCATTTGCCTTTGAAGTAAGCTTTATTTCAAATTGGTTTGAGGCTTAGATAAAGTTTACGT
>USJX01000092.1 GCA_900555035.1 uncultured Prevotella sp.
TAAGACGGAGTACATCTATCGTATGACTCATACGAGTGGAAAGTATTTCTTCTTGGCGCGTCCACGTCGTTTCGGAAAGTCACTCCTCGTCTCTACTATGCAGAGCTATTTCGAGGGAAAGAAGGAATTGTTCAAGGGATTGGCAATTGATAAGTTAGAAAAGGAGTGGACGGAATATCCTGTCCTCCATTTTGACATGAGCGGTGGCAAGCACATGGAACCCGAGCAGCTGGAATTGTATTTGGGCTATATCCTGGAAGATCAAGAGAAGAAATGGGGTATAAACGAGCCACGTATCGGGGCAAATAACCGACTCATCGACCTCATCAATACTGCTTATGAGAAGAGCGGAAAACAAGTGGTTGTGCTCATCGATGAATATGATGCGCCTATGCTGGATGTGGCTCACGAGAAAGAGCAGCTGGATGTGTTGCGCAATATCATGCGTAACTTTTTTAGTCCTCTGAAATATAGTGAGGCAAAACTGCGTTTTGTTTTCCTTACAGGTATCACCAAGTTCTCGCAAGTTAGCATCTTTAGTGAACTGAACAATATCACAAATGTGTCGATGGACGATGAATATGCAGGAATCTGCGGCATCACCAAAGAAGAACTTCTGGAAAATATGTCGGATGACATCGATATGCTTGCTGACGCACTTGGATATTCTAGAGAAATGATGATTGTAAAGCTCAAGGAAAATTATGATGGCTATCATTTCTCTAAGAAATCGCCAGACGTTTTCAATCCATATAGTCTGCTCAACTGTTTCTCGAAAAAGGAATTGGGGGCATTCTGGTTCAGTTCTGGTACGCCAACTTATCTTATCAATATGTTGAGGCAGTTTGGCGTGTTGCCAACGGAGATAGCTCCGACAGAAGCTGTAAGTTCATCCTTTAATGCACCAACGGAGAATATGAAGACTATCACGCCGTTGCTCTACCAGAGCGGATATGTTACCATCAAGGAGTACGATCCGGAAACGGGGATTTATACCCTAGATATTCCAAACAAGGAAATCAAGGTAGGGTTGTTTGATAATCTTCTGCCAAACTACGTGGATGGTGTCTCTGCCGAACGGGGCAATGTGGCAATAGCCAAAATGGCATTGCTTATTGGCAAGCGCAACATGGATGGTGCCTTGCATCTGTTGCAAGACTTCTTGGGTACGGTGCCATACTGCAACGTGACCAATTATGAGGGGCATTATCAGCAAATGCTCTTCATCATCTTTACTCTCTTAACCAATTACCTGGTAGATGTGGAGGTGCATACGCCACGTGGCAGGGTAGATATAGTGCTCCTTACCAAGACCGATCTCTATGTGGTTGAATTGAAGCTGAATAAGAGTGCTCAGGCGGCAATGCAGCAAATCAATCTGAAGAACTATCGCCAGCGATTCGCTCTCTGTGGCTTGCCAATTACCAAGGTTGGCATCAATTTTGATTCTACCCAAGGTACTATTGAGGATTGGGTGATAGAGGCATGAGCATCTGAGAGATAGGTAAAAAATAAAAAAGGGTGTGTCATAAGTCCATGACAATACACTTTCCTCCTGAATATGTTCCCTATTCTCAAAGAAAAATATTATCTTTGTAGCTGTTTAAATATTAGCAAGTAAACATGAATACAGAACAACAAAAGATAGAATACAAGAGTCTGCAAAAGATTCGAACAGGAGAGAAAGGATTCAAAGAACTCTCCACCACTTGTGTAGCTTTAGCCAATGCACAAGGAGGACAGATTATGATTGGCGTGGAAGATAAGACAAAGAAACCAGCTCCCAATCAAGTTATACCGCAAGAAGAGGCAAATAGTGCCGTTACAAGATTGCGTGGACTTTGTTTCAATGTTGGTCTTGCTGTAGGCGACGTCTGTGCAGACGAAACTGGCAGCCAGTACTTTGCCATAACAGTATTCCCTTCACTCCATTCATATGCCACCACTTCTGATGGCAAGATGTATATCCGTGTCGCTGACAAATGTGAGCCGGTTCGTAGTGAGGATATCCAACGTGTTGGAGAAGAGAAAGGAGCTTTCCAATGGGAACTTGTACCAACACAGTTTGAGTTGGAAGATGAGAATAAGACGAATCTCTCAAAATTCTCCAGCTATCTGCAGAAGAACGATTGAGAAGCTATATCGATAACTTAGACAAAAGCAATCTGATAACGAAAGGTGGCGTCAAGAAAGGATCATTTTTCCAAATCAATACAACTTTGCTGAAAAATGCAAAATCTAACATTGTTACTAGTTTGAAGACTATAGAACCACATGTTCTTAAGGCACTAATTATGGAAGATCTCCGTGTCCATCCTTTGAGTAAAATATCTGATATAGCAGAGCGCATTCCTGATATAGATATGAAAGAGATTCGAAAGATGCTCTATTCTATGGTTGGGAAGGAGATAGAAAAAGAGGGCACTCGATTTGATAGTAAATATTACATAAAGTAATGGCATAAAAAAAAAGGTCTGAAAAAGAAAAAACTGTTAAAAATTATATATTAAGCTGATAATCAGTGATTTTCTTTTTTTAGCATTCTTTTTTCTACTCCAATATTTCATAAAAGAGATTTTAAGTCTCCGTAATTGGTATGAACTTTATGATTGATGAAGATAAGACTATCGTATTTTTCTGAAGTTTCGCATGTGGGGAAGTCACATGCGAAACTTCTGTATAATAAGTTTAGAAGTCATGTAAGAACGTTTTGATATCCAATCCCTTCATATTCTTTTCAAGGTATTCATCGAAACTTTTGCTAATCTTTGTGATGCTAGGTTTACTCTTTCTTAGCAAGATAGCTATGTTGGAAAAGTTTATTTCTGCTTTTATTAGATAAGCAAATTCCAACTGTGAGCCTTTGAGACCAGGAAGGAATGCAGTAAGGCGTTTGCCATATTCATTGAACAAGTTGTCGATGGTTGCCATGATATCTATAATGGCTTGTTTTTGTTCTGAATTGGTATAATGTTCGAGTCCGTTTCTTATCATTTTGTGCAATTTATAATATGATTCGGACATTCTAAATTGGTTCCATCTGTCATCATCAAGTTTTATATTCTTTGACAGTTTGTTGATGCAATGCTCAGATGATGTAAGCTGATATTTCGATAGTTCGTTGTTTCTTGTTTCAAGTTTTTTGATATTGCTTACATGTTCGTGCATCATGTTCTTCTGTTCTTCAATCTTCTGTTCTTGATTTTGAATTAGCTCGTTTTGCTGCGCAATGAGCTTGAGTTGCTTGATACTTTTTTTCTTGGATGCGTTTTTATGTGCCAAGATGAGCGTAGTAAGTCCTAGGATACAAATGATGCCGAGTAACATTGCATACTTGTACCTGTTCTTACTCTCTTCTGCCTCCTCTCTTTTGGCAACCTCCAACTCATAGTTATACGATGCCTTCATCTTTTCTGCCTCCTGCTTGTTGTCGATGGAATCAATGGCGTTTCTTAGCTTTATGGCTTTATTTTGAAATTTCCAAGCAGTAGTGTATTCTCTATTCTCGGCATTTGTTTCAGATAGGGCTGTATTAGCTTCATATTCTATAATGGGATTTCCTATGTTTAAAACTTTTTGAAAATAATAGGATGCAGAATCTACTTGGTGCAGCTCTTTATAATAATAGCCTTGCATTAAATAAAACCCATATTCTTGTTGTTTGAGTATGGTTGGCAAGATTTTTTTGCCTTCATTAATCAAAGTTTTTAGCTCTTTGTTGTTTCTTTCTTGAATGGCAATTTGACCTTTGACAATGATGAAGCGAGCTAAGTTGATTGTATCTTTTGTTGCTGAAATCTTATTTTTAGCGAGATTAATAAATGCGGAATATTTCTCATCGTTGCCCAAAGTCTTGTAGTCTTGGGCAATATTAATAAGGCAATTATTAGCTAACGTGTAATCTTTTGTTTGTGAAATATAATTATATGCTTTTATTTCATACTCTAGTGCTTTGATTGGATTTTTTCGATTATCTTCAAAACCAGATAGCTGGTAATAACATCTTCCAATCATTTCCTTTGGGGTATGAGTACTGTCTGTGTCGATAGATTTTAAGAAATAATTAATAGCGCGAGGGTGTTCTTTAAGGTCTCTGTAAATACAGCCTAAACAGTAATATGCCATAGAGAGCGCTTTTTGGTTATTTTGTTTAGTATAGTAGTTGGCGACTTTAAGCATAGTAGAATCACTTGTGTGGGGTATGTATAATAAGTCGGCAACTCGACAACGGATGATTTGATAGTACATTTGGGCATCTGTACCTTCTTTGCAAATAGATGCAGAATCTTTTTGCAAGAGTGTGAATGCACTATCAGGCTGAGCCAACATGATGTTTTCAATATTGGATAATTGCTTATTCGCTTGCTTTGTGCATGAAGCCAAAAGACAAATGAAAAATAAGATTGTAAGTTTCTTCATTTTACTTGATTTTTAAAAGTTTTTGCAAAGATACATATTTTTTCTTGAAAGAAAGATTTTTCTTATAGCTTATTTCTTATGAAAATGAAGAAATCTAAAGTTTATGTTATATGAAATAAAGTCTTCTCAATATGTGCTACGTAATTATGAAAATTTACTTTTTGTTTACTTTGCTGTTTATAATGGAAAATAATGAAAAAAAACAAAAAGTGAACAAGATAGTGGATCTGATTGGATTTTTTTTCTTAAATTTGCAGCGTAAAATTCTAAATATAAAAGTTATGAAAAGAATCCTTTGTGTACTTATCGCAGCCATCTGGCTCTGCACTTGTTGGGCAGGGAATGGCAAGAAACCTATTGTCTGGGAAAAACCAGTAGCTGAATCGAACCAGCTATTTAATGATCCTCGTCAGTCTCAGCTCAACATCTATCGTGTGGAATTCGCAGATGATGAAACACGAGTGTTCATGCACATCACTTTTCGCCCACACTATTGGGTAAAGTTTGTGAAGGAAACCTATCTCCTTGCTGATGGCAAGAAATATCTCGTCAAGAGCTGTGATGGACTGAAACTTGACGAGGAACACTATATGCCTGGCTCTGGCAGGGAGGATGTGGTCTTCCACTTCGCACCGCTCCCCAAGAAGACCCGAAAGTTTGACTTCCTGGAAGGTGACGGCAAACAGAACTTCAAGATATTTGGCATCGAGAGCATCGATACCCGTATCAAACAGCTCTTCTCCTCGCTTTGGCGAAACGATGCGACCGGCGATTGGGAGATAGGATTCTACGATGATTTCGCCATCTACGACTGCCGTTACTGGCAATACAAGCAGAAGAATCAGAAGGGCGACAAGTACTCTTTCATCCTTACCGATGGCAAGAGCGACCTGGCTGTCAACATCGACAAACCTCAACATGGCAAGCGCACGATGAGCATCAACGGCAAGAAAGCCGAATATTCGCTCATTACCACTTCCACCCTTCCGGATTATCCGCAGAAAGATGAAACCACAAGTCTGAAGGATACTCATAACAAGCCCGATACGGCTATTGTTGTGGGATGGCTCAGAAATATGCCTAAGGAACTTTGGGATAGAGGGCAGGAGTATAGTGTGCAGTATTATGATCTCTTTTTCACATTCAAGGAAGTGAGCAATTGTAGCAAGCTCGATTCACTTGGCAGATTTGAGATCAAAGTGCCTCTCATCAACTCTACCGAGGTTTTCATGGACTGGAAACATACTTATATCAACACGGTATTGGAGCCAGGTGAGACCTATTATCTGCTCTATGACTTCAAGTCTGGACATTCCATCTTCATGGGTAAGAACTGTCGCTTGCAAAACGAACTGCTCGCGCATCCTATTCCAATGATTGACGCAGAATATCCAGGTAAGTATGAAAATAAGGTTCCAGCCCAGGAGATGATGCAGATTCTTGAAGCCAGATATAAGGAGGCTGAAGGAAACTTACGGAAACAGATAGAAAAATCGGCATCTATTTCCAGATGTTATCAGGAGTATGCGGCTCAATACCTTCTCTGCACTTATGCTTCGGATATCTTGCAAGGAGCATATAGAGTAAAAGACAATGTTTTCCCTCAGGAATATGTGAGCCAAGTGGAAAAAATATGGAAGAAGATTCCGCAGCCTTATACTCAGTTTCGTGACTATAATATGCTGACTAAAGATCTCATCGACCAGAAAGCAAGGTTAAAGTACAGTACACCCATGGGGAAGACCTATGGATTCTTATCCACCAATTATTATCCGGAACTGTTGAGAAAGCACAAGGCTCTGGGGGATATTGCGATAACAAATTCTGAAATTGCTACGGTGGAACAATGGGCTAGGAATCTGGATGCCATGACTATCAAGCAATATCAGACGACAGATGCCAAGGAGCAGGAGAAAATAGGAAATGCTTTTTCCAACTCAGCCCTTGCCAAGCGTGCTACGGCTATCATTGGAAGAGAAGATATTGCCAAGATGCTTAAGGATGAGACTCCTCTCATCGATGTATATTATGCCCAGCATATAGCTGATAGCATGGGATGCAACCAGCAGCAGAAAGATGTCATCATCTCCAAAGCCTTTCTTCAGATGTTGGAAAGACTTGCCATGCCACTCAATAGTTATGGGCTTGACCTGGCAGAACATTGTATCAGTTCTGAAGTTCTCAGGGAGAAAGTATTGGCAGAACACCGTAAGTACCTGTCTTTGCAGAACAAGGATATTACAACGAGTCTCAAGACAGCTCCGCAGGATATGAGCGATGGTGAGAAACTTCTTCGCCATATATTGGAGCCTTATAAGGGCAAAATAGTATTGCTGGATGTCTGGGGAACCTGGTGTGCCCCTTGCAAGATGGCTCTAGCCCATTCGAAGGAAGAGTTCGAACGCTTGGCGCCATACGATGTGGTATATCTTTACATGGCAAGCAACAGTCCTGAAGAGTCATGGAAAAATCTCATCAAACTGAATGATCTGGTTGGCGACAATATCGCCCACTACAATTTGCCAGCGGCTCAGCAGAGTGCCATCGAGAACTATCTCAACATTCGCTCCTTCCCATCCTATCACCTCTTCGACAAGGAAGGAAATCTGGTAGATGTGAAAGTGGATGCCCGCCAGCTTGACAATCTGGAGAAAATCATTAAGGAACTGAACAGATAGTAAGAATACTGATAAAATTCCCTTCAAGGTATTGGGTACACAGTTCTATACAGAATAAATCCCGAAATCGCTTGGTGGTTTCGGGATTTTTGCTTATCTTTGCCAACGTTAATAGTAAATAGTTGATAATATGGCAACGAAGTTATATCCAATAGGCATGCAGACCTTCTCTGAGATTCGAGAGGAGGACTTTCTCTATGTAGATAAGACGGAGTACATCTATCGTATGACTCATACGAGTGGAAAGTATTTCTTCTTGAGTCGTCCACGTCGTTTTGGTAAATCTCTTTTGGTTTCGACTTTTGAGAGTTACTTCGAGGGAAAGAAGGAACTCTTTAAGGGGCTTGCCATCGAAAAGCTAGAAAAAGATTGGACGGAATATCCTGTGCTTCATTTTAGTTTGGCAGGTGGAAAACACATGGAGAAAGACCAATTGGTGCGCTATCTCTTGTATATATTAGAGAAAAATGAGAAAAAGTTTGGAGTTATAAAGGATTCTCCCGACCCGAATGTCCGTATGCTTAATTTAATAGAAACTGTATATGAGCAGACTGGGCAGAAGGTCGTTGTGCTCATCGATGAATACGATGCACCTTTGCTTGATGTGGTGCATGAAGATACTAGCTTGGATATATTGAGAGAGGTGATGTGCAATTTCTATAGTCCCCTAAAGGATAGCGACCGTATGCTGCGTTTCGTCTTCTTGACAGGCATCACCAAGTTCTCGCAACTTAGTATATTCAGTGAACTCAATAATATTACTAATGTGAGTATGCACCAAGAGTATGCTGGCATTTGCGGCATTACCAAGGAGGAATTGTTGGATAAGTTTGATGAGGATATTGATGTGTTAGCAGGTAGGTTGGGATTGACACACGAACAAGCCTTGTCAAAACTGAAGGAAAATTATGATGGCTATCACTTTACCTGGCCATCATCAGATATTTTCAATCCTTATAGCTTGTTGAACTGTTTAGCTGAAGGACAGATGAATTCCTATTGGTTTGGCTCAGGCACTCCTACCTATCTCCTTAATATGATGCGGAAATATGACTTTACACCGATTGACCTGGGTGAACAGATGGATGCATCAAAGGATGATTTCGATGCAGCCACTGAGACGATGACTACTATCATGCCTTTGCTTTATCAGAGTGGTTATATCACAATCAAGAATTATGATCCGGAAACGGAACTCTATACCTTGGCTCTGCCTAACAAAGAGGTGAGGATAGGTTTGTATCGCAGTATGTTGCCGCATTATTTGGCGGCAAAGTCTGCAATGTGCAATACGACCGTGGCCAAGATGTCGGCTCTTATCAATAAGGGTAATATGGATGGTGCTCTTCAGCTATTGAAAACGTTCTGGGAGACGGTACCTTATTGCGATAATACCGATTATGAGGGGCATTATCAGCAGACAATGTATATCATCTTTGCCCTGCTTACGAATTTCCGTATATTGGTGGAACAGCATACTTTCCGGGGAAGAACAGACATTACGATGGAAACAAAGGATACCATCTATGTGATAGAACTGAAATTTAATAAGTCGGCACAAGAGGCTCTTGACCAAATCAACAACAAGCATTATGCTGATGCTTTTGCCCTAAAAGGCAAAACCGTGGAAAAGATTGGTATGAACTTTATGATTGATGAAGATAAGACTATCGTATTGGATTGGGTAAAATATTCCTGCTAAAAAATGAGGGTGTGTCATAAGTCCATGACACATCCTCATTTTTTTCTTGTTGGATGCTGATAGCAGTGCAGGCTATCAGCCTATGCTAGCAAGCAAGAGTGTGGAATATAATGGAAAAGCAGTAAGGCTGTAAGGGTACAGATGTAAGTGTTACATCATATTAAGAATTTGACACATGTGAAAAAGTAGAATTCTGCTTTTTTGCTTACCTTTGCATCCACAAATAACAATTTAATCAACTGATAATTAATTTAAATCATAAAATGACTAGATTCAGAATGATTTTATCCCTGCTTTTGGCTGGCATGGGAACTGCAGCAACAGCACAGAATATCAACTTGCCAATCATCCAGACCAAGTACACGGCCGATCCTGCACCTTATGTGCACAACGATACGGTATATCTTTATACCACCCACGATGAGGATGGGGCTGAGGGGTTCCTGATGAAAGACTGGCTGCTCTATACCTCAACGGATATGGTAAACTGGCAAGACCGCGGTGCCGTGGCTTCATTGAAAGACTTCAAGTGGTTCAAGGGCGAGAATGGTGCCTGGGCAGAGCAGGTCATCGAGCGCAATGGCAAATGGTATATGTATTGCCCTATCCACGGTCATGGCATCGGAGTGCTGGTAGCAGATAATCCATACGGACCGTTCAAGGATCCTATCGGAAAACCTCTGGCATGGGAGGGTGACTGGTTCGACATCGACCCTACCGTATGGATTGATGATGATAACCAGGCTTACATGTATTGGGGCAACCCGGAGTTGAAGGCAGTGAAACTGAACGAGGACATGATTTCTTATTCCGATTCCATCATGCACTTCCCGAAGATTCAGGATTATCAGGAAGGTCCTTGGCTCTGGAAGCGCAATGGCAATTATTATTTGGCTTATGCTTCTACCTGCTGTCCTGAGGGCATCGGTTATGCGATGAGCAAGAATCCGCTCGGACCGTGGGAATATAAGGGACATATCATGAACCATACGCCTCGCACTCGTGGCAATCATCCGGGCATCATCGACTATAAGGGCAAGAGCTATTGCTTCGGCTTGAATTATGACATCTTCCGTTTGAAGACGGGGCGTCATGCCGAGCAGCGTTCTGTTTCTGCGGCCGAAATGACTTACAATCCTGACGGAACCATCCAGGAGTTGCCATACTTCCAGGATTGCAAGTTGGAGCAGATAGAATGGTTCAACCCTTATCGCCAGGTGGAAGCTGAGACGATGGCTTGGGGCTATGGATTGAAGACGCAGCCAAAGAATCAGTGGGCGCAGAAGAACAAATGGAACCAGGTGGTTACGAATGTTGATGAGGGAAAGTATATCCTCGTGAAGGGTGTTGACTTCAAGAAGGGAGCAGGAAAGTTTGAGGTTTCTGCCTCTTGCCACATGTTGGGCGGCAGCATCGAAATCCGTCTTGATGGGGTAAACGGCCAGTGCATCGGCAAGGTGGATATCAAGAACACCAAGGACGAATACAAAACCTTCTCTACCCAGGTGAAGAAGGTAAAGGGGGTACACGACCTCTACTTCGTCTTTAAGGGAGGCGACATCCAGAAGCAGAACCTCTTCTTCCTGGATTGGTGGAAATTTAGTGAGTTATTAAGAATTTAAAATAATATCAAATTATGAAGAAACAACTAATGATTGCTCTGCTGAGCATTGCGCCTGCCTTGGGTGTTGTGGCGCAAGATAAAC
>USJX01000093.1 GCA_900555035.1 uncultured Prevotella sp.
CTCAGAATGACCACACTGGTCAGACTGGATTCAAAATATGCCCCTTTTTAAAGTGAACTCAGTTATATATTAAAGGGTTATACTTCATATTCCTCGTTCCACGATTTTTTCTTTTCTATCGCTTCCCGATTACGAGTGCAAAAGTAAGAAGATTATTTCTATCCTCCAAATATCAAAACCTGTCTTGTATGAAATGCCATTCTGTATGTACCAAATGACAAAGAAGAGGCGTCATAAGTCTAAATTACAGTTGGCGCATAACAGTTGACCTACGCATGCACATCACCTGTTGTGCAAGCGCATATCAGCTGCTATGCAAGCGCACAACAGCTGTTGTGCGACCGGAGATACTAACTAACTCAAAAACATATACTATCTTTTCTAACAACTTATATTATGTTTTCCAACAACTTATATTATGTTTTCCAACAACATATCAGTAACATTCCAACAAACAAAAAAGGGTGAATCATTTACTTCTGACACACCCTCTTTGCTAAAACCAGAACACAACTGATCTTATCTTATAATATTATACTCAAACTCATAATCCCCATTCTTCAGCCATGCAGGAACAGGTTTAAAATACTATGTCCAGAACTCTTCTTCGCCAGAGGGTTGCATCCTGCCCCCGCATTTGGGGCATGTGTGCATATCCCACTTGTGAATCCTGTCAGAACCGCATCTTAGACAGAGTCTTCCCACTAGAGAATTGAAGCTAGGTGCAGCATCACCTATCACTCCACCCACCACAAGAGGTACTATGTTCCTGCAGTCTGGACAAGACATGGCTTCTATATGCTGTCCCATGAAGCCACGTCCCTCATATACTTCGGTCTCGTACCCACAATCCTGGCATCTGAATATCTTCTTTTGTGACATAAATAATCTCCTTTTTTGCCCATTCAATACCCAAATTGCATTGGTGTATCTTCCTATAATCTCTGCATCCTTAATGACGTCAAGCTGACGGACATACTTGTTTCTCGTGCTGGTATCTATAGCTTTACCTTCTTGGTCATGGCTTTTGAATTCTAGCGGGACTGCAGAATACGGATTCATCCAACCCATAATATAATGAAGTAAATAGGCTTATTACTTCATTATATTATAGGTTAAGCTTAAACCTTTCTTTAAACATAGCCATCTCTCTAGCTGGGATTTGAAGTTGAGTAGCTAAACTTTCCCATTGGCTAACTGCTGCTTGAACCTCTTGGATGATGTTTTCAGCTTCCTCCCTCTTAATCATGTAGCTTTCAGATGAATCAAGCAGAATATTGATGTCTGCCTTGTTTGAAGATTCATTGATCAGAAGACTCTGATATTCATTGAGAGTAGGATTCATATCATAGGCTGGTGATAGAGTCCAGCCTTTTGGTGTGAGCAGAAAGCCATGATTTCTGAAGTGGTCATCAGAATTGCCAATACAGATGTTGAAGGCAACCCTTCTGTAGAGTTCCTGAAGATTTTTCTCTACGTCGCAGCAACCTTGGAGTATGAAATCAACAATATCGAGATAACCATAACCACCTTGTGCATTATCTCCATCCTTCAATCCTAGCAGAGACATGGATGACGCAAAATGGATTCTCTTAGCTTCTGCAGTTCGGTCAAAGCGTTTAGACAGGAGTGTGTGATATTTTCCCAGTCCTCCCAACACCCTGGTTTGAGCTACCAGGATACCAGCCTTTTGTGCTAGCAGGTGAGAGAAATGCTCCCAAAGTCCTGCGTCATAGTCATCTTTTCGAGAAGGAAACTTCGCGATGCATAGATTACCTTTTTCATCCAATACGCCTGCTTTAGGTCTTGCGCCACCCAATGAAGTACCAGGTTGGATAAGCTGCGC
The DNA here is from genome assembly GCA_900555035.1 of uncultured Prevotella sp. Classification (GTDB taxonomy): domain Bacteria; phylum Bacteroidota; class Bacteroidia; order Bacteroidales; family Bacteroidaceae; genus Prevotella. Next base: position 1,847 of record USJX01000093.1, read on the forward strand.
TATCCATTTTTTCTCAGGCAAAACATCATTCTCTTCAGATCTTTCTACTTCTTGACTGGCATGAACCAATTCTCTAATCTCTGTTAATGGGGGTATCTTGAGAGATGGAGACACATTGATATAATCACCTTCCATTTCCCTCTTAAACCTAAATCCACCCATTCTGGAGAAGTCATCGATACCCATGAGATAATCGAACGAAGAAAGTGTTCTGACGGCTCTTTTTTCTTCAGCGGCCTGTATCTGTTCTCTTCTTTTGAGCAAGGTACGTCCCCACCTATCTGGCAAAGCATCAGAAAAACATCCGAAAATATCACTTCCTGGCTGGGTATATTGCATGCCTGGGTAATTGTTGATGTCTTCCGAAAGCTTAATTCCGGCATGAACCTTAAGCCAATTCTCATCAAACTTAAATGCATAACTGTCAGAGCCGCGCAATTTTTCATAACACAACTCCCCTACCAGCTCCGCTTTGCCGAGCCAGTTAAAATCTGCGAAAACAAACAGTCGTTCCATTTCTATCCTTTTTTAGATGCTCGTTGACGATTCTTCAGTCCCATATCCTGCAATGCCCTTCCGAGTTTGTCATCCTTTGCCAGGAGCAAGATGTCATCATCCAGCTGAAGAGCATAGAGTACACGAAGGTAAATTCCGATGGAAACCGTTGGTAATCCCTTCTCTACCTTGCAAAGTGTAACTTCCGAGCATGTTGCCCTTTCTGCAACTTGCGCCATGCTCAGGTTGCGTCGTAATCTAGCAAGCTTAATCTGTTCACCCACGATTTCCATCTTTTGAATCAACTTCCTTGGAAGTTTGTTTGCCATTGTATTCTTTGTCATAGCTTTAATCTTAATTATGATATGCAAAAATACGTAATTTACTTTATTATAAGATGGATTATCAAGTTTTTTTAAGAATAATTAGATGTATTAAATTAAACGCATAAGTCTGCTGGCAGTACTGCCAGCAGACTTATGTGTTATAATTATGTTGAAATCAAATGTTTGTTACTCTGAAACAGCAGCCTGCTTTGTAGCCTGCTCAGACTCTGTTGACTCCTGCTGGGTGTTCTCCTGTGAAGTCTCCTGAACCTCAGCTGGCTGCTCAGATTGGGTTGTATCTACAGACTCTGCTGTTGTCTCTGCAGGAGTCGCCTGCTCTGTAGAATCCTCTGCACCAGCCTGAGGCAAAACAGGTGTGCTGATCTCTGCTGAATCCTTTGGAGTTTCAGGTGCTACAGTGTCAACTGGAACTACTTCTGAATTATCTATCATCATTTTGCTTGATGCAAATACGTTGCTTACTGAAACCATTACCATAGCTGCGATAGCTGCAAAAACGAACTTCTTCATAATCTTATCTATTTTAAATTGTTACTAATTTATTGTTATTTACTCTGTTTTGTGGATTCATTATCGAACCCGCTATTCATAGTTGCAACCTACATGCCAAAAAATAACAGAAAAGATGATAAACTTGATATTCAGAAGCTTATAACTTGTGTACCATAAATTACTTCTGTGGAATCTGGGGAACAGGTGTAGAACTATTCCCCAAAAAACTGGGGAATAGCAAGATTATGGCACCACGTAATATCATCTATAGCAATAATGCTTCCTTCGATTTAAATATTCCAGGTCTTCTTGGTGTGCATAGGCTTCCTTTTCAAACCTGATGTTGTAATATGCCCGCATCCAATCCCGATATCTGAGAAATAAGAAAAACCATTCAATAACATACCAAAGGTAGAATGGGATATACAACAACTCTTTTGCTTGGGCCGTATGTATGAGCTCATGGTTGAGTTCCTCTTTAGAAAGCTCTTCGCAAGTAACAATCATGCCAAAGAGATTGATAGCAATGAAGCTTTTCATGAAGGAACGTCTCTTGATTCTAAAAATCCTAGACATAAGCCACAAGATTGCAGAGTTCATCGAGGAAGTTAATCATCATGCTACCATTGCCTCTAGACATGGAAGCCGCCTTTTCTCCGGCAATTCCCATAGCTTTCATGGCATGAACAGCTGCTTCCAAAGAATCGGAGTTCACAGCAAGGAATGCCCCAACGATACCGGTGGCAGTACATCCCATCGCAGTAACCTTGCTCATCATGGGATGTCCTTCATGAACATAAGCCATTCTTTCGCCATCCGTGATGAAGTCTATGGCTCCAGTTACAACTATGATACAGGAAAGTTGCTGAGCCAGTTTCTTAGCTTGTTTCTCAACCTCATAGGTTTCCTGGTGACTATCCACTCCCTGCATGCCTATCTGGTGAGAGTACAATGCCTGAATCTCACTGGCATTTCCCTTGATGACTGTAGGGTGACACCTGAGGATAATCTGTGATGCTATATCCATACGAAAGCGGGTGGCTCCTACTCCAACCACATCAAATACAATAGGAATTCTTTTTTTCATGGCAGCTTCCCCTGCCAGTATCATTGAGTGAGCAGTAGTGCTTTCCGGAACGCCCAGGTTGAGAGCCAAGGCATTGCTCTTGCTACTGATTTCCTCCACTTCTTCCTCGGCACGCGCCATGATAGGTGATGCTCCAATAGCCAATAGGCTGTTGGCAACAAAGTTCATAGCCACATAATTGGTTATGTTGTGTATGAGAGGCTGCAGCTCTTGTATCAATCGTAAATCTGTCTTCATTTGTTTCACTACATTATTAATATATACTATAACCATTGTCCCTGCACCATTGTTTGGCATGCTCAAATCCTTGGGCAGTTGCTCTGTGAATCCATTTGAGTCCCTTGCGCTTGTCCTGTTTAACACCCGTACCGGTCATATAGAACCATCCGGTAGAGAACTGAGCCTGTGGATCACCTTGCTGACCTGCCATTTCATACCAAAAGGCAGCCCAACTATTGTCCTTCTCCACTCCATCTCCATTCCAATAGTTGGCACCTACATTCTTTTGGCTCTGAAGATGTCCCCTTTGAGCAGCTTTCATCCACCACTGGTGAGCCTTTACGTGGTCTTCTTCAGTTCCTTGGCCCAGGTAAAATGCATTGGCTGCATTAACCTGTGATTGTACATCTCCTTTCTCTGCAGCAATCAGATACCAATAAAGAGCTCTTTCGAAGTCCTGTTCCACTCCATCTCCCTGGTAGTAGCATTCTGCCACATTGTAGCATGCGTAAATATCACCCAGTTCAGCAGCCTTCATGTACCACTGAAATGCCATCACATGATCCTCCACAACACCGATGCCTTGCGCATAGCAGACACCCATGTTGTTCATCGCCATCAAATCTCCTTCAAGAGCTTGCTGACGATATTTGTTTGCCGTTTCACGTTCCTTTTTCATTTCTGTAATCTCAACTTGGGTGCAAAGGTACAACTTTTATTTTGATTTTTTGCATCGTGAAGAGCTAAAAAAAAGAAAAGGCAGCAGCAAGCATCTTCGCAAACGCCTACAACAGCCATCTCTATATGAAGTGCCAGGAATGATTTGCTTACGATTTATTTTTGCTTTCACAATTCTTTAAAACCGCTGATTATCAACACGTTTAGGATGAAGGAAGTTTATAAACAGAAAGTATGATAGTACTAATAGGAGTAGCTGACATTTCCAACAAGAAGTATTGATATCCCTATCAGGAGAAACAGATACTATCTAGCATCGGCTGACCCGGGTCATCCATATAGATGACACGAGTCAGCTATATGAACGACTCTAGTCAACTATATAGATTACTGGTATCAACCGATACGAGAAGAGTATTCCCCGTCCTTCTTTACCTGCCAGCTACTCCCACTCATCATTATCTTCCACCCTCCTTCACCTATCAACCATTTTTCCTCTTCATTATTCTCCTTTCACCCTCAAACCACTATGAAACAAAGAGTTAATATGAATGTGAAAGCATTTTGAAATATTGAACATCATATTCTATTTCACCCATTTCATCAAATCGTCATAATTGGTTACCTTATGATAGTAGATGCCCGAACCTGAGAGTTGCTCGAAAAGCCTGTCAGCACAAGCTATCTTACCATTTTCTATGCCTCGCAAGTCGAGGGTTGACATGCTGCCCTTGGTTTCGGCTACGAAATAAACATGCTTCACGGCACCATCCTTGAAGGCTATCGCCCAGTCGGGAGAATAATTGCCCACAGGAGTAGGAATGTGGAAGCCTTTTGGCAACTTGGCATATACGGCAACATCGGTACTCGTATCGAGGTCTTCCACAAACTTGCGCTCCACACTCTGCTTTGCCGTTCCATCGGTAAACACATAATCCACGATGCTCTTTCTGCCCTGATAAGCCTTGTCGAGCGAGGTATGTTTCTCCTCCGTAAAGATGGCGGAATCGTAGCTTCCCTCTATCTCGTTGTAACTGATATGATCTACTATGATGGTGGCTTTCTGCTCCAGAATCAGGCGGCTTACCCTACGGATAAACTCTTCTGGATTCATCTTGTACATATCAAACTTTTCTGGCTTAATCTGACTCAGAATCCCGGCGATGGTCTTGCGGGTCAATCGGGTATTGGCGGCAATCTTGCCCAGCAGGTCGTACTTCACGGTGCTTACTACATCCGTTCTCAGATTATCATGCTGCATTTCTTCCCGCACCATCATGCTGCCCGCCTTCATGTCGTCGTGCTTCAGTTCCGTCTTCTGCACTCCTCGGGTTACCACGTAGCTCAGTCTCGAAACTACCAGTTCCTTATTGATGGCGGCAATAGCTTTCTCTATCAGTTCCCTGCTTTCGAAGTTCACCGTATAGGCATATTTGTGGTTGATGCAATTCCAGAGTTCCTGGAATTCCTTCTTCGTGAAGTTCTCGTTCAGTCTGTTCTCCGGAGTCTGCGGCGTACTTCCGTTTTCTATCATACCATCAAGGGCAGAAGGATTCCATACGCCTTCTATCAGTTTATGAATCCATTTGCCGTATGGCTTTACTTCGTCTGGCAATGAGGCGAGTGTTCCTGATGTTGCGGCAGAGCGGTAAGCATCGGTTACATGACTTTCGTCATCCACATAACCATTCTTCACCAGATAGAAATAAATCTTCTTGGCTTCTGACGTCGTGATACTATGCTTGCTGCCATCCTCAATCGTGAAGGTCTTTCCATCGAAGTAATCGATGTCGGCAACCTTCGGACGGTCGTAGAGATCTTCCGAAATATTCTTTTGCAGGTCATTTACGAAATCAGCATAGCCCTCTGAGGCAATCACGGTAAGACGGTTAATCTGCTGCACCTGTCCCTGCAGGGTATCGGCATCCTGTCGCACTCCCTTGTTGTCAACACAGAGTCGCAGACCTCGTCCCACTTCCTGACGCTTCTGCGAGATGCTGTTTGCTTGTCTGAGCGAACAGATCTGGAAGATGTTCGGATTATCCCATCCTTCTCGCAAAGCTGAGTGGGAGAAGATGAAGCGAACTGGCGAGTAAGTCGGGTCGAAACTCAGCAGTCTTTCCTTGTCCTTCATAATCAGGTCGTAAGCCGATACGTCATCGCTTCCAGCACCCTTCTTCTCATCGCTGTCCTTGATGCGCTTGGTCTTGGGGTCAATGGAGAAATAACCTTCATGGGTCTTGTTGACAGGGATGCAGCTGAGATACTGCATATACTCCGGGTCATACATATTCTGATTCTCCAGTAGTTCTGCCTGGTATTCCTGTTCGAAGATTTCTCCATAGCGTCCCAGCAGCGCATTGCCGTCTTCATCATACTGGCGATACTTGGCAACCTCGTCGATGAAGAAAAGCGAGAGGCACTTGATGCCACGATGGAAGAGCGCACTCTCTTTGCGGAAGTGCGCCTTGATGGTTTCCCTTATCTGGATGCGAGCCTTGTGGTCGGCAGTTACGTTGCCGATTACCTCCTTCAGCATCAGACTTTCGCCGTTGCTGAACTTCACCTGACTTCGGCTTGGCTGACGGGCATCCACCACGATGTCGGTAATCATGAATCCCTTGTATTGCTGCATATTTCCAGAGGCACTATAGAGGTCATCGCCTTCGCCCAACTTCTTGTAGATTCGCTTGATGGCTCCCGTAGAGCTCTGCTGTTCTATCTCCAGCCTTACCTGTGGTGCCTTGTCTTTCGAGAGCAGCAGCTCTGCAAAATAGATATAGCTGTCGGTACCTTTCAGGTTCTTCAGTTCGAAACCTACTACCTCTATCTTCTTCACCAGCTTGTGGTTGTAGGCATCAAGTGCATCGAGCACATACACCGTGTTGTGGTGTTCCTTGTGGGTAGCGGAGTAGTTCAAGGTGAAGAGCGGATTGAAGGCTTTGAGTGCCGTCTGTGTAGCGGCACCTCCCATCTTCTGCGGTTCATCCAAGATGATGATAGGGTTGTTGGCAGCAAGAACTGCGATAGGCTTTCGGGAACCGAACTCATCTCGTTCGGAGTTGATGATGCGTGCCGCCTTGTTCTTGGCTCCTTCCTTCATGGTGTTGAAGGCCTGGGTATTGATAATCATCACGCTGATGTCGTTGCTCTGCGAGAAGGTGTCGATGTCGTTGAGGCTGCTACTGTCGTAGATGAAGTAGCGAGCCTTTTTGCCGTATTGCTCCATGAAGTGATCTACCGTAATGTCAAAGCTTTTCTTCACTCCCTCTCGGATAGCAATGCTTGGAACCACCACGATAAACTTGGTCCAGCCATACTGCTTGTTCAGTTCGAACATGGTCTTGATATAGACGTATGTCTTTCCCGTACCGGTTTCCATCTCCACATCGAGCTGGCAGGCTCCGAGTTTCTGACAGAGTTCTTCATCCTGATGGATGTTGTTCTCGGTCTGAATCTGTCGGATGTTGTCGAAGAGAGCCACCTTATCCATAGCAAGGCGATTGTTCTTATAACCCAGACTATTGCTGGCATCATCGCTATCGGCAAAGACATCTGTTTGAACGATTTTGATGTCATGCTTCTTGCTGTCAACCACATACAGTTTTCCCTTATCCATCCTGTATTCCAGGTTGGCTTGGTTGGGCTGCCCCTTGAAGACGTTGATGACGCTCTCCACGGCATCGGTCTGATATTGTTGTATCTTAAACTTCAGTTTCATTATCGTAATCAGTAAAGCTCTTTTTACTTTTTTACCTTTCTACTTCTTTCCTTTCAAAATCCCTTTTTAAAGGATTTTGGTGACCGTGTCAGGAGAATATGTTTTAAAGATCTGCTCGAAATTGGTAGTGGTGGAATCGTCCTTCATGCTGGTGTCACGGAGCACGGCGTAGGCTGGCTGCATTTGGGCGATGGCCTTTACCACATCGTCGGTTACATCCGGGTCGAAGCAAGCCACGAGGTATCCTTCAGCAACGTTATAGATAGTCTTGCCAGCTATCGTTGTCGCTTCTATCTTCGAATCCAGGGTTGCACCGAGTTCAAGCATTACCTGGAAGAGCAGGTCTTCGCCCGTTCTATCCGGCTTCACATTATCAACCTGCGAGAAGAGGTCGGCTTGCGAAATATCCTTTGGAGAATAGTAGATGTCCTGCATATTGGTGGAATCGAGTTTCAACACACGGAAGCCAGTATCGAGGTCTTGAGAGGTTAAAGGAGACTCCTCCTTGATTTTCTTGCCGGCACGACGGATTCTTTCCCTACCGATTTCACAGATGTTCTTATAGCCAGCCTTGAAAGCTTCGCTCTTCTCTTCGGTCTTTTCAGGGAGCTGCACCATGATGAACCTGCGGTTGCCGCCATCTTCAGAGTTGAGCTGCATGACAGCATGGGCAGTTGTGGCGGAGCCACTGAAGAAGTCGAGGATGATAGCTTCTTTGTTATTTGATATTTGTAAAAGACGATTTATTAGAGAAATTGGTTTGGGAGTATCAAAACAAGCGATGCTATCAAACAAGCTAACCAAGTTTTTCTTCGCGATATCGTTGGTTCCTACTTCATTTGCAAGCCATAATGTATGTGGTGTTACACCTTGTTCAATTTCACACAGATATAGTTTTAGACGAGGAACGTTATTGCCCTCTTTACCAAAGTAAATTCTTCCATCGTCAATAAGTTCCTTTAGTTTTTTCTCTGTATAGCGCCAGCATAATCCTGATGGTAATTTTATCGTTCTTCCATTAGGAGTAATTATGTCGTAAAATTGAGAAGGTGTTCCATGTCCTCCTTGAACAGTTAGTGCTACTGATTGCCATTTCCCTCTATGATCATTATCTGGATTTGTATATCTTTTTAAAATATCTTCTGTATAAGGAAGGCTTCCTCTAGTTGGTTCAAAAATGTTTTTCTGTTTTGCAAAGCACAAAATATATTCATGGTTTGTAGAAAAAACTTTTCTGTTTTCTCTTGATGTGCGTTTTTCCCAAACAAAAGTTGCAAGAAAGTTTTGTTCTCCAAACACTTCATCGCAAACCTTTCGAAGATTCTCAACCTCATTATCATCAATAGAAATAAATATCACACCATCATCGGTCAGCAAGTCTCTTGCAACTTTCAATCTCGGATAAATCATATTGAGCCAATCTGTATGGAATCTACCATTGCTTTCGGCATTGGTAAACATACGGTTGCCTTGCTCGTCAAACTGTCCTGAGTTGGCGAGGTATTCTTCTGAAGACTGAGCGAAAT
>USJX01000094.1 GCA_900555035.1 uncultured Prevotella sp.
ACGATGACTTCACACCGATGGATTTCGTGGTGGATATCCTCGAAACCATCTTCTTCAAGTCGCAGGCTGAGGCTGAAGCTATCATGCTCAAGGTTCATCACGAAGAAAAAGCCGTGGTGGGCACCTACAGCTACGACATTGCCAAGAGTAAAGTGGAAAAAGCGATGGAGAAAGCCCGTACGCAGAAATATCCGCTGAAGCTCACTTATATGCCAGAATGATAGGGGGCTTTTCAAACCCCCCGATTCAAGTTTTAAATCCCGAATAAAGAAAGGAAAAGAATAGAATGGACAGTATGGGATTAACCCGATATATGAGTGTCTTGATGGACGATGCCATGAAGCAGGCCCGATTCTTCGACCACGAGTTCGTGATGCCGGAGCACATGCTCCTGTCATTGCTCCGCCAGTATGCCTTCTGCCAGGCTTTGCAGGAGGAGGGCGTGGATAGTCTCAAGATGCACGAAGACTTGGTGGGATGGCTCGCTAGACAGGAACGTGTGCCTGAAAACATCAAGTATTTGCCGGAGCCTTCGTCGCTCTTCAAGACCATGTTTGGAACGGCATGCGCCTTGGCTGCTGCCGCTGATAGAAAACTTGTGAATGTGCCTCATTTCGTGCAGGCGATGTTTGGCTTGCAGAACTCAGAAGCCGCTTACCTGTTGTGCAAGAATGTGGGCGACCGTCAGGGCGAATTCCTGGCGAGCGTGGATAGCTATTATCCGCTGGAAAATGAACCAGGTGATGAAACCCTGATGATGGGTGATGGCTACGATGAGGATGACTATGATAACGATTATGATGATGACGAAGAAGAGGGCAGAAGCCGACAGCCTCAGGATTGGCATCAGTTGGTTACCTGCATCTCTGATCAGGTGGAGGAACACAATCCGCTCATCGGCAGAGAACAGGAACTGGATAGAACCATCCAGGTGCTCTGTCGTGCCGAAAAAAACAATCCGCTCCACATCGGCGAACCGGGCGTAGGTAAAACAGCCCTGGTTTATGGTCTTGCCAAACTCATCAACGAGAATCAGGTGCCTGATCGTCTCAAGGGAGCACGCATCTATGGCATGGACATGGGACAGATGCTTGCCGGCGCCCAGTATCGTGGCGATTTCGAAAAGCGTATCAAGATGGTGATGGAGGGAGCCGCCAAGGAAGGCAACACCATCATCTATATTGATGAGATTCATAATATGATAGGTGCAGGTCGTGGCTCTGATGGTGGACCTGATGCTTCCAATATGCTCAAGCAGTATCTGGAGGCTGGCGACATCCGATTCATCGGCTCTACCACCTACGAGGAGTTCAACCGCTATATGGCTCAGAGCAAGGGCATCGTGCGCCGCTTCCAGCAGATTGACATCAAGGAACCTACCGAGGAGGAGGCTATCAAGATATTGGAGGGCTTGCAGTATAAATACAATAAGTTCCACAACGTGACTTATCGCAAGGACGCTCTGGAATATGCCGTCCGTGCCAGTGCCAAATACATCAGCAACCGCTGTCTGCCAGACAAGGCCATCGACCTGATGGATGAGGCGGGTGCTTATCTGGAGGTGCATCCTGTGGAATATCGCCAGCGTTCTTATGTTACCAAGGCGATTATCCAGCAGATTCTTACCAAGGTCTGCAAGATAGATGCGGCTGCCATCAAGGATGAAAACAATGATTCTCTGGCTACACTCCGCCAGCGCATACTCGACAAGATTTATGGTCAGGACAAGGCTGTGGATAAGGTGGTTGAGGCTGTGATGATGGCGAAGGCAGGACTGGTGGACGATGACAAACCGATGGCTTCGCTGCTCTTCGTGGGTCCTACGGGCGTGGGTAAAACCGAGGTGGTCCGTGTGCTGGCTAAGGAACTCGGCATCGAGCTGGTGCGCTTCGATATGAGTGAATACACCGAGAAGCATACCGTGGCTAAGCTCATCGGTTCGCCTGCCGGATACGTGGGTTATGAAGATGGCGGTCTTCTGACCGATGCCATCCGCAAGACACCAAACTGCGTGCTCCTGCTCGATGAGATTGAGAAGGCGCATAGCGACATCTATAACATCCTGCTTCAGGTGATGGACTATGCCCGATTGACCGACAACAAGGGGCAGAAGGCAGACTTCCGCAACGTGATCCTCGTGATGACATCGAATGCCGGAGCGCAGTATGCTTCGCAGGCAAATGTAGGTTTCAGCGGCAATGTAACCCGTGGTGAGGCGATGTTGGCTCAGGTAAAGAAGACCTTCAAGCCAGAGTTTATCAACCGACTTTCCGATACCGTGGTGTTCAACGATATGGATAAGCACATGGCAGAACTGATTCTTGCCAAGAAGCTTCGTCAGCTCGATGCAAAGTTGGCAGCAAAGGGAGTTTCTATTACGCTTACCGATGCGGCAAGAGAGAAGATTCTGGAGTGGGGCTTCACCAAGGAATATGGAGCCCGCGAGATGGACCGTGTCATCGGCAACCGCCTGAAGCCTATCCTGATGAAGGCTCTGCTCTTCGGCAAGCTCAAGAAGGCAGGCAAGGGCTGCGTAGATTTCGATGGTAAGGAATTGGTGATTAATTGTTAGAAAGCGATGATATTACAGATAGATGAAAATGCGGAAGAGATTTATTTTCCCGATCCGCATTACGGCGATGATGACGGATGTTTTGCGATAGGTGGCGACTTGAGCATCGACCGCCTGCTGCTGGCTTACAGCAACGGCATCTTTCCCTGGTATAGCTTTCGCGACCAGCCGGAGATACTCTGGTTCTGTCCGATGAAGCGCTTCGTCATCTTCCCGGACGAAATCCACATCAGTCATTCCATGAGAACCTTGCTGAGAAAGAACAGGTATAGCGTGGGAATCAACGAGGATTTCGATGCTGTGATTCGTGCCTGCAGCAAGACCAATGGCCGCTATGAGGAAGAGGGTGCCTGGCTGGGCGAAAACATCATCCAGGCATTCACCGCCCTTCATGAGCAGGGCTTTGCGGCAAGCGTGGAAGTATGGGATAATGAAACTGGAGAGTTGGTGGGCGGACTTTATGGCGTCACCATCGGCAAGGTCTTCATTGGCGAGAGCATGTTCTCCAAGGTTCCATCAGGCTCTAAGATAGCCCTTATCTTCCTGGCTAATTATCTGCAGGAGCATGGAGGCAAGATGATAGATTGCCAGCTGGAAACCCCGCATCTCAAGTCGATGGGTGGCAGATATATTTCTTACGAGGAATATATGGAAATCATGAATGAAGATTAAGGATTAGGGTATGGGAAATATGAATGAAGATTAGGAATCATAGTGATAAAAAGAGTTCTTCTTGGGGAGATATATTCCTCATGAAGAACTTTTTTTGTTTTATATCTGTTTTTCTCTAAGTGTTTTGGAGCCATCATTCGTATAACAATCAAGTTTTAAACCTACAAACAATTCAAATTATGAAGAGATTTCGACTATTATTAATGTTTGTTGCTTTATTTAATGCCTTGGGAATTTGGGCGGAAGAAGCAAACTTGAAGTTGCATTTCAATTTTGAGAATGTAACGGGCAATGCTGTCCCAGAAGCTGTTTCGGGAGGAACGCTGAAGGGTACATTGCGAAACAATGCCAAAGTAGAGAAGATGGGAAAGTATCATGTGCTCAACCTCGGCTCTGCCAATGGCTATTTTGATATGGGAGCTGGCGCAGGCAAGGTGATGGCCGGATGCACCAACTTCACCATTAGTATGTATTATTATGTAAATGCCAACCAAAACATTTCAGGGTTGGGTAATTTCCTTTTTACGTTCAGTACACAGGAAACCTGTTCCTCCAGTGCTGGTTGCTATTATTTCTATACACTTAATTCTCAGCGTTTTGCTGCTTCGCAGGCAGGCTATGGAGCCGAGAGAAGCACAAATGCAAATGTGGTTTCCACCAAAGGGCGCTGGGTGAGCGTTGTGTATGTGCTGGATGGTAACAATGGTACCTTGTATGTTGACGGACAGAAGATGCTGACGGCTCCAATGCCTAAGGGCAATGAAACCTTCAGCAATACGGCACCTATTTATAATTGGATTGGTCGTTCGCCTTTTGCTGGCGATGCCTATCTGGCAAATACCAAGGTGGCTGATATCCGTATCTACGACAAGGCTTTGACGGGTGCTGAAGTTACCAAGATGGCTTTGGGCGCAGAAGATTTGGAAAATGCCTTCCGTCATGGCGACCAGGGTGACCTGACCAAACTGAAAGGCTTGCTCAATGAGGCTTCAACCCTGCTCAACGAAGATGTATCAAACTATGCTCCTGATGCTGTTGCTATGTTGACAGAAGCTTATTCTATGATAAAATTAAAGTCAGAGAAGGAAGTTCTTTCGCAAATGATGATTGATGAATATGCCAGCGATCTTTCTGCTATCATTCAAAGCGTGAAGACCACAGCCGGAATCATTTTCGTTGATAACGGAAGAATGCCAGCTTATGATAGCAACCGTGGTTTCCGTCATCCTGGCGGCTTGCATACCGATGCCGATTTTGAGCGCATTAAGGCGCAGTTGGCTGCCGGCAATGAAAAGGTGACCAAGGCATATAATATCTTGAAGAATGCTGAATATGCTCAGCCTACAGCAGCCACCTATCCGGTAGAGACCATTATCCGTGGTGCGGGCGCACAAAACTACATCAATGCCGCCCGTGGTGCAAGCATCGCTTATCAGAATGCTCTGAGATGGAAAATTGAAGGTAATGAAAAGTGTGCCAAGCATGCCGTTGACGTGCTGATGGCTTGGGCGAATACCTGTAAGGGCATCGGCGGTAACAGTAACTATGCTTTGGCTGCGGGACTCTATGGTTATGAGTTTGCCCAGGCTGCCGAACTGATGCGTGATTACAAAGGATGGAGTGCCAAGGATTTCGAGTCATTCAAAAGATGGATGCTTGATGTGTGGTATCCATCGGCTGTGGGATTCCAGCGTGGTAGAAACGCTACGTGGGAAAATGTTGCCAACAAGCCTGCCGCAGGATGGGGCGCAGATGGCGATCGTCCTGGTCACTATTGGAGCAACTGGGGACTCTGCAATGCATTGTGTCTTGTTTCTATCGGTGTACTTTGCGATGATGTGTTCATCTACAACCAAGGTCTCTCGTTCGTAAAATATGATTTGGCTGCCTTAACCGGAAGTTGTCCTAATCAGAAGCCAACTGCCACTGATGTCTGGAACAATGGTTTGACAGAATATATAGATAATCTGATTCCTAATGTTGCTGCCTATGCCGGCGAAACTGGTGCCTATGGCAAGGTGGGACAGATGCAGGAGAGTGGTCGCGACCAGGGACACGCTACCATGGCATTGGGTTTGGCTGTAGATATCTGCCAGACTGCATGGAACCAGGGTGATGACCTCTATTCTTATCACGATAATCGCATGGCTGCAGGTATCGAATTTACGGCTGCTTACAATAATGCAAATAAGGATGATCTTCCATGGGTTAACTATCATTATGCCGATTGCCGTACTGCTTGGCATGGCACATGGAACCAGAATGAGCCTAATAGTGGTGGACGCGGACAGACTCGTCCTTACTGGGCTCGTATCATCGGACACTATGAAGGCGTGAAGGGTGTGAAGATGCCATTCGCAGAAATGGCATTGGATGCCATGGGCATAGATGGTGGTCCATCGGGTGGTACCAGTGGCGCATACGACCACATGGGTTATTCTGTACTCACTTGCACATACGATAAGATAGCAGGTGAGAAGGAACGTCCTACCTTATTGTCTCCTCGAATGGAGTACGATGGTCAGGTGATTGAACACAATGAGTTAGGCGGTATTTCCAGTACCTATCGTATTGATACCAACATGGGTGTTCCTGCAGGTAAGCAGGTGAAACTCATGCCGCAGTTGCCGGAAGGTGCAACCGATACGGGTAATTGGGTATGGAACACAGGCGAGACAACAAAGGATATCATCGTTTCTACCGATAAGAGTTTCCTCTATCGTGTTACTTATACCAACGAGAATAAGGTGAAGAGCGAGCAGGTGTTTGCCATAGCTGCCCAGGGCGATTGCAATAATAATACGATTACAAGTTCGGTATATTGTGATGGTGTTTGGATAGGCGAAATCGAGGCTACTGTGTACTACGGAAGCAGTGTCGATTTGAATGTTGATGGCCGTGGAGGCTGGGGTGAAGGTGTTTGGAGTACAGGTGATAAGGGTACTTCGCTACATATCAACTCTGTAACTTCCGACCGTGAAATCAAGGGGCAGTTTATCACTCAGGGTGGAAAGAAGCAAACTGTAACTTTCCGCATCCATGTCAAGGGATTGCAACCTTGTGCATTGCTGAACAACCGCCTGGTTACAGATTCTCTTTCCTTGACGGCAGATAGCAATGATGCGCTCGTGCTCTATGCCAAGGTTCCTTCAACCATTGTGAATGCGAAGTATGAGTGGAGCAATGGTTGCACCAGCAAGTATCTGGATTTAGGAGAAGGTTTGGAAAGTGGTGATTACACCCTTCGTGTTACAGGCGAGGGCTTCGATGAGAGCATGACTTTCCATGTGATGGTAATTGACGAGAAGTTTGTTAATCTCAGTGCCGGAAACTATGCTATCCATGATTGGGAAAACGATACCTATCTTACCTACGAGGAAGGAATGACCATGCCAAAGTTTGAGTCATTGAAGGGCGAAATAGATAAGTATGATAATACTCAGGTCTGGAAGGTTGAGCCAAAGGTTTCTTCTGCTTATGTAAAGTATAACTTTATCTCTTTGGTAGGTGGTTCCACTCCTTATCTGAATGCCCTCAAGATGCAGGCTAAGGCTTATCTGCCATTCTACATCCGCGGACTCATTGGTTCCAACCATGTGGCCATCCGTACCTTGAATAAGGAAGAGTATTGGAAGGTAAACGAGCAGGGCGAGTTGAATACCAGGGGGCAGGAAGGCTTGTCTGAGTTCCCATTCGAATTCATTCCTGTAAAGGACGACCAGATTACCAATGGCATTCAGGATGTAATGGATGATATGAATGATATGAATACTGAGAATGTGGAGTATTTCTCTGTGGCTGGTGTCAAGACTGATGCCAAGGCTCCTGGAGTTTATCTCAAGAAATATACAACCCGTTCGGGTAAAGTGGTTACTCAAAAAATTAGCAAGTAGTTGTATAGATTAGCGAGAATTTATATAGAATAGTGAGTAGTTGTTTTGAATAGTTAGTAGCAAAGGCGGTGGGTTTTCATTTCCCCATCGCCTTTTTTTGTGTTTCTATTGCCTTTCTTGTGTTTTTTAGAATATCGGTGTGCCGATGCAGCCGTTAGGTGCCTGAATATGCAGCATTGCGCAAATGGTGGCGGCAATATCCGTCATATAGTGAGGCTGGGCGCTCTCGCCGTGCTGGATGCCCCAACCCATAAACAGGCAAGGAATATGGATATCGTATGGATTCCATGCTCCGTGGGTAGTTCCCTTGCTGCTGTAATAATCGTAGTGACCTGGCTTCAGTACTATCTGCACGCTTCCGCTGCGCTCACGGTTGTAACCGTTGATGGCACGGAACTTCAGTTCTTCAGGAATGCTCTCTGTGGAGGTCTTCTCCATGTCGAAGGCATAGTGCACATCCTCGTCTTTCTTCAATCTATCTACCACTGCCTGCTTGATGGCTGCGTAATCCAAACCGAGTTCTTCTATGGTATTGGTGTTGAAGAACACCTGGTAGTTCATGATGGTCTTCACGAGATCCTTGTCGGTATTGAACTTAGCTTTCAGAATCTGATTCAGCTCTTCTACCAATCCCTTCTTGTTCCAGATGCCGGCAGGGATTCGCTGGTCTTGCAGGAAGGTGGCGTTGTTTACGCCTCCGTGGTCGGCGGTGAGGAAGGTGAGATAATTTCCCTTGCCCACGGTCTGGTCGAGATAAGCGAAGAAATCCGCCAACGCCTTATCAAGTCGGAGATAGCAATCCTCTGTTTCGATGGCGTTCACGCCCACCTGATGACCGATGTAATCGGTGCTTGAACAGCTGATGGTCAGCAGGTCAGTATCTGTGTTTCTACCCAGGTTCTCGCCCTCGATGGCAGCCTTGGCAATATCGAAGGTCAGGTTACAGCCGAATGGGGTGTTGCGGAGAATCTTGTAGCCATGCTTCTTGTATAAGGCAGGCAAGTCGAGTGGCAATACCGCCTTCTCGCCCTCGGCGATTCCGTTCTCATAGTTGTTGTCATCGCTGGTGCTCTCCTTATAGGAATCGATAGGGTAGAGTGTCTCCCATTTCTTGGAAAGATACTTGTTAGGCAGTTTCTGCTTGTTGAACTTGTTCACCCACTCTGGCAGTTTTTCCATATAGAAGGTGCTGGTGATGAACTTGCCCGATTTATCATCAAACCAGTAAGCGCCATTGGCGTGATGACCGGCTGGGAGGATGGAAGCTCTGTCTTTCAAGGCCACGCCCACCACCTTAGAGCGGTTGTTGGTAGCCAGACGGAGTTCATCGCCGATGGTAGTTACCCACAGATTGCGAGGCGACATCTTGCCAGCCTTGCTGTCAGAGCCCACAGGGTTCACGGTATCATCAGCAGTACAGTACACAACCTTTCCATCCTTCACGAAGTTATTTCCGGCAATTCCGTGGATAGAAGGCACGGAACCGGTCCAGATAGAAGAGTGACCGATGGCTGTAACCGAAGGGATATAAGGAATCTTGCAGTTTTCCACGCTGAATCCTTCGCCGAGCATTCTCTTGAATCCGCCTTCGCCGTAGCGGGCGTAGTAGCGATAGAGGTAATCCCATCGCATCTGGTCGATTACGATGCCTACAACGAGCTTAGGGCGTTGAGGCTGAGCCTGTGCGATGCCGCAGAAGCAGCAGAGCACGAAGATGAGTTTAAAAATCTTATTCATTTCTCTATATGTTATTTGATACATCTATATCTGATATAGATAGATTGCAATATGTTTTAAATACGCTTGCAAAGATACAATTTATTTTGGGATAAAACAATAAAAACAGAAGAAAATGGAGCAGGAAGAGCCATGAAAAGAAGAAAATGCATGGAATAGAGACTTCTTTAGGAAAAACTCTTCACTCTTCACCTTTTATATTTAAGTGATTGGTATTCAATAAGATATAGGGTGAAGAGGTGTTTTGCCTCTTCACCACTCTTCACCACTCTTCACCGATGATAGAAGTTTGAAATCAGAAAAATTTTAGAAAGGTGAAGAGAGGGTGAAGAGTGGTGAAGAGTGAGCGATACTCTTCACCTGCTATCTGTTTGATTACCAGAAGATAATGGCGCATAGGTGAAGAGTGAAGAGTAAAACGATATTTTCTTCCAGCACAAGGATATGGTATATGTTCTGTGAGGATCTTGCCTCCTTTTTCTTGTCTTTTATCATTCTTTCAAAAAGTATCTATTTGTATATTACAAAGTAAATCTACGAGATAGCCCACTGTCAGATACTCCGCCAGTTAGCTGTTCTAGGTCCGCTAGTTGGCTGTCCTAGGTCCGCCAGTTCACTGTTTGGGCATAGTAGCTGGCTGGCGAACACTCAAAAGCGAAAAAAAACTCTATGATTGAAAAAAAACTCCTAAAGGAGTGAACTTTTCAGATTTTATTTGTACTTTTGCCATGTCATTCAGTATTTTACTGTTTTTTTAGCAACACTAGGATAAGTGGTAACTACTCAGCACCCCCTATGGGCATGAGTAATCGTCTTACTGTTGTACTACAGCAAGAATTGCATTG
>USJX01000095.1 GCA_900555035.1 uncultured Prevotella sp.
CAATTAACAGGGATGTTTCCAGCTTGTTTTCAAGAACAGAGAACTGGACACCCTAGTATTTTTAACACTTTCTATAGGGGTAGCCAACCCTATCTTCCTCCCTATCACATGGGGGCAGTATCAGTTTTGAAAACGGACATTCTATCCATCATATCTCCAAGAGACAGTAAATCCATGAAATTAGCACATAAAAACGGGTACTCTCTACCAAAATTAAAAAAATCTTTTAATTTACTTGGTAGTTTAGAGAAAAAAACATATTTTTGCTGCTGTAAATTGATGAATGTTTTTAAAAAGGAGTAAGTATGAATACATTAGCAATAAACGAACCTCAATTGTTGGTAACAGTATCAGATCCAGCAATGCTGACAAAATTGAAGAACGCTATCAAAATGCTGAATGGCATTAGTTCTATTTCTGTCATGAAACCAAAGAAAACAGATCTTGAACTTGCCGAAGAAGACAAGGAGAAAGGCAGAGTTACCCATTGGAATTCTGTTGATGAAATGTTTGATACTATTTTAGGAGAATAATATATAAACTTGACACTACTAAGAGATTTGACAAAGCTTTAAAGCTTTGCAAAAAGCGCGGCTATCCCATAGAAGACCTACGAAAAGCCATAGCCATTCTGGTAGAAAAAGGATGCCTGCCGAAAAAATACAAGCCACATATTCTTCACGGAAACCACGAAGGCGAATGGGAGGCTCATATAAATCCAGACTGGCTGCTGGTATGGGAACAGAATGATGAGAAGTTAACACTCCTCATGCTAACTACAGGCACACATTCCAACGTTTTTGGTAAAACAAGAAGATAATATAAAACATAAATCCCCAACCTGTTGAAGTTTGCAGATTGGGGATTTATGTTTCCTGAAACTCCATTTAGGACTAGACAAGTCTCCTATCACATGGGGACAGTATCAGTTTAGAAAACGGACATTAAAAAGTGCGATACCACCGCCCTAACTGCCTATTTTTATATAGTTAGGGCGGAGCTATCGCTAAAATTCGAGACCATTTACCGCATGAAGCGGTACGTTTGTAACCCAATCTTCCTGCTGATAATCATTCATGGAGATGCGATAGGCCTTTTTTGACCGGTTGTCTGCAACAAACTGGCGCAGGCTCTTTGCCTTGACATTCGTCTCGGCTTTCACCTCCAGCGGAACAATCTCATCCTCCTCATCCTGGAGCAGAAAATCAATCTCCTGAGTACTGTTGGCCTTGGCATAATAATACGGTTCATACCTGAGAACGAGCTGCTGCAAAACATACTGTTCCGTCAATGCCCCTTTAAACTCGGTAAAAATACTGTTACCGTCCACTATTGTCGTTGCCTTGAGATTAGACATCGCACCTAGAAGCCCGACATCCAGGACGAAAATCTTGAAGGCTGCTCGGTCTTCATAACTGGCAAGTGGCAGTCGGGGAACTTTCACATTATATACCTTATATATCAGTCCGGCATCCAGCAGCCACTGCAAGGCCAACTCATACTCCCGGGCTCTTGCCCCCTCGCGCACCACTCCATAGATAAACTTCCTGTTCTCCTTACTCAACTGGGCTGGCAAGGATTTCCACAAATCAGTAATACGGGGAATAATCTCAGATGGAGCATGCTTCGACATATCTCTCTGATAACTGCTCAGAATATCCTTCTGTATGGCTCTCACCTCTTTCCAATCACGATTCTGGCAAAAACTCAATACTGCTTCAGGCATGCCTCCCACATAGTAATAATACTTCAAGAGTTCCTGAAACTTGGGGGCAAACATCGATATCATATTCCAATCTTTCGTTTGCAGCAGCTGCGCTAGATTCTTCTCCCCCATAGCCATTACAAACTCGATAAAGTTCATTGGATATAGAGAGAGAAATTCCACCTTACCCACAGGAAAAGATTCCCCCTGATGCAGTTCGATACCCAGAAGAGAACCAGCCGCTATGACATGATAGCCCGTCGCATTCTCTGCAAAATATTTCAGAGAAGTAACAGCATGAGGGGCAGCCTGAATCTCATCCAGGAATATCAGCGTTTCGCCTTCAGTGCAGGTTACATTCGTTGCAGCCCCAATAGCTGTAAGAATTCTTGGAATATTGAAGTCCTGCTCAAAGAGATTCTGCAGAATCTTCATCTCCTCAAAGTTCACATACGCCAGCTGCCTGTAATTCTGGCGGGCAAACTCCTTCACCAGCCAAGTCTTTCCCACCTATCTGGCACCCTCTATAATAAGAGGTTTACGATATTGTTTATTCTTCCATTTCAGAAGTTCATTGATAGCTAATCTTTCCATAATCCGTATCTTTAAATCACATTTTATGAGGGAATATTCTACCTCTCAATCACATTTTATGAGGGAATATTCTACCTCCCAATCACATTTTATGAGGGAATAATCACCCTTCCGCCCACATTTTATGAGGGAATAACAATGCAAATATACACATTTTATGAGGGAATCCCTTCATTTTCCTACACATTTTATGAGGGAACACCCACTTTTTAACTGATTTTAAAGGATGATATCCCTATCACATGGGGGCAGTATCAGTTTAGAAAACGGACATTAAAATACAAGAACTCCGCCCTAACAACCTCAAAAGGGGGAGTTAGAGCGGAGCTATCTACAAATATTACTTCTTTTCTTCCAGATGCTTCTTCACGGCATCCTCGATATCAGCCTTGTAATTCAAGCCATAGAGGCGGTAGAGATCCTGCATATGGAGCATGCGAGGGAGGAAGCTCTCCAGGTTGCGCTTGTCCTTGGCGGTCCACTGAACCTCAGAAAGGGCGGCAAGTCTTGGCAACAACTCCCACTCCATCTTCTTGGCATCCTTCACCCACTCAGTCCAGATACAACCCTCGGCACCGATGATGTTCTTCTGCTCGGCAGGAGTCAGCTTATCAGAGCAAGGTTCCAGATCATATACACGCTGGATGCTAGGAATACCCTCTATCTTGTTGATGCGAGGATTGCTGAAATAGAAATTGGTGATAGGAGCCACGATGGTAGGATGACCCTCACGGGCTGAACGGATGCTGGCATTCACACTGGTCCAACCGCAAACGGTGATGTCCTTGGATGGAGTTCCTTCCAGAATCTCATCCCAACCCATCATCTTTCTGCCACGATTTCCGATCTGCTTCTCTATCTCACCCATAAACCAGGTCTGCAACTGCTCTTCCTTGCTGTGCTTAGGAAGTTCCTGAATGCCTAGCTCCTCTATCTTCTTCTGGCAGTTCTCGCAAACCTTCCAACGGTTCTTAGGGCACTCGTCACCACCAATATGAATATAGGTGGATGGGAAGATGTCCATAATCTCGTTCATCACATCCTTGGCAAACTGAAGGGTCTTCTCCTTGCCGGCACACAATACATCCTCGAACACGCCAAAGCGGGTAGCCACCTCGTAAGGACCACCCGTGCAACCCAACTCCGGATAAGAAGCCAAGGCAGCCAGCATGTGGCCCGGCATATCCACCTCAGGAATCACGGTGATGTATCTGTCGGCAGCATACTTCACGATTTCGCGTGCTTCCTCCTGGGTATAATAGCCCGATACAGGAACGCCGTCAAACTCATTCTTGTTGGTTGGCAAGATGGTTTCCTTGCGCTTGGAACCTATCTGGGTAAGCATCGGATACTTCTTGATTTCAAGACGCCAGCCCTGGTCCTCGGTAAGATGCCAGTGGAAATAGTTGATGTTGTGCATCGCAAAGACATCTATCAGCTTCTTGAGATAAGGAACGCTGAAATAATGGCGGCCCACATCTATCATAAACGCACGGTAGGCAAAGCGTGGCGCATCCTTCACCTCTACGGCAGGCAGGGAAACGCTCTTCACAATCTTCACATTCTTGGCGTTATTGGCGTTCTTCACGTTCTTGTTATGGGTGATAGGCAAAGCCCTCATTACACTCTGGATGCCGTAGAAGATGCCCACATGAGAGGTGGCAGAAATGGTGATGCCCGCCTTGTTCACCACCAGGGAATATGCCTCTGATTTTGGGTCGCCGGAATTCAGAACCAGACGAATCTGCTTCTTCTCCTGCTTGTCTGTAGTCTTCACCTCAATACCCGTTACCTCCTTGATATGAGATGCCAGAAACTCAGCGTCCTTCTTCTGCTTCTCATCGCCAGCAGCGTAATAAATAGTTGTCTTTGAAGTAATTTTGAACGGAGCTGCCTCCACCTCCTTCACCAGCTCTGGTAAAGGAACGATTTGCCAACTTCCCATGTTCAAATCCTTGGCAGAAAGAGAAAGGCTTGCCAAGAAAGCCGCAGTTAGAATGATTCTTCGTAACATAATTTTTGTATAATAGGTTTTAAATTAGTGCAAAATTACGATTATATCCCGAAAGAATGGCATTCATGCTACAGAAATATCGACTTATATACCAAAATTAACCTATTTTTGAATTTTAAAACCTATCAAACCGATATTTTGTTGTACCTTTGCAGCAATAATCGACTCATAATGATAAACTATATAGTATGAAGAAACTGTTCCTGAGCGCTGCCCTCCTGGCAGCATCTCTGGCATCCCAGGCCCAGCAGGGTCCGCTGTGGATGCGCTACCCGGCCATCTCGCCCGATGGCTCTACCATCGCCTTTGCCTACAAGGGCGACCTCTATTGCGTTCCTGCCCAGGGTGGCGAGGCACGCCAGTTGACTACCCATGCCGCCTACGACTCTCAGCCTATCTGGAGTCCTGACGGCAAGAAAATTGCCTTCGTCTCTACCCGAGAAGGCAGCATGGATGTGTACGTCATCTCTGCCAAGGGCGGTGCACCAACCCGACTCACCACCCACAGCGGCAAGGAGACACCTATCGCCTTCAAGGACAACGACCACGTGCTCTTCGCTGCCAATATCATGCCTACTGCCCAGAGCAACCTGTTTGCATCCAATGAGTTCTCGCAGGTTTACGAGGTAAGTACCCAGGGCGGTCGTCCAAAACTGTATTCCGTTCTGCCGATGGAAAACATCAGCATCAACAAGAACGGACAGGTGCTCTACCACGACAAGAAGGGTTACGAGGATGCATGGCGCAAGCACCACACCTCACCTATTACCCGAGACATCTGGATGCTCGACAACGGAAAATACCAGAAGCTCACCACCTTCAAGGGCGAAGACCGCAACCCGGTATGGGCAGCCGATAACCAGAGTTTCTATTATCTGAGCGAGCAGGATGGTTCTTTCAATGTATATCGCCGCAACATCGCCAGCGGAAAGGATACCCAGATAACCCACGAAAAGAAGAATCCTATCCGATTCCTCACCTCTTCTGATAGCGGCCTGCTCTGCTATGGCTTCGATGGCGAAATCTATACCGTAAAGGAAGGCGGACAGCCTCAGAAGGTCAGCATCTCCATCACTACCGACAATGAGGAGCCAAGCCTCATCCGCCAGGTGCAGTCGTGGGGAGCCACCGAGATAGCCCTTTCTCCAGATGCCAAGGAGGTGGCTTTCGTGATGCACGGCGATGTATATGTTACATCTACAGAATACAAGACCACCAAGCGCATCACAGATACTCCTCAGCAGGAGCGCAACCTGAGCTTTGCCCCAGATGGAAGAAGTCTGGTCTATGCCTCTGAGCGCAATGGTGTATGGCAGATTTTTCAGGCTAAAATCAAGAACGAGAAGGAAAAGAACTTTACTTACTGCACCGACATTGAAGAGGAGCAGCTTACCAAGACCAATATTACTTCGCAGTATCCTGCCTACAGTCCTGACGGCAAGGAAGTGGCTTTCTACGAAGACCGTGCCGCCCTTCGCATCATCAATCTGAAGTCGAAGGAAGTGCGCACCGTGCTCGATGGCAAGTACAACTATTCTTACTCTGATGGCGATATCTGGTTTGAATGGAGCCCAGACAGCAAGTGGCTCATGTGCAGCTACATCGGTAACGGCGGCTGGAACAATACAGATATCGCCGTGGTAAAGGCTGACGGAAAGGAAGTGCACAATATTACCGACAGCGGTTACAGCGACAGCAACGGCAAGTGGGTACTCGGAGGAAAGGCTATCCTCTTCGAGAGCGACCGTGCCGGTTATCGCAGTCACGGTTCATGGGGTGCAGAATATGATGCCTATCTCATGTTCCTCGACCTCGAAGCCTACGACCGCTTCCGCATGTCTAAGGAAGAACTCGAATTAGCCGAGGCCAACAAGGACGAGAAGGAGAAGAAGGCTGACGAGAAGGAGGAGAAGAAGAAGGAAAACAAGAAGAAGAAAGAGGAGAAGACCGGAAAGATTGAGGTGGATAAGGTGAAACCTCTCGAACTCGACTTCGAGAACTGCCGTGACCGTGTGGTACGTCTCACCGTCAACTCATCCAACATGGGTGATGCCATCCTCGACTCGAAGGGCGAGAAGATATATTACCAGGCAGCCTTCGAAGGTGGCTACGACCTCTGGTGCCACGACCTGAAGGAAGGCAGCACCACCCTGATGATGAAGGGAATCGGTGGCGGCGGCTTCGTTGCCGACAAGGACATCAAGAACCTCTTCCTCTGCAACGGCAGCAGCATCAAGAAGATAGACCTGGGCAGCAGAGCTACCAAGAACATCGCCTTCGAGGCTCCTTTCAACTACAAGCCAGCCGAGGAGCGCCAGTATCTCTTTGATCATGTATGGCGCCAGGTAGATGACAAGTTCTACGATCCTAACATGCAGGGCGTGGACTGGGCATACTATCGCAAGGTGTATGAGAAGTTCTTACCTTATATTAATAACAACTTCGACTTTGCCGAGATGCTGAGCGAGATGCTGGGCGAACTGAACGCCAGTCATACGGGTTGCCGCTACTATGGTGGCACGGCATCGCTTTCTACCGCAGCCCTCGGTGCCTTCTTCGACCCTAACTACGAGGGCGACGGACTGAAGATTCAGAAAGTAATCAAGCGTGGTCCTTTCGCCGTGAAGAAGAATGAGGTTACTGCCGGCTGCATCATCGAAAAGATTGACGGCGAAGCTATCAAGGCGGGTATGGATTACAACGCATTGCTCGATGGCAAGGCCGGCAAGAACGTACGCCTCACCATCAAGAACACCAAGGGCAAGACTTTCGATCTCACCATCAAGGCGATTTCGCAGAGCTATCAGCAGGAGCTGCTCTACAAACGCTGGGTGGATAGAAACCGTGCCATCGTGGATAGTGTATCAAAGGGCAGAATCGCCTATGTTCACGTAAAGGCAATGAACAGTGAGAGCTTCCGCACCGTATATAGCGAACTCTTGAGCGACAAGAACCGCAACAAGGATGCCGTAATCGTGGATGAGCGTCACAATGGTGGCGGCTGGTTGCACGACGACCTCTGCACCTTGCTCAGCGGCAAGCAGTATCAGGAGTTTGTGCCTCACGGCAAGGTGGTGGGCAAGGACCCATTCAACAAGTGGACCAAGCCATCCTGCGTATTGATTTGCGAGGACGACTACAGCAACGGTCATGGTTTCCCATGGGTATATAAGGAATTGGGCATCGGCAAGCTGATTGGTGCACCGGTGGCTGGAACAATGACTGCCGTATGGTGGGAGACGCTGATGGACCGCAGTCTGGTATTCGGTATTCCTCAGGTAGGTTGCCGCGACATGCGTGGTACCTTCGGCGAGAACACCACCCTTTATCCACATGTAGAGGTGTATAACTCTCCTGAGGATTACATCACCGGTCATGACACCCAGCTCATCAGAGCCGTGGAGGAAATGATGAAAAAGTAAGGGAAGAACAAGTTCAATATTCCCCAGCCTGCATTGAAAAGTGGGCTGGGGATTTTTTATATATAAGCCCTTCATAATGCAGAAAATACTTTTTTTTATTCACACACCTATTTTTCTCTGAAATAATTTGGCTGTTTACATATTTATTATTACTTTTGCCATGCAAATGCGTACTTTTAAGTGCGAAGAATATGAAGTAAACTAAAAGATTATGAACAATCTTTCAAAATCTAAATACATTACTTTCTGCCAATGCCCCAAGGCATTGTGGCTAAAGATGTATAAACCAGAAGAAATTGAGATAGACCCATTGACGCAAGCCCGTTTTGATGCCGGTACAGAAGTGGGAAATCTTGCCAAAAGTTTATTTGGCGAATATACGGAAGCGACAGTCTGCAAGATGACTGCCGACGGGAGTCAACGCCCCGACCTTCAGGCTATGATTGCCGCAACCCAAAAGCTGATTGCTGATGGGGCGGACAACATTGCTGAGGCTGCCTTTATATACGACGGGTGTTACTGTGCCGTGGATTTGCTGCACAAGACACCCCAAGGCTATGCCATATATGAGGTGAAAAGCAGCACCGACCTGAAGGAGCTGGAAGTGTATGCACAGGATGTGGCATATCAGAAATATGTGCTCACCAACTGCGGGCTTACCATAACGGGCACTTATCTTGTAAACATCGATAACGAATATGTACTTGACGGCAAACTCGATGTAAAGGGATTCTTCCGCATAAACGATATCAGCGAGGCGGTTGCCAACGAATATATCAAGGTGCCAGCCCTTGTAAAGGCTGCGAAGAAGGTGCTAGAAGGTGAAGAACCCAAGCAGGATTTGGCAGAATACTGCAAAAAGCCATACGCCTGTTCGTTCTGGAACTATTGCAGTCGCAATGTCATACCTTCGCCATCAGTCTTCAACCTGTACCGCATGTCTTTCAAGAAGGCATTGGAACACATGAACGAAGGCCGTCTGTCGTTGGAAGATATGAGACAGGAGAAGCTCACCGACCTACAGCAGTTGCAGCTGGAATGCACATTAGGCAATACTTCCTATATCAACAGGAAGGCTATCGGTGAGTTCCTGAAGAAGCTCTCCTATCCGCTTTATTTCCTCGACTTCGAGACCGAGCAGACCGTGATACCGAAGTATCAGGGCACGCATCCATACCAACAGGTCACATTTCAGTATTCGCTTCATTACATAGAGCATGAAGGAGGCGAACTGAAGCATCGTGAGTTTCTCGGCATATCAGGCGAAGACCCTCGCCGTGCTCTAGCCGAGCAACTTTGCAAGGACATCCCGCTCAACGTATGCACCACAGCCTACAACAAGGCTTTCGAGTGTACTCGTCTGAAGGAACTGGCAGAGGCATTCCCCGACCTGGCGTCGCATCTACTCAACATCGAATCCCATATCGTGGATCTTCTCGATCCGTTCCGTGCCGGCTATTACTATATGCCAGCCATGAATGGTTCGTTCTCCATCAAGAAGGTGCTCCCGGCATTGTTCCCCGATGATCCCGAACTCGACTACCACAACCTCAGTGGTGGCGTGCAGAACGGAGGAGAGGCGATGAGCATTTATCCTCAGATACAGTTTATGGAGCCAGAAGCCCAAAAGAAGGCTCGCCGGGCATTGCTCGACTACTGCTGCCTCGACACACTGGCCATGGTGAAGCTGTGGGAGAAGCTGAGGGAAGTGAGTGAAGAATAATACTTTTATATAAATAATATTAACATTTTAATGATATTGAATTATGGCAAATTTAACAAACAACAACACCTTTGTAACTACTCAGCACCCCTATGGGCATGAGTAATCGTCTTACTGTTGTACTACA
>USJX01000096.1 GCA_900555035.1 uncultured Prevotella sp.
CTTCTTGTACTACTTGTCTGTTTATGTAAAATCTTTCAAAGAACTCTTTCTTTATCTTGCCTCAGAGTAATGCTTGATTTCTCAAAAGCGATTGCAAAAGTACAAACAATTCTTGAATCCACCAAATTTTTCTCAAAAAAAGTTTTATTTTAATCAAATATTTAACAATCATAAACATTTAAGCATTTTTTACACCTTATTATATATATAAATAGACTGAACTTTTGGCTATTCCAATATTTCTTCGTACTTTTGCCCTATCAATCAGTTAGGTTTAACAGAAAACGGAAATTCATCATGAAAATTATTGTATCAGAAGAAATCGAATCGGTTTGCCCCACCTTTGTGGGTGCATGCGTGGAAGCCAATGTAGTGAACACCCCTTATTGCCAGGAACTCTGGGATGAGATTCATGCACTTGGCGAGAAGTACAAGGAGACGCTGACCACGGAATCCCTGAAAGAAATGAGTGGAATCGCTGCCACTCGAAAGGTGTATCGTGCCTGCGGCAAGGACCCTTCACGCTATCGCCCTGCTTCAGAAGCCCTCATCCGAAGAATGCTGCAGGGCAAGGAACTCTATCAAAGAGATACGCTGGTGGACCTAGTGAACCTGGCAAGCATCGCCTACGGCTACAGCATCGGCGGTTTTGATGCCGATAAATTTGAGGGAGACACCCTGACTCTGGGTGTGGGCAAGGCTGGCGAACCATACGAGGGTATCGGCAGAGGCATGATCAACATCGAAGGTCTGCCTGTTTACCGTGACAAGATAGGTGGTGTGGGAACTCCAACCAGCGACAATGAGCGAACCAAGATGAATAGCGACACCACCCACCTGGTAGTTCTCATCAACGGATACGATGGAGATGAGCAGCACGTACGAGAGAATGCCGAATTCATCATTCAGCTTCTGAAGAAGTATTGCCAAAGCGATGGAGGTAGCTACTTCATCTATAAATAGTACTTCATCTATAAAAAGTACTTCATCTATAAAAAAGAAATCTCGCCAAAAAGAAAAAAGGGGACCGGCCACCGCCAGTCCCCAAAGACGAGAGAGATATAAGTGTTGACTTGGTCAACAACGAGAATAGTCCCATACATCGTAGCTTTAAATAATCCCATACTCCAGCAGGGCATTCTTCACTCCATCCTCATCCACATGGGTGGTAATGTAATCGGCAACCTGCTTCAGATTTTCGCCGGCATTACCCATTGCCACACCCACTCCAGCTTCCTTGATAATGGAGATATCGTTGCCACCATCGCCGAAAGCCATGGTTTCATCAATGTCCAAACCCAGATAATCAGCCATGGCATGAAGTCCCTTTCCCTTGTCGGCTCCACGTGCCGTAATATCAGTAAAGGCAGGATGCCATCTGCCGGAAGTGCAGTTTTCGAGCGTAGGCATCAGGAGCGCTTCCTGCTCCATGGTGCAGAAAGGAGTAACCTGCAGGATAGCCTCATCACCCAAACTATTGATATCAGTTACGAAAACACTGCTATCTACCCCCAATCCCTTGCAGAAAATCTCATAAACCTCGTCCGTATAATGATGAATGGCAAAATAGCTCTCGCTTACCACGATGGCAGGATAGTTATCCCTATCGGCTGCCGCAATGATTTTCTTCACATCCGAAGGCAGAATGGCGTGCTGGCTTACCAATGTATCCTCCACAAAGCAGCGGGCACCATTGGCAGTGATGTAACCATCGATAAGATGCTCTATCTGTCCCAGATTGTTGATAATCTGCTTAGGGCGTCCCGTAGAGATATAAACCTCTACTCCATTCTTCTTGGCCTGTTCCAGGGCATCCACCGTGCTCTGCGGAATTCTGTGAGTTTTGAAACTCACCAACGTGCCGTCGATGTCGAAAAACAATGCTTTTATCTTCTTATCCATAAATATGTCTTTTATACCTTAATTATATGATATCTTATTATATATAAAGAGGTGTAAGCCTCTTTTTACTTCATTTTTCAGCTGCAAATATACTAAAAAACAGATAATTAGCAAAAGAAAAACAGTTTTTTTTAGATTTTCTTGCCACTTTCGAAGAAAAATCGTATATTTGCTACGACTTTCATGCACAAGAAAACGTCTTGACCTATGCATAGGAAAGCAATCCAAAACCTAAGAGAATATGAAGAAGAAGACCTACTCTTTCGTGGCATCCTTCCTGCTGATGCTAGTAGCGACGCTTACTTCATGCGAAAAGTTTGCACTCGATGATACGAGTACCATTTCACATGACGCAAACGCCAATGTAACCATCCATGTCTCCATGCGAACCAACCAACCGCAGGAAATGGCAACCAAAGCCACCAGCGGTGAGGCCAACAATGGCGAAGCCACCAGCGGTGAAGCCATCCCGCTGGAGAAAGTATGCTCCCGACTCTCGCTCGCCATCTTCGATGGAGGAGAGAAAGTGAAAGTCATCAATACCCAGTCTTCAGACAAGGGATATGGCAACCTGTCATTCGCCCTCGACGAAGGCGAATACCGTGTGGTTATCATCGGGCACAACGGAACCGGCAACTGCACCATCAGTTCTCCAGAAAAGGTGAAATTCGCCAGCAACAAACTAACCGACACCTTTTATTATTACGGCAAGCTGATTCTTACCGACGGTGAGGAAACCGAAGAATCCATAGAACTGAAACGAGCCGTAGCACAATTCAAGGTCCACATCACCGACACCGAAATACCGGCCGAAGCCCACAGCATCAAGTTTTATTATACAGGAGGTAGCAGCACCCTGGATGCCACCACCGGCTACGGATGCGTGAACAGTCGCCAAACCGAGACCTTCAAATTAGTCAAAGGCCAGAGAGACTATTCCGTCTATACCTTCCCGCACGAAGACAGCGAAGGCTTGAACATGAAAATTAACATTCTCAATTCCGATGCCAAATCCATCAGAGAACTGGAGAAAGACGGCATCGAGGTAAGACGCAACTATATCACCAAGGCAAATATCAGTATTGCAGATACTTCTATCGATGAAACTCCCGGCGGCGATGGCGAGACCGGAGACAAGAAAGGAAACGGCAGTTTCGACATCCAGTTCAATCCCGAATGGGAAGGAGAGATTAACGTTGAATTTGAATAACTTACCATAGAATAAGAAAACCGGAAGAAAAGAACATGAAAGTTTCATCTTTTATGTTCTTTTTTTCCATAATATAATATATTTTTCGATTCTTAAAGATTTGATAATTAAATTTTCTTTGCCATTTAAGAATAATTCCATAATTTTGCATCCGATATTATATAATATTATTGTAAAAGGATGAAAAAAATATTAACTCTTATCATGCTGATGGGAGCAATGACTGCCGCCGAGGCTCAATCTCTGGAATTGAACCTGGACAGTTGCCGTGCCATGGCGCTGCGCAACAACAAGCAGCTCAATGCCTCTAAGCTCAAGAAAGACGTGGCGACCAACCTGAAGAAGTCGGCACGCACGAAATATTTGCCTAAGGTTGATGCCTTGGGCGGATACGAATGGTTCAGCAAGGAGATTTCCCTGCTCAACGATGGTCAGAAATCAGCATTCAGCAATCTGGGATCCAATATCCTGGGCGGCATTTCAGGCAACGCCAACAATTTGATGACCGAACTGGTGGGCAAAGGACTGCTTACCCCGGAACAGGCGCAGAAGATTGGCGGATTGCTCAACGAGAAAGGAGGCCTTATCCAGCAGCAGGGCAATGCCCTGGGGCAGAGCGTGGTGGATGCCTTCCGCACCGATACCCGAAACATGTGGGCTGGTAGCGTGATGGTGCGACAGCCTATCTACATGGGTGGAGCCATCATCGCTGCCAACAAGATAGCCGACATCGGGGAGCAAATCGCCGACAACGACCTCGACATGCAGACCCAGCAGACCCTCTACAGCATCGACCAGGCCTACTGGCTCGCCGTTTCCCTGAAACAGAAATACAAGCTTGCCACCAGCTATCACGAACTGGTGAAGAAGCTGAACGAGGATGTACATAAGATGATTCAGCAGGGAGTAGCCACCAAGGCCGATGGTCTGAAGGTAGATGTGAAGGTGAACGAAGCCGAAATGAAGATTACCCAGGCAGAAGACGGACTGGTACTCTCGAAGATGCTGCTCTGTCAGCTCTGCGGCATTCCGATGAACCAGCAGATAACCCTTGCCGATGAAGACAAGGAATCGCTGGCCCTGTCAGGAACACCGGTGGATACAGAGCAGCAGCGGGTAGCTGCATCCGATTCAGCCATGAACACCCGTCCGGAGTTGCGCATGTTGCAGAACACCCTCGATATTTCGAAGCAGGCCACCAATCTGGTGCGTGCCGTCTATCTGCCACACGTGGCTTTAACTGGCGGATACACCATCTCGAATCCGAATGTATTCAATGGTTTCGAGAAGAAGTTTGCAGGTGTATGGAATGTGGGCGTCATCGTACAGGTGCCGGTATGGAACTGGTTCGACGGAGCCTACAAGGTGCGTGCTGCCAAGGCTGCCAGCAACATCGCCCAGATGAATCTCGACGACACCCGCGAGAAAATTCATCTCCAGATTGCCCAAAGCCAGTTTAAGGTAAAGGAGGCACAGAAGAAGCTCAGCATGGCGATGAAGAACATCGACAGTGCCGAGGAAAACCTGAGATGCGCCAACCTGGGATTCAAGGAAGGCGTGATGGAGGTGACTGATGTGATGGCTGCACAAACAGCCTGGCAGCAGGCACAGAGCCAGAAGATTGACGCAGAAATAGACGTGAAGCTGACCCAGGTGGGCTTGAACAAGGCACTGGGAATCCTGCAGTAATTATAAAAACATAAAATAAAAATCAGAAGAATATGTCTAAGAAATCACAGCATAACAACATATTGCTCGCCGTTATCGGATTTACGGCAGTAGTCATCCTCGTGGGTGTCATCGGTTTCTTCACCCTGGAACAGAAGGACGACACCATCCAGGGCGAAGTGGAAGTATCAGAATACAGAGTATCCTGCAAGTTGCCGGGCCGTGTAGTAGAATTAAGAGTGAAAGAGGGCGACTACGTTCACGTGGGCGATACCCTCGCCATCCTCGAAGTTCCAGAGATGAAATCGCAGGAGCAGATGCTCCAGGCTACCAATGCGGCAGCCGAGGCAATGAAGGATTTGACTGATGCCGGCGCCCGCAAGGAGCAGATTCAGGGTGCCTTCCAGCTGGTTCAGCAGGCAGAAGCAGCCGCTACCATCGCCAAGAAAACCTACGACCGCATGCAGAACCTCTACAACGAGGGCGTTATCAGCGGTCAGAAGCGCGACGAGGCCTTTGCTGCCTACAAGGCTACAGAGGCGCAGGTGGCAGCAGCCAGAAGCCAGTATGAGATGGCGAAGAACGGTGCCCGTGAACAGGAGAAGCGCATGGCTGCCAACAACACCCAGGCTTCCAAGAGTGCCGTGGATGTAGTGAAGAATCTTTTGAAGGAGACCGTTCAGGTGGCTCAGTGCGAAGGCGAGGTAAGCAACGTTTATCCTAAGGTAGGCGAGCTGGTAGGTCTCGGTTCCCCAATCATGAGCATCTCTATCATGAGCGATATGTGGGGCACCTTCAATGTGCGTGAAGACCATCTGCAGGGTTTGAACAAGGGCGATGAGTTCACCGCTTTCGTTCCTGCCTTCAACAAGGAAATCAAGATGAAAGTGTATTACCTGAAGGATCAGGGTTCTTACGCCACCTGGAAGGCCACCAAGGACAATGGCGATTACGACCGCAAGACCTTCGAGGTGAAGGCCCGTCCTATCACCAAGCTCGAGGGTTTGCGCCCGGGAATGTCACTCATCATTAAATAACTTCTATGTTCAAGAGATTATATCATATAGCCCTCAGAGAATGCGGCATCATGTGGAAGAACCCCATCTATCTCTTCTGCATGGTTATCTTCCCTATCGTGGTGGTGATTTTCTTCACCTCACTGATGACGGAAGGTGTGCCTACGGATATGCCTGTGGGCATCGTTGACCAAGACCACTCGGCTACATCCCGACAGCTGGTGCATAAGCTCGATGCCTTCCAGACCACCAAGGTGGTGTCGCATTACGAAAACATCGCTGAGGCAAGACATGCTATACAGAAGAACGAAATCTATGCCTTCCTGCTCATCCCCGATGGTACGGAGGCAGGATTGATGGCTTCCCGACAGCCTAAGATTTCCTTCTACTATAGCAGCGTGTCGCTGGCGGCAGGCTCCCTGCTCTTCCGAGACCTGAAGACCATTTCTACCCTGGGAGGCGCTGCGGCAGGAATGGCGAAGCTTTCGGCACTGGGAAAGACGAATGATGAAATCATGACCTTCCTGCAACCCATCGCCGTGGATCTGCACATGATTGGCAACCCATACGCCAACTACAACTACTATCTCTCCACCGTGATGGTGCCGGGACTCATCATGCTCTTCATCTTTCTGCTTACACCTTATTCTATAGGAACGGAACTGAAGTTCAACCGTGCCAGAGACTGGATGCGCATGTCAGACAACAACCCATATCTCGCTATTGCCGGCAAGATGCTGCCGCAGACGCTCATCTTCCTGAGCATCTTCCTGCTCTTTGAGTTCTACATCTATTACGTGTTGGGATTCCCTCATCCGGGCGGCGTACTGCCCATCGTGCTCCTGGGTGTGATGAGCGTATTAGCCTGCCAGTGCTTCGGCATCTTTGCCTTCGGACTGATGCCTTCGCTCCGCATGTCGATGAGTATCTGTTCGCTGTGGGGCGTGGTGAGTTTCTCCATCTGCGGAGCCACCTTCCCACTCTTTGCCATGGATTCCCCCATCGAAGCCATCGGTCAGCTCTTCCCTATGCGTCACTACTACATGATTTACCAGATGAATATCTTCAATGGTTTCCCGATGAGCGATGCCGTGCTCCACTGGGGTGCGCTGGTGCTTTTCTGCGCCCTGCCAATGCTCACCGTCTGGAACATCAAGAAGGCAATGTTAGTATATAAATACCTACCATAATGAAGAAAAGTAGTTTATTATATAAGATTATCAATGGCATCTGGGACATGTGCTTCATCTGGAAGACGGAGATGCGCAATGTGTTCCGCGACGAAGGCGTGCTCATCTTCTGCATCCTGGTGCCGCTGGGTTATCCGCTGCTCTACTCGTGGATTTACAACAACGAGGTGGTGAGAGAGGTGGATACGGCGATTGTAGATTTGAGCCACAGCCACAGCTCCCGCGAGTTTATCCGCGACTACGATGCCTCTCCCGATGCCAAGGCCACCTATTACTGCAACAGTCTCGACGAGGCGAAGCAGCTGGTGCAGAAGCAGGCGGTGCATGGAATCATCTATATTCCTGCCGACTTCGACACCCGATTGAACCGTGGCGAACAGGCACATGTGGGCGTTTATTGTGACATGAGTCTGATGCTTACCTACAAGGCGATTTACCAGACGGCACAGAGTGTGGCAAGCCACATCAACTCGGGCATTCAGATTTCGAAAGGTGGAGGATTCACGGATAGAGACGATGAGCTTACCGCCCATCCATTGGAATTCGATGAAGTGCCGATATTCAACACCACCAGCGGATACGGCAACGCCATCCTGCCAGGCGTGCTGGTGCTCATCCTGCAGCAAACCATGCTGCTGGGCATTGGAATGGCAGCAGGAACATCGAGAGAGCTCAACAGAAACCGCGAACTGATTCCGGTGAGCAAGCATTATGGCGGCATTTTCCGCATCGTATTCGGCAAGGCGATGGTTTATTTCATGGTCTATGCCGTAATGGGTATGTATCTTACGCTGGTAGTACCGAAGCTGTTCGGCTTCGTAAGCATGGTAACCTGGACCACCATCCTGGGTTTCCTCCTGCCATACATTCTATCCTGCGTATTCTTCGGATTTATGCTATCGTGCCTGGTAAGATATCGTGAGAATGTGATGCTCCTGGTGGTATTTACCTCTGTTCCGTTGCTTTTCATGACGGGTATTTCATGGCCGCAGAGCAATATCCCAGCCTTCTGGCAAGGATTTGCATGGGTATTCCCATCCACCTTCGGCATCAGAGGATTCCTCAGAATCAGCAGCATGGGAGCATCGCTTGCCGATATTCTCCCAGAATTCAGAGCCTTATGGATACAGACCGGTGTCTATTTCCTAGCCACCTGCCTGGTTTTCAGACAGCAGTTGCGCTCAGCAAGGCTCAAGGCCAATCTTACTGCCGAAGTTGCAGAAGAAGAGGATGAGGCGGAAGAGCTTCTGGAGGCTAAAAAATAAAGAGCTTAAATATAAAAATTAAGAGCTAAAATTCAAGAATCTGGGGTTGACCATACAAAAAACAGCTGTTAACTGTTAACCCTGTTAACCCCTGATACCCCCTGATAAAAATAAAGCTAGGACTGCTTGATGGCAATCCTAGCTTTTTTATATTAAACCTAACCGAATAGATTACTTAGTGTGTGCTGACAATCTTGGTTGGAGCCTTCTCGGCATTTCTGCGGTTCACCACGGTAACGATGCTCTGGGCAAGACTCAGGAAAGCCTGACCCGTAACGGAATCAACCTTGGTAGCAGCAGGCGCACCATCATCACCACCCTCGCAGATGCTCTGAACGATAGGAATCTGGGCAAGCAATGGCACGTTCATCTCCTTGGCCAGGTTCTTGCAACCCTCCTTACCGAAGATATAATACTTGTTCTCAGGCAACTCGGCTGGCGTAAAATAAGCCATGTTCTCGATAAGACCCAGAATAGGCACATTCACCTTGTCATTCTGATACATGTCAATACCCTTTCTCGCATCGGCAAGCGCCACCTGCTGAGGCGTACTAACAATCACCGCACCCGTAATGGAGAGTGTCTGGAGCAGGGTAAGATGAATATCGCTGGTGCCAGGAGGCGTATCGAGGATAAAGTAATCCAACTCACCCCAATCAGCATCCGCAATCAGCTGCTTCAAGGCAGAGCAAGCCATACCGCCACGCCACAAGGTAGCCGTAGTAGGACTTACGAAGAAACCGATACTCAGCAGTTTCACACCATACTTTTCTACAGGTTCGATAAGGTCTCTGCCATCTTTGTGAACAGAATAAGGACGCTCCTCCTCAACGCCAAACATCTTAGGCATGGAAGGACCAAAGATATCGGTATCGAGCAAGCCCACCTTGTAACCCAACTTGGCAAGTGCGATGGCGAGATTGGCAGAAACCGTACTCTTGCCTACTCCACCCTTGCCCGAGCTTACGGCGATGACGTTCTTCACCTGAGGAAGCATTTTTCCTACTTCAGGACGAGGAGCCGACTTGAACTCAGTAACAATCTCCACCTCAACCTCCTTAGAGATATGATAATGGATGGCAGCCTCAGCTGCCTTCACGGTACTCTTCAGGAAAGGATCCGTATCACGAGGGAAGAGCAGAACCACCTTCACTTTCATACCATTGATGCTAGGCGTATCTGCCAGCATCTGGCTCTCTATGAGGTTCTTCTTGGTGC
>USJX01000097.1 GCA_900555035.1 uncultured Prevotella sp.
ATGATGATGGCGTTGCTTTTGGCGATGATGCCTTTTGCAGCAAGCGCACAGGAAATTTCAATAGAAGGTTCATGGGCTAATGAACCAGCAAAATTGGGTAAAAACATAACATTAGACACAAGTGTTATGGAATGCATCTATAACTATCGTATTATAGACCATAGCATTGGAGATATGAGAGAGTATTATGCTATATTGGAAATAGGAGATACTGTTTCTAAATTTGAGAGTTATGGTTCTTATAGGCTAGATTCTGTTCTTGTTGGAAAACAACAGATGACTAACGGAGAGCTTTTAAAAACCTATAATATGTATAGACCAGACTTTAAAGAATTCTTGTTAGAAAATGCAAATACAAAACGACTGTCTTATTATGGTAAGGTATCTATAGATAGTTATACCTATCAAGAGGATATACCTCAAATTGATTGGGTATTGTCTGATAGTACAAAGATGATTTGTGGATATTTATGCCATCAAGCAACAGCAGTTTTCCGTGGACGTAATTGGATAGCTTGGTATTGTGATATACCTAAAAGTGTTGGCCCTTGGAAATTAAATGGCTTACCAGGACTAATTCTTGAAGCACAATCAGAAGATAAAGAGCATACTTTTTCTGCGATTTCTGTTCGCAAATCAAGTTCACCAATTACTGTCAACGACAAAGAGTATTTCAAGACTACTCGTGAGCACTTTAATCAAGCTTTGGCTGATTATAAGTCTAATCCAGCAAAGTCTTGGAAAAATTCTCCTTTAGCTCCTAAAGATATGAATGGAAAGCCTTTGCCAGTTAAAAAGAGAAAACTTTTTTATAATCCTTTGGAAAAGGAATAGCAGCAAGGCAGTTTAATAAAAACAAAAGTTTTAGCATGAGTTTCATCAAGCATATTGGGATGGTTGTCCTTGCGTTGCTAATAGCCTTGCCTCTCTCTGCCCAAACCACCCTTTCGGGAATGGTTAAGGACGAGTCGGGCAAAGCTCTTGGCAATGTGATGGTCAGAGCCTACAATCAACATAAGAAGTTGAAGCGTTACGCACAGACGAATAGACAAGGTGAATTCCATCTTGCCACCACCGCCCATGATTCTATCTCCAGTATCACCTTGTCGCGGTTGAGCTATGAGACGAAGACCATCTTGAGAAAGGACTTTGGAAAGCTCAAGAACATCACCTTGCACGATGAGGCTATCAATATCAAGGAGGTGGTGGTGAGAAGTGTGCCTATCCGCCAGAGCGGCGACACCTTGACTTATGATGTCAATGCCTTCAAGAAAGAAAAGGATAGAAGCATCGAGGATGTACTGAAGCGAATGCCAGGCATCAGCGTGGACAACACGGGAGGCATCTATTACCAAGGTGAGCGCATCAGTAAGTTTTATATCGAAAATATGGACATGCTGTCGGGCAACTATACCTTGGCTACCAAGAATATCCGCCCTGACGACGTGGCTGCGGTGAATGTCTATGAAAATCATCAACCCATAAGAGCCTTGAAGGATGTCTCCTTCTCCGACAAGGCTGCGCTCAACTTGAAAATTAAGAACAACCGCAAGCTGAAGCCTATCGGCTATCTTCAGCAAGGACTGGGCTATGATGACCAGACGCTGTGGAAGAGTGATGTCTTCGCCATGCAAATCAATAAAAAAACGCAACAGCTCTTGTCGCTCAAGGCAAATGATACGGGCTTGACTTATAATACGTCGCAGTCTTTCGGACTCGACCAAGTTTCTGATTTCTCATCGTTTACATGGGATGGAATCAGCCTTTCGGCACAAGATATTCCTAGTGTGTCTTTGAACCGATATGTTGACAATAAGTCGGGAGAAGGAGCTTTCAACTCTCTCTTCAAGCTGAAGGACAAACAAACGCTTACTCTCAATTTGCGCTATGCCGGTGATGACCTGCACTACCAAAACCAGAAAAAATCCAGTATCTTTGTGGATGACAACCTGTATCAAGACTTCTCTGAGAAGGTGCAGGCGGCAGTATATTCTAATTCTTTGATGGGAAAGATAAAACTGGAGAACAATACGGAGAAGGTATATTTCCTGGATGACTTTACCTTCAACTCCAAGTTCTATCACAAGCATTTTGGGTTGGAGGACAACTTTGATGGCGCACAAAAGCAAAAATCTGCCAATTATCAGCTAACCAACCAGTTTAGCTCCATCTATCACGTTGGGAAGAAAATCTTTCAGTTGCAGTCCAACATCAAGTTCTCCAACACTCCAGTCAATCGTCTCCAAGCGATTCCTGCCGACAAGAGTTGGGAGATGTGGCAAAGCCTCAACGAGACAGCCTTCCAGACCGACGAGCATACCTCTTTCGGATGGCAACTCGGCAGACTCGTACAAATGGGCGTCAAGGTAAACTTCGAGTCTTATTACAATAAGATTCGTTTATCCCGACTTCGTTCCGAGGAGAAGCTAGCCAACACTTTTCAGGGCTATATGCTCAATACAAGCGTGGAGCCTTACTTCCAGATGGCTTGGAACCGGCTTACCTGGGAGGTGAGAGTTCCGTTGTCTCTGCTCAACATGCATTTCGAGAATGTGGGAGAGGACAAGGATTTTCGTCATGATGACACCTATGCCAATGTCAACACCACCCTCGCATGGAAAGTGACTAAGGGACTGAAGTTTAGGTTGAGAGGAGGTTCCCGATGCAATTTCGGTGACATATCCAACTTTGTTACTTCACCGATATTCTACACTTACAAGGATGCGACGACCAAGGGCACCGGTAGCTTGACCAATCGAAACTCTCTCTTTGCAAGCTGCCATCTCGACTTCCACAATACAATGGATGGCGTCTTTGCTTCGCTTATGGGCTTGATAACTCGCTCGCAAACCAACTCGATGAGCCAAACGAGCGTATCGGATGGGGATATCTACAACAAGGTGTCCAAGAAGAAGAATACCATGCTCGACAAGTCGCTCACTCTCAATGCCAGCAAGAATTTCCGTAGCACGGATACGTCTATCTCGCTGATGGCAAGTTTGGGAAATTACCATACTAATATTCTGTCGAAAGACAATGTACTTAAACTCGTAAATGATCGTTATCTGGTAAATACCCGATTGGAACAGGCGTTTTGGAGCGACAAGCTGAACTTGTCTTTGGAGTACTCTTATTACCAAATGCAAAATAGAGTGAAGGACTTGGGGACTACGATGCGAGAGCACCAAGGTAGCTTTGGGCTTTCTTTCTTCTTGATAGAGGACTTGGAGTTGTTCGGCGATGTCAGCATGAACTGGCTCAAGGACGCAGACCATCAGGAGCATGAGAGCGATGCCAATGCTGGCATCCGATATAAAAAGAAGAGCATAGAGTTGGAGTTGCTAGCCCAAAACTTGACAAATCAAAGGGTTTATGTGGTCAATAAGCAGATAAAGGAGAGCAATTATCGATACATTTATCAGTTGCGTCCTATCGGATGTACTTTCAGCGTAAAATATAATTTCTAATAATCCAATAAGGATGGTGACTTACTCGTCATCATCCTTATTGTGCTACGATTTGTGGACCTCTTTGCCCTTCCATGTCAGGCTTTTACCTCATCTCACAATACCTATCTGATAATTACCAATACGAATAAAAGTTAAAAGTGCGTTTCTTTAGTTTACCCAATGGTAAGAGTTGCGTATTTTCTAATAAGAATATGTAGGAAACATATATAAGAGATATACAATGGAAAAGAAAATGATGAAACAAATGATGATGGCGTTGCTTTTGGCGATGATGCCTTTTGCAGCAAGCGCACAGGAAACTCCTGTCGTACAGGAACAAGCAGATAGTTTGCTGTCTCCTAGTATAATGGTGAATCGACATTTCTATGTCAAGGATTTGCCTTTGGATGTATCGAAGGTGAAGTATATGTCAGCCATCAAGTATGGAGAAAATGGCAACTTGATGGTTTTTACGATGTATCCCAACTTTACGGTTTTCCTCTCTTCATCGTCCTAGGTGAGGATGGCTTGATACGTTATATGGTGAATGGTACCAATGAGAAGATACGTCAGGATATTTTGAACGTTATCAATAAGTAGTAAAAGCCAAAGGGGGCATGAACACAAAATGCCCCCTTTGGCTTTTACTACTTATTCTATACTGCTAAGATTATTCTTCATCATCCTTGTTGTCTGCCACAACCTGCGGACCTCTTACCTTGTCCTTCAGGCTCAGACCTTTCTTGATTTCTATGTTCACACCATCGCTCAAGCCGGTGGTTACCTGCTTGCGCTCGTAAGTCTTCTTCTCGCCGCTGCCCTTTACGATATAAACAAAGGTGCTGTCGCCGCTGAATTCGATGGCACTCTCCGGAACGGTGATCACGTGGTTAGCCTTTGCCAATACTATCTCGGCGTTGGCACTATAGCCGGAACGGATCTTGCCGCCCTTTACTGAGCGGACGGCTGCCTTTACCTCAAACTGGTTGGCGCCATTGTTCTCTACAGCCTTTGGAGAAATATACTCCAGGTCGGCATCAAACTTCAGGTCCTGCATCGCTCCGATGGTAATCTTCATCGGCATTCCTACTACCAGGTTGCCCACCTCGGTTTCGTCGATGTTGCCACGGAAGATGAGGTCGTTCATGTTTGCCACGCTGGCGATGGTGGTTCCGTCATTAAAGGTGTTGGCAAGAATCACGGAGTTACCCACCTTGACAGGAATATCAAGGATAATTCCCGAAATGGTAGAACGGATGAGGGT
This sequence comes from uncultured Prevotella sp., assembly GCA_900555035.1. Taxonomy (GTDB): domain Bacteria; phylum Bacteroidota; class Bacteroidia; order Bacteroidales; family Bacteroidaceae; genus Prevotella. The sequence continues at coordinate 4,714 of USJX01000097.1, forward strand.
GGAAGAGGCGCTGGCGTTGCTCTTGGAAACACCATCACGAACCACTTCGAGCGCATCCAGGGCGGCAACTTTCTCCTCCTTTGCCTGCTGTAACGACTGTTTCACTTTGTCAAACTCATCGGCGCTGACCAGCTGCTTCTTGTAGAGCTGTTCCTCGCGACCATAGTTTACCTGTGCCTGCTTCAGGTTAATTTCGGCAAGGCGCACACGAGCCTGCGCCGAACTGAGCTGTCCCATATCCGGAATCACCTTTACCTTGGCGATAACCTCGCCTGCCTGCACGAAATCGCCTGCCTGCTTGCAGATTTCGGTGATGATACCGCTAATCTGAGGCTTTACGTTCACCTCGTTGCGAGGCTCAATCTTACCCGTAATCACCGTGGTCTTCAACACATCGCCCATCTTTGGGGTAAACTCGGTATATTCCACAGGCTTAGGCTGTGATTTCTCATAAAGGAACACGAAGGTTCCGATGAAAATCAAGGCGACTATCGCCGCAACTATCAACTTTGAATACTTTTTCATATCTTTTATATCTTATTTTTCTTTTATTCGTCTCTCATTGCATCTACCGGCTTGATGCTCATGGCTCGCCAGGCTGGGGCAAGTCCGGCAAGGCCGCCGAGGATGCAGATGAGGATGGCTGAGGAGATGGCTGTCCAGAAATCTACCTGGAAGTGGGCGGTGAGAATGCCATCCGTGGTGTTCGCCATCTCCAGCATCTGCAGGATGGCTACTCCGAAGATGATGCCGCTCATGCCTGCCACCAGGGTGAGGAGAATACTCTCTGAGATGATTTGCGAGAGAATCATCTTTGGCGTGGCGCCGATGGCTCGGCGAATGCCTATCTCGGTGGTTCGCTCCTTCACCGTTACCATCATGATGTTGGAAACTCCGATGGCACCGGCGAGAAGGGTTCCGATACCTACCAGCCAGATGAGGAAGTTGACGCCCTTAAACAGGTTGTCGAGCATCTGGAAGAGCACCTCCGTATTGAACACCATGATTCCCTTTTCGTCTGAAGGGTCGATGTTGTGGGCCCTGGCTATGGTTTCACGCATTCGCTGGGCGATGCTGCTCATCACCACGCCCGGCTTACCGGTGGTGGCGATGATGTCGATGGCGGTTCCGCGGTTGTAGGCGGTGCGGAGCACGGTTTGCGGAATGGTGATGGTTTCGTCGGCTCTACCGCCGAAGTTCACGCCATTTCCCGAACGGTAATCTACACCCACCACCGTGTAATAAGTGGAATCCACTCGCACGCTCTTGCCGCATGGGTCACCGCCGCCGGGGAAGAGGGTCTTGTAAATCTGTTTGCCGATGACGCAAACCTTGCGCTGGCGGCGCACATCCATCTCGTTGATGTATCTGCCGTAAAACATTTTAGGCACGGAAACCTGGGCGTAGTCGGGATTCACGCCCTGGGTGCTGCCGCTGAATTTCTTGTCGCCAAACACCACCGACTTGTTGCCTCCGAAGAGCAGCGGGGTGATGACATCGAGTTCGGGCACTCTGTGGCGCAGTCGCTCCAGATCTTTCTCTTCCATCTGCCAGGAACGCCCCTTGTTGAATCCCTTGTAGGGTTTGGTGGTGTTCTGCGCCCAGATGATGGCGGTGTTGGTGGCGAAGCCTGCGAAGTTGTTCTGCAGTATCTCCTTCAGTCCCTGACCGCCACCCATCAGGGCGATGAGCATAAACACGCCCCAGAACACGCCGAAGCCCGTGAGCAGACTGCGGCTCTTGTTCCTCGTGATGGTGTCGAGAATCTCTTTATATGTATCTAAATCTAATCGCATAGCCTAGTCTATATTTATAGTCTATATATAATAAGGTGTAAGCCCCATTAATCACTAATCATTAATCACTAATCACTACTCTGCTCTCAGCGCCTCTATCGGTCGGATTCTTGCAGCCTTGATGGCTGGGATGAGTCCGGCGATGGTGCCTGCGATGACGATAGCGATGGTAGCACCGATGCAGGTGCCGAGGCCCACCGTTGGGTTCACAAACATGGCGGCTTTAAACAGTCCGGTATCTACGGTGGTGTGGCCGATGGTTGCGTCCATGATTTCGTTTGCCGCCACGCCGCATACCATTCCGATGTAGCCGAAGAACGAGGTAATAATGATGCTCTCGGTGATGATGAGCTTCAGTATCGACCAAGGTTTGGCGCCGATGGCTTTTCTTACACCAAACTCTCGGGTTCGCTCCTTCACGGTGATGAGCATGATGTTGCTTACGCCCACGATGCCGCTCAGCAGGGTGAACAGACCCACTATCCAGAGTGCCGTCTGCATGATGGCGATTCCCTGGTTCATCTGGATGTTGTCCATGTATCGGTTCCAGAGCCAGATGGTGCGGTCGTCATCGGGAGCAGCCTGGTGGTTGTTGTTGATGCTGGCACGATAGTTCTTCTCAAACTGCTCGTTATCCTCCTGGGTCTTCAGATTCTTGATGGTGAACTCCAGACTTCCTGCATCATCGCCCTTGGCATAGATGGTCTTGATGGTGGAGTAGGCGATGAAGGCATCGGTATTGTTGCGCGATTCATCATCCTTGTAAATTCCTACCACCTGGAAGTTGAGGTTGCTGATCTTTACGTTCTTGCCCACCAGCGAACGGTAGTCTTTGCAGAGTTCCTTGGCCTGGCTTCGGCTCAGCACCACATTCTTGCGCTGGTCCTTCATATCGATTTCGTTGATGAATCGTCCGGCAATCAGCTCCGTCTTGTCGATTTTGGGATGTGTAGGAGCCACACCCACCAACGACTGGCTTGCCACATAATTATCGCCGTAGTTGATGTTCACGTTATACTGTTCCAATCTTCCACCCACATCATCCACGTACTGACCGTAGGTCTGGTTGCTGATGAGGATGTCCCTGTCGTTGAGCGTGATGCTTCTGCCTTCCTTCAGTCCCTTGTAAGCCTTGGAGGTTTCGCCCGGGAATACTCGCATGGAGTTGGCAAGGAATCGGGTGCTTTGCTGCAACTGGGCATTAATCAGTCCGTTGCCGGCGCCCAGCAGGAATATCAGCATGAAGATTCCCCAGGCAACGGCAAATCCCGTGAGCGAAGTGCGGAGCTTGTTGCGCTTCGACGTGCTCCATATTTCTTTGATTAATTCTCTCATGTTCCAAGTTCAAAGTTATTTCACGTAGTCTTTCGATACGAGATGATGGTCTCTGTTGTCTTCGATGCTTCCGATGAGTCCGTCCTTGATATGGATAACCTTATCGGTTTCGTTGGCTACACCGCTTTCGTGGGTTACCACCACGATGGTCATTCCCTCTTTTTGGTGCAGTTCCTTCAGCAGGTCCATCACTTCCACGCTTGTTTTGGAGTCGAGGGCTCCGGTAGGCTCATCGGCAAGGATGATTTCGGGTTTGGTGATGAGGGCACGGGCGATGGCTACACGCTGCTTCTGTCCTCCCGACATCTCGTTAGGATAATGGTTGGCCCATTGCTTCAAGCCCAGTTTGTCGAGATATTCCATCGCCAGTTCGTGGCGCTTCTTGCGGCTAACGCCCTGGTAGAAGAGTGGAAGCTCCACGTTTTCTACCGCTGTCTTGAACGAGATGAGGTTGAACGACTGGAAGATGAAGCCTATCATCTTGTTGCGGTATTCGGCAGCACGGGTTTCCGAGAGGTCTTTGATGAGCACATCATTGAGTCGGTATTCGCCCGTATCGTAGTTGTCGAGAATACCCAGTATATTTAATAAGGTGGATTTTCCCGAGCCGGAAGCACCCATGATGCTGACGAACTCGCCACGTTCGATGTCGAGGTCGATTCCCTTCAGTACATGGAGTGGCTGAGCACCCTGATAGGTCTTGTTGACGTCTTTTAGATGAATTAATGACATATAATACGTTTGTTTATTGATATGAATTTTAAACGTTAGACGCTTGCAACCTTCTGAAAGTTGCAAGCGTAGCTATTTTTTTAAAACGTTATTACATACACCTTATTATATATAAGGCAAAAACAGAAGCTATAAATATATATTTGAGGATGAATAGTGTCATCATATCTTTATCTTTTTGAGATTCTTCTCCAACTCTTCCTTCACTTCATCGATGGAGATGTCGAGAAGCTGCATCTGTCGGGCGAGTTCCGGGAGTCTTTCTTTCATAAACTCCTTTTTGCGGGTTTTCTTAATCTGCTTCTTGGCTCCAGCGGAAACAAAGTAGCCCAGGCCTCGCTTGTTGTAGATGATCTCGTCGGTGGCAAGCAGGTCGTATGCCTTCACGGCTGTGTTGGCGTTCACCTCCAGCAGCACGGCATATTCCCTGACGCTCGGTATTCGCT
>USJX01000098.1 GCA_900555035.1 uncultured Prevotella sp.
GTTGCTCAGGTACTTATAAATAAAGTTAAATCAAAGTGTTGCGGAATTAAGGTATATTAAAGAGATGATGTCGCATCGCAACCTTTTTGATGGCTTTTCTGTCTAATAACTAGACAGCAGTGTCAAGTATTTAGACAGGTCATCTTATGGCCTTTTTTCTATATATTCTGATAATCAGTTGCTTATGTTTTTGGCATAGCCGTTGCCTTGCTATTTAGCAACAAATAAGAATAGTAACAACATAAAGAATAGTAAGAAAATGAAAAGACTTGCGTTAGTAGCATCCTTCTGTGGCATTGCCATAACACAGATGATGGCACAGAACATTAATGGTGAACAGATTTCCGACACGACCCTATTTGATAAGTTCTCCAAAGAACTTGGCGAAGTGGTGGTGAAAGCTCATCTTCCTCAATATAAGAAGACCCACGAAGGACTGCTGACCAACGTGGCAGGAACCGTGCTTAGCAAGATGGGTACGGCAGAAGATGTATTGAAGCATGTGCCGAGCATCGTGAAGAAGAAAGATGGATATGAGGTGGTCGGCAAGGGTACGCCTATTATATATATCAACGGCAGGAAGATGCAAGACATCAGTGAGTTGGATAACATCAAATCTTCCGACATCAAGAGTGTGGAAGTCATCCAGAATCCAGGAGCCGCCTACGATGCTTCGGTAAATTCGGTAATCAAAATCAAGACCATCAAGAAGAAAGGCGAAGGTATCGGCTTTGATACTCGCTCTGTGTATTGGTATAATAAGCACGACAATACCATCCAACAGGTTAACATGAACTATCGCCATAATGGTCTGAATCTCTTTGCCACTTATAAGTTCTCGGATGCAACATGGATGCAAAAGGCCACCTACGAGCAGGCTGTACATGTCGATACGCTTTGGCAACAGCATAACAACAACGAAGTAACAGGTCGTATAGAATCGCATCGTCTTATCAGTGGTTTTAGCTATGATTTCAATGCCAATCATTCCATTGGTGCGAGATACACCTTGACCTCGCCAGGCTATTCTCGCTCAAAAGATTTTTTCGATAGTCAGGTGACAGCCGACGGTAAGTTTTACGACTATTTCAAAACCGATGGTCTGACGGTCGACAAGAACAACCCTAGCCATCAATTGAATGCCTACTACAACGGCATTTGGGGCAAGACCACTATTGACCTGAATACCGACCTCTATTTCAGTACAAACAGGGCTTATGCCTATAGCGATGAACAGAGCCAGGAGCACGATTCTCGTAACATCAACTCCAAGAATCGTGTTTGCAACAAGATGGTAGCCACCAAACTCGTAATTACCTCTCCTCTCTTAGGCGGTAATTTCTCCTATGGGGCAGAGTATATCAATACTCATCGTAACGATGACTACGAAGTGAACCGCACCGACCTCCTCGCCAACTCTTATAGCAAGTTGGAGGAGCAGACGGCAAGTCCATTCATCCAATATGCGCGCCTCACCCCGATAGGAAACATCACGGCGGGATTGCGATACGAGTATGTAAGATTCAAGTATTATGATGCAGGCATCTATCAGCCCGAGCAGAGTCGCTCCTTCCGCAACCTCTTTCCTACCATCAGCTATGGTGCGAAGATAGGTAAGGTAATGGCACAGTTGAGCTATTCGGTAAAGACCTCTCGTCCTTCATATAGTCAACTGAGCAACAATGTATCTTATATGAATCGATTTACTCGCCAAACAGGTAATCCTTATCTCGACAACGAAACCAATCACAGAGTGGAATTATCGGGTGTATGGAAGTTCATACAGTTTATGGTCAACTACAAGGACTCTCGCAATGCCATCATCTATTGGGCGGAGCAAATACCTGGGAACGAAGCTATTACCATGATAAGTCGTAAGAATGTGAAGAGTCTCAAGAGCATGACCGCCTACATCAGTGCCGCTCCAAAGATAGGCATTTGGGCACCGCAAATCAACTTGGGTATGCAGAAACCCTGGTTCACCCTCCATACTGATGTGGCATCTTATCGCTTGAATCGTCCTATCTTCATGGGCAACTTCAACAATGCCTTCTCCTTGCCATGCGGCATCACCCTTAACGTGGATTATCGCTATCAGAGCAAGGGTAATACGATGAATGTATATCTTGCCAAAGAGCAGCATGTACTGGATGTCAGCATCAGCAAGTCATTCCTAGAGGATGCCCTTACCTTGGAAATAAAAGGCAACGACCTGCTTTATAAATGTTGGGATGCCGACTTGCTCTATAACCAGAAGATGGAACTCTTGCAAGTGTCTAAGCGAGGTACGAGAGACCTGCAACTCACCCTTCGCTATAAGTTCAATACCACACGTAGCAAGTATAAGGGAACTGGTGCCGGTAATGCAGAGTTGAATCGACTATAAATATCTTTTATTGCTTTTATTCGAAAGTAGAGCCATTTAAGATTATTTTTTTGAGGTAGGTTTGCACTTTTAGGCAGGAATGTTTGGAGATAAAAAATAAAAGGTGTATATTTGCAGCGTGATTACTATTTAAAATGAGGAGGTAAATATGGATAGATATCAAATTATACGTATAATCCATGATTATATGTCTAGGAAGCCTGTGTTGAAGGCATGGATCTTTGGGTCTTTTGCTCGTGGTGAAGAAAAGGCTCAGAGCGATATAGATATTCTCTTTGTCCCCGATTTTGAGCATGGTTCGTTTACTTTGCTTACTCATGGAGGAATGTATGAGGATTTGAAGCAACTGCTAGGTCGTGAAGTTGACTTGGTTGTTGATGGCTCTTTGCGTCCGTATGCTCAGGAGAGTGTGGAACAAGATAAAATCTTGGTATATGAGAGAGCTAGTTAGGGATAAAGGAAGACTGGAAGATATTGTGGAGTATTCTTCCAACGTACTCAAAATCATTGATGGGATAGAGTTTGAGGAGTTTTCCTCAAATATTTTAGTCTATTTTGCAACGATGAAAAATATAGAGATAGTAGGCGAGGCTGCTTATATGCTGACCAAGGAATTCAAGGCAAGTCACCCGGAGATTCCTTGGAAACAGGTGGAAGGTATGCGCCATGTTTTGGTGCATGGTTATTCGCAGGTGTTGCCTCGTATTCTTTGGGCAACAGCAAAGGAGAATATTCCCGAAATCAAGGCTCAAGTGGAGAAATACCTGAACGAGACAGATTGGGAACATTATTGTGGGGAATAATGAACTTGTTCTTCTATACTGATTTATATTAAGCGCTTGTAGATATGAAAGAGAACAATAAATTAAAAGTAGTTCATACCTCCTGGGAGGAGTTCCTTAAGGAGCATCCAGTTAAAGAGGTAGTTGATATGCCATCTTTGCCTAATGGCTATGTGGCAAGGGTTGTGACTGTTAATGCGGTTTCGTATACCTCTTGAACAGTTGTGATAAAGGCTGGCTGCTGGAATTATTTGTACGCGGTCTGTAACGATTGTCCCTGCCTTTATGAATCCCATTGGTACATATTTTCGTCTTTCGGAAGAAACACGTTTGCGTTTAATTCAATACTGTTATACGAGCTTCTACTCTCGTTTGGGTAAATTCTTGAGAAACTTATTTCCTATGAATACATGCGGAAAGTCAGTGCCCGTTTCTACGTCAGTAAAACTTGCCGTTAAATAGGTTTCGGTAGCGTGCTTATGCTTGACATGTTTGACAGAAGGTATGCAACATTATCGTTTTTTACCTTAAAGGTATGTTCGAAGGTACTATTTTCTCCTTTTAAGTCGAAAGACAACATGGTCCCATTTTGAGATATATGGTATGTTCCTTTCATCATTGGTATGTCATTGTACTTAAACTGCATGTTATTATAGCTAAAAACGTAACATATACTATCCTCACTTGCAACCAAAGCGAATAAGCTATATGGAATTATATGAAGGTTTTTTCCTCCCTCTTCTTCAAAGTTCAACGTAGAAATTCTTTTTCCTGGATACCTTACCCCAAGAAGAAAAAGCAGCGAGACTGACGGCAGAGAGTACTTGTAGACTCTCTGCCTTTTCTTCGGACTGCTTACAACGATTCTATGCTGTCACGATAACTCCTCAACTGTTCTTCGCTCAATTTCGCCTTTGCATCTCTTAGTTTTTGCAGTAACGAAATTCTGTCATGAGGCAAGGAACCGGTAAATGGTACAGGATTGCTAACCGTTCGCCCCAGAATATGCGTCTGGATATGCAGATGCTCTATGAGTGTTATCATCTCATCGAAACGCTCATGCTCTGTTGCCTCCTCAAACTTACCTTCTTGAATTTCTTGGTAGAGTTGGCTTTCTGGAAATAATGTTAGCGAGAGGAAACCTATGCTTACTGGGTGAAGTTGGTTGAAAACCCCTGCCGAACGCAGAGCGTTTCTTTCACCGTTTCCATGACCACCTAATCCGACGAGATAGAAGAAGTGATAATGTATATCTGCTTCTTCAAGTTTACGGCATTGTTCAACGATGTCTTCGGACAGATATCCTTTGTTGACCCTTGTTAGAGTTTCACTGTCGCCACTCTCTACGCCAATGGTAAGATAATCGAAACCTAAGTGGTGGAGCTGTTGCAGTTCCTCTACCGTCTTGTTGCGAATATCCGTGATTCGAGAGAAACAACCGATGGTAGGGTGTCCTTCGCCTACGTATTTTCTGATGAGCAATGCAATGTCAGTCAGGCGGTTCGTGGTGAGCACAAAAGGATTGGCACCTGTAAGAAATATACGGTGAGCTCGTGGTTGGAAAGAATGGACTACTTTTAAGTCTTCCTCTATTTCCGACATAGGAGACATACGGAACTTCTGCTTGCCATAGAGCGTGCAGAACTTGCAGCGATGCCAAGTACAGCCAGCTGTGACCTGCAAGAGTTGTGAAGTGGCTTCATAAGGAGGTCGCCACACCGGACCGTCAAAATGTAATGTGGGTTGCATACTATTTCCTTTCTTTTTTACGTTATTATAATGGTATCATCAAAATTGATGGTGCAAAGGTAAGGAAATACCGACAAAAGAAATCATCGTATTGGCTTTATGCCCCTAACCAAAAGGTAAGTATTGAAGATTATGAAGAAGAAACTCAATTATGATTATTGCCAAGCCGCTCCTGTCTTGGAATGGATGAGTCAGAAGTGGGTATTGGTCGTGATGCTCCGTATAGAGGAATGCGAAAAGGAAAGCATCCGTTTCAGCGAACTTTTCCGAACTATTCCCCAGGTTTCGGAAAAAGTACTTGCGTCAACGCTTGATTATCTACTGCAAGAAGGACTTGTTACAAGAGAGAGATTTGAAGAAGTTCCTCCAAGGGTGGAATATTCTCTCACACCAATAGCCAAGGACTTCTTGCGAGAAATCAGTTACGTCATAGAATGGGGGCAGCTGCATTTTGAGCAGATAGTTAAGGGCAGAAAATAGATTGGCTTTAAGTGGTAATTATAACCTTAGAGCCAAAAAGGTATTGCAATAGTACAACTTTTATTCGAAAGTAGAGCCATTTAAGATGATATTTTTGAGGTAGGTTTGCACTTTTAGGCGGGAATGTTTGGAGATAAAAAATAAAAGATTTTGAACATGGTTCGTTTGCTTTACTTATCCATGGAGGAATGTATGAGGACTTGAAGGTGCAAAGCTAATGCTTTTTTTGAGTTATCGGGCTAAAAGACTACAAAATGTTTGGTTAATCAAGAAAAATACCTTAACTTTGTCACCATAATTAAAGGGAATAGCTTATGAAAGGTAGAAGATATCCTCTCGGAATACAGACTTTCAAGAATATCATAGAGGGAAATTATGTATATGTAGATAAGACCGACTTAATCTATGAACTATAATAAAAAAACGAATACAGTTAACGAAATTTAGCATAAATATGCTTTTTCGTAGGTACATAGAGGCTCGTCGGGGCTGACTGCTCAGCCCCTAGCCGCCAAGGCGTTCCCTCAGCAGGAGAGATGGTTTATGGCTTTACAGACTTATACCCATCAACATAGGGTTTCTCTTGTGTTACCACAGCGAAGGCTTGCCTAATGAGTTTGTTTGCAACGGCAATGATTGCAACTTTCCCAGGCTTGCCGTTAGATCGCAATCGGTCAAAGCATGCCTTGCATTCGGTGTTGCACCGTAATGAAGCCATGGCTCCTATATAAAGCTGGCTTCGCAAGTGAGCATCTCCATTGCGATTGATGTGACCTTTGACATTGACTGACGTACCAGACTGTTGGTAAGTAGGCGACAATCCCAAGTATCGAGTAAGTTGCTTGGCGTTATCAAAGTAGGTGAATCCACCTGTGGCAATTATGAGTGCTGCTGCAAGTGTCGCTCCAATTCCCTTAATAGATGTGAGCAAATCCATCTGTTTCTTGTACTCAATCTCAGCCAAGGAGGTTAACTCTTCCTCCATTTCTTTGATTTGTTTCTGTAGAAACTTGATGGTCTTTTCAAGAACCTTCTTGCTTTTAGAATCAATGAATGGCAGGACTTTAAGCGAACCTTCTAGGTTTGTGTTGGCTGTAAGTTGCTTCTTTAGTTGACGCAATACAGTGCGTTTCTGCTTAAGCAACAAGATGGAGTCATTGCGAAGTTTGAATGGAGCAGGCTGCATTCTCTCACCATATAAGGCTATGAGGCGAGCATCAATCTCATCAGTCTTGACAACTGAGAGCATGACACGTGCAAAGTTCTTTATCTTCAGAGGATTCTCCATACTGACAACAAAACCTGCCTTGGAGAGCAAATAAACAAGTAACATACTGTAGTTGCCTGTTGCTTCCAATACACAATGGTTCTCTTTTGGAGATATGGTCTGGATAAACTCTCGAATACCTTTGACGGTATTCTTGAAAGTTTTGGTTTCACTGCCTTTGGCAGATGAGTAAGCGACAACGAAAGTTGCCTTGCTGACATCAATTCCTACGTAAGTCATAGTCGTAATATTTATATTTAAACAAACATCTATACATCATGAGCTATCATTGCAAATACGGGGTCTATGTCCTTTGAACTATCCAGATTCTGATGTAAGGGTGTGGGGACGGAACATAGTTTACGATCTGTGGGACTAATGAGTAGTCGGTCTTATTCCATACCCTGATGTTGTAATTTTATGCAAAGATAATAATAAAAATTGATATACAATGAGTTGGTGCATGAGAAGAAATATTGCTTTCTGAGTCGTCCTCGACGATTCGGAAAGTCACTCCTTGTCACAACCCTACAAGCCTACTTCGAAGGAAAGAAAGAGCTATTCAAAGGGCTGAAGCTGGAAGCCTTGGAAAAAGATTGGGAGAAACACCCCGTTATCCATCTTGATCTTAGCAAGGGGAAATACTATAATATGGAAAGTCTGATAGAAACTCTTGATAAGATTATTGAAACATACGAGGATTTATACCAAATAACTTCTGTTAGTACCGAGGCTTTTAATGTCCGATTGATTCGCATCATCAATGCCGCCAAGCAAAAGACCGACAGGAATGTGGTTGTGCTCGTCGATGAATATGATGCGCCGATTCACGACTCTATGAAAGACAAGGACTTGCAGGACAAGATACGTGACATCATGCGCAACTTCTTCAGTCCTTTGAAGGCTGAAGAGGACAATCTTCATTTTGTCTTTTTAACTGGTATCTCCAAGTTTAGCCAGTTGAGCATCTTCAGCGAACTGAACAATATCACGAATATCAGCATGTGGGACAAGTACAGCTCTATCTGTGGCATCAGCAAGGAAGAGCTCTTGGAAAATTTCCACGATGACATAGAGGAATTGGCGCAAGCCAATGATATGAACTATGAGGAGGCCTTAGCTGAGCTGAGATATAATTACGATGGCTATCACTTTAGTGGGAAAGGTGCCGATATGTATAATCCTTACAGCATGTTCAATTGCTTAGAGACCCATGAATTTGATAGCTATTGGTTCTCTACTGGTACTCCTACCTTCCTGATAGAACTGCTTCAAGAGAAAAATGTCGATATGCTCCAGTTGGACGACATTTGGACAACCTCCGACCGCTTCGATACTCCAACAGAGAAGATTGTTGACCCTGTACCGGTATTATATCAAAGCGGCTATCTCACAATCAAGTCATACAATCGTTTGGCGAAATTATACAAGCTTGCCTTCCCTAATGAAGAGGTGCGCAAGGGATTCTCCAACAGCCTCTTCCGCTATTATGCTCCAGACGGCATGGGCGACCGTGATGCTATCTACATGGCATGGGCAAAGAACTTCATCCTGAGTGCCGAGGACAATATGGAGGCATTCCTCCCTCATCTCCAGACTTTCTACAAGACGTTCCCATACACATTGGTCAACAATAATGAACGCCATTACCAAGCCGTGCTCTACACCATATTGTTAATCCTCGGATGTGATGTTACTCCTGAGATGCCTACATCTGATGGCAGAATCGATATGGTGCTGAAAACCAAGCGCAGCATCTATGTAATGGAACTGAAATACAAGAAGGATACAGAGGTAGCGATGGAGCAAATCGACTGCAAGGACTATCTCGCTGCCTTTGCCGATGACAGCAGAAAGAAATACAAGGTGGGCATCAACTTCTCGGAAGACCGTCGAAGTATTGATGACTGGAAAGTGGAGGCATTGGCATACTGCTTGTGATGAATGGATTTGATTAACAAAATGTAGAAAGTCCCTCATAAAAGTGTTTGAATGACTCGAAAAGTCCCTCATAAAAGTGTGCTAATCTTTCAAAAAGTCCCTCATAAAAATGTGATATATTTTGTTATCTCGTTAATTTTCAGTATATTTGCAGCAAAAAATCAATATATGGAAAGATTTATCATGCAAGACCTCATTGCTTGGAAAAACAGAGAGG